>CAZXCK010000003.1:58152-88915 GCA_964639225.1 uncultured Anaerolineaceae bacterium | reverse complement strand
CGTCTGCGCGCCAAGCAGAACGGCGAGTCGATTCACCTCTCGCTGGCCGACGCCAGCCGACTGCCGTTCCCGGCGGACACGTTCGACGCGGTGGTGGTGGTGCATGTGTTCCATCTGGTGGCAAACCTGGAAGGCGTCATCAACGAGCTTGAGCGCGTGCTCAAACCAGGCGCGCCCCTGCTGCACGGCAAAAACCAGACGGACAAGGAAATGGCGGCGCTGCGCACCCCTAATCATCGCTCGTCGGACTGGGACCGGCATTTCGAGGCGCTGGATCAGATGGGCTGGCGGCGACAGGCGGCAACTCATGAGCACCGCTTCGCCCATAAGTTCGTGCCGCTGCAAATCGTCGAAGCCTTCCGGCAGCGCCTGTGGTCATCGACGTGGACGATGACCGACGACGAGATCGAGCGCGGCGCGGCGGCCATCGAGGCGGTAGCCCGCAGTCGTTACGACGACCCATCGCAGCCGGTGATGACCACCAGCGCCTTTCGTGTGGATGTCTACGCGCCGCCCAGCCGGGCGGACGGGTAGCCCGTCCATGCCTGTTATTTATGTACCCGCCGCGCAGATCGACCTGGCGGCGCTGACGGCGGCCTTCAACAGCGCCTATAACGACTATTTCATCCCCATGCGCCTGACGCAGGACCAGCTCCAGCGCAGTTACGCGCAGACCTCGGTTGATTACGCGGCGTCGCGGGTGGCACTGGACGGTGAACACATCGTCGGCTTTGGCTTTCTGGGTGTGCGTGACCGGCGTGGCTGGGTGGGCGGAGTCGGTGTGATTCCGTCGCATCGCGGACGTGGTATCGCCCGGCAGGTGATGGCCGATCTGCTGGACAACGCGCGCGGTCTGGGCCTGGAAACTGTGCAGCTTGAGGTTATCGAGGACAACATCGCCGCGCGCACGCTGTACGAGAGCATCGGCTTTCGTGTCCAGCGACGGCTGCTGGTCATCGGCTGCGAGGACCTGCCACCCGCACCCGAACCATCAGTTGCGGTGCGCCAGTCCGCTGCCGCCACCGTGCTGCGCTATTACGACTCGTTTCATCCAGTGGCCAATCCCTGGCAGCGCCAACGCGAGTCCCTGCAATACGTCGCACAGGGTATCCATGCCTGGACGCAGGACGAGAGTGGCCAGCTACTGGCTTACACCATCGGCTACGAATGGGATGAGGTGCTGAATCTGCTGGACGTGGCGTTCAGGCCGGGGCGCGAACAAGCCTTCAGCGCGCTAATGGCGACGCTGCACCATCGCTTCCCGAATGCCATCTGCCGTCTGGTGAATCTCGGCGAGGACGACCCGGCCTGGCCGTTGCTACAGGCGCTGGGCTACGAGGAAAAACTGGCGCAGTACGAGATGATGATCGACGTGGAGAAAGCCAACAGTTAACGCAGGAGCTGCAGCGCGCTCTGATCGTAGTACAGCGTGATGGTGTCGCCGTCGCACGGGATATGATTTCCCGCTGCTGGTTGGTCGAACTCAAACTCAACATGATCACCCAGGTCCACGCGCAGACGATAGGCGCTGCCCTGGAATACGCATTCGATCACTTTGCCTTCCAGAACGCCGGTGTGTTCGTCTCGCGCTGCTGAGAGACCGTCCGGGTGGACCAGCAGGTGCAACTCGCCGTCACCGTCGGCTGGTGGCTCGCTCAGTTCGAATGTGCCGATGGCCGTTGTGACGGCTGCGCCGCTCACCTTAAGGACAGGCACAATGTTGTTCAGACTCAGGAAACGAGCGACGAACACGGTCCCCGGCTGGCGGTAGAGCTGCTGCGGCGTGCCGATCTGCTCGATGCGCCCGGCGTTCATGATGGCGATGCGGTCGGCGATGGCGAACGCCTCGTGCTGGTCGTGTGTTACGTAGATGGCGCTGAGGCCCACACGCTTGATAATGGCGCGCAGATCGATCACCAGCCGGTCGCGCAGGTTGGCATCCAGGGAACCGAGCGGCTCGTCGAGCATCAGCAGGCGTGGATTTGGGGCCAGGCTGCGCGCCAATGCCACCCGCTGGCGTTCGCCGCCGGAGAGCTGCGTCACTTCACGCGCTTCGAAACCGGCCAACCCTACCAGTTGCAGCACTTCGCTCATGCGATCTTCGCGCTGCTGGTTGGGCATCCCCTGCATTTTGAGGCCGAACATCACATTACGAGCGACGTCCATATGCGGGAACAGGGCGAAATCCTGGAACATCAGGCCGAAGCCGCGCGCATGGACTGGCGTGCGGTCGATGGGCTGGTCCTGGAAGTAAACGCTGCCGCTGTCGGCGTGTTCCAGTCCGGCGATAACACGCAGCAGCGTCGTCTTGCCGCAGCCACTCGGTCCCAGCAGACAGACGATCTCGCCTGGCTCCACGCGCAGATCAACGCCGCGCAGCACGGCGGTTTTGTCAAACGATACGGTGATATCTTGCGCGTGTAGCATCAGAACTCTCCCACTCCGGCGCGGCGCAGGCGCTCGATGAGGACAAAAGCCGCCGCGCATACCGCCATCAAAATGACGCTCATGGCCATCGCCTGGCCGTAGTTGGCGATGCCCGGCTGGCCCAGCAGGCGAAAGATGACGATGGGCATGGTGGGCGTATCGGGCCGGGCGACAAACAGCGACGCGCCGAACTCACCCATGCTGACGGTAAAGGCGAAGGTCGCGCCGACGATAATCGCCCGGCTGATGAGCGGCAGGTCGATGTAGCGCCACACGGCCCAGGGCGGCGCACCCAATACGCTGGCGGCTTCGCGTACGTTGGGCGCGATGCTGCGCAGGGCCGGCAGCACACTGCGCACAACGAACGGCATGGCGACCAGCGTATGCGCCAGCGGGATCAATATGCGCGACGAGCGCAGGTCCAGTGGCGGCCTGTCCAGCGAGATGATAAAACCAAAACCCAGGGTAACGGCGCTGGTCGCCAGTGGCAGCATGAATAACGGGTCGAGCCAGCTTGTCAGGGACAGACGTCCCCGTCCGCGCTGGCGTGACAGCAGATAAGCCGTCAGCACGCCGAGCGACACCGCCAGAAGCGTTGTCACCAGTGCGAAGATCAGCGAGTTCTGCACGGCGATGACTGGCGGCACGAACAGCACCGACCCGCGCGGATTCTCGCCCAGCCCGCTGAAGTGGGTCAGCGTCAGGCCACCGCCCACAGTCAGTGCCCGGTGGACCAGCGCCAGCAGCGGCGCGAACAACAGCACCACCATCACCAGCAGGTTTGCGCCGAGCAGCGTGTAGTCCCAGCGGCTTCGTGGCTTGCGGGCCACCTGCTGGGCGCTCTGTAAATCGACGACAATGCCGCGCTGCAGGCGCGTGTAGACGATCATCATGGCAAACATGGAGCCGATCTGCACCAGCGACAGCGCCGCCGCCACCGGCAGGTTGAGGAACGTGTTGTACTGGCGGTAAATCTCGACTTCCAGCGTGGCATAGCGCAGGCCGCCCAGGATGAGAATCACGCCGAAGCTGGTAAATGTGAAGATGAACACCAGCACCGCCGCCGCCAGGATGGCCGGCCTCAGCACGGGCAGGCGGACTTCCCACCACAGCCGCCAGCCGCTGCAACCGAGGACGCGCGCCGCTTCTTCGATGCGGGTGCTCTGGTTGGCCCAGTAGCCGCTGATCATGCGCAGGGCGACAGCGTAGTTATAAAACACATGGGCGATGAGGATCAGCGTCAATGTGCGCTGAAGCTGCAACGGCGGCGACTCCATGCCCAACAGCGACATCAGCCCTTCGTTGACCACGCCGCGCGGTCCCACCAGCGCCGTAAAGGCCGCCGCCACGACCACCGTCGGCAGCACGAAGGGCAGCGTGGCCAGCGACAGCAGCAGCGATTTGCCAGGAAAGCGAAAGCGCGTGAACACATACGCGCCCGGCAGCGCCAGGCTGATAGTCAGCAGTGTTGACAGCAGCGCCTGCCAGGTGGTGAACCACAGCGTATCCAGGTAACGGCGCGTGCTCAGCACGGCATTGAAGGCGCTCAGGTCCGGGCGGCCTTCCGGGGCCAGACTGAGCAGCATGATCGACGCCAGCGGGTAGAAGAAAAAGACCGCCAGGAAGATCAACGGGATGAGGGGCAGGCCGAAGCCGGCCCCTCGCAGCATCCGATTCACCATTATCGCAGGACGACGTCGGTCCAGGCCTCGATCCATTCCTCGCGCTTTTCGTCAATGTCCCGGTAATCGATAACGACCGGGTTCTCCGGTATTTCGGCGTATTCAGCGAACACGTCCGGCAGTTCGGCCTCGGCATGGACCGGGAACACGAACATCTGCAGCGGCAGGTCTTCCTGCCAGGTGAGGCTCAGTGTAAAGTCGATGAACTGCTGGGCCGCCTCGACGTTAGCGGCGTTGTGCAGAATGCCGGTGTATTCGATCTGGCGGAAGCAGGTGTCGTCGGCGATGATGGCGCCGGTTGGCGCTTCGTCAAGCTCCTCGCTGGCGAAAAAGACCTCGGCGGGCGGGCTGCTGGCGTAGCTGACAACCAGCGGGTAGGTGCCCTCGCCGGTGGCGGTGAATTCGCTGTAATACGCTTCCGACCAGCCATCGACGACCAGCACGCCGTTGGCGGTCAGGTCGGCCCAGTAGTCGAGGTAGGTGTAGTCGCCATCCTCACCGAACACGGCGATGGTGGCGATGAGGAAAGCCAACCCCGGTGAGGACGCCGCCGGATTCTGTACAACGAGCATATCGCGGTAGGCGGGAAGGGTCAGGTCTTCCAGGCTCTGTGGTACGTCCAGCTCGTTCTCGGCGAAGTAGGCGCGGTCGTAGTTGAGGCATACGTCACCGTACTGCACCGGTGTCACGTAGAACTCGTCCGCGTCCAGTTGCAGCTCGTCTGGCACGTTTTCCAGCATGGGCGACTCGTAAGGGATAAACAGATCAGCATCCAGCGCCCGACTGAGAAAAGTGTTGTCGATGCCATACATGACATCGCCCAGCGGATTGTCGCGGGTGAGGATCGACTGGTTGACGACGTTGCCGGTGTCGGACAGCCGCAGAATCTGAACGGTGACGCCTGTCTCTTCTTCGAACTGCTCCAGGACTTCCTCACTGATGGCGAAACTGCCGTAGGTGACGATCACCAGCGTGTCGTCGTCCTGGGCCGTAACGGGCGCGACGATCAGCAGCAGGGCCAGTAAGAACATAATCGTGCGTTTCATGTGACTGTGGCTCCTTATGATTCGGTCAGTACGAACAAAGTTGCCGGGGGGATAAAAAATCACCCCTGGTGTTCGTAGGGGTGACGGTGTCATCGCTTAGCGCTATAACTCCCTACGCCGGCATGATCCGGATCAGGTCAAGGGTCGGTGTGGCGTTATCACACCCTCTCAGCCCGTTGGCACGGACTCCCCTGAGATTTGGATTTGACTACCACTATAGCACGCTGGCGCGCTTTTGCAAGGCCTTAGAACCCATTAGGCTCTGTTGCTGATTTGGGCTAATGTCTCGCGGTCGCGCCTGGGCAGGCCGCGCACGACGAGATCGTACGAATTGTCGATCATCTCCATAATCTCAGCGTCCGGGATGGAACCGTCACAGGTGACGGTGTTCCAGTGGCGCTTGTTGAGATGATAGCCGGGTTGAACCGCCGCGTACTGCTCACGCAGCAGTTCGGCGTGGATCGGATCGCATTTTAGGCTGATGGTGGCAGGTTCGTCGGGCGGCAGGTCGGTGGGGATGAGGGCGAACATCTTGCCCATCACCTTGACCACCAGCGTTGTCATATCAAAGGGGAAGGTCTCTTCCGCGCCGGGGAGTGACGCGCAGTATGCGCGCAGTTCGTCTCGCTGCATGGCTGGTATCGCCTTTCTGCGTGAGTTACCTGTGATGCCGTATATTGTAGATCGTATGTTCTGGTGCGGCAAGCCCGGATTCGCCTCGCTGCGGAATATTCGCGAACTGCGCAATATCTGATCTCACGCCATCTCGCCTTGATTCGCAGCGCGCAAGCCCTTATGATAGTTATGGAAATGTAAGGTCAGGTGTCATATCAATCATGACTCACGAAAGCGATCTCCGCCCGGAACCGTTGCCCTACCGTGTTTGGGGGCGGCAGTATATCGACCAGTCCTCGCTCGACCAGATGGACGCCGCCATGCGCCTGCCTGTCAGCGTTGCCGGTGCGCTCATGCCCGATGCGCATGTCGGCTACGGTCTGCCTATCGGCGGCGTGCTGGCGACCGAAGGTGTGGTCATTCCCTACGCCGTCGGTGTGGATATCGCCTGCCGCATGCGCCTGTCGGTGTTTCCGCTGTCGCCGAAGATTCTCAAGCAGCAGCCAGGGAAATTCGAGAAGGCACTGACTGAAGGCACGCTGTTCGGCGCTGGTGGTGAATACAAGCGCGAGGAGCGCGCCGACCATGACGTACTCGACGATCCCACCTGGAATACCACCGGCCTGCTGCGCTCACTCAAAGACAAGGCATATGCTCAACTGGGCACCAGCGGCAGCGGCAATCACTTCGCCGAGTGGGGCGTGCTGACTCTGACCCAGGCCGCGCCGGAACTCAGCCTGGACGCTGGCGAATACCTGGCGCTGCTGTCGCACAGCGGCTCGCGCGGGGTCGGCTACACCATCGCCGATACGTACTCAAAGCTGGCGATGGAGCAGCGCCCCGACCTGGATCGCAGCGTAAAGCATCTGGCGTGGCTGCCCCTCGACTCGGAAGCCGGGCAGGAATACTGGCAGTCGATGGAACTGGCCGGGCGTTTCGCCTCGGCCTGCCATTACATTATTCACCAGCGCGTGTCCCGCATCGCTGGTGTGAAGCCGGTGGCCGTCGTCGAGAACCATCACAATTACGCCTGGAAAGAGACAATCCCTGCGCCGAAGGGCTACCACACGCCACAGCGCGAGGTGATCGTCCACCGCAAGGGCGCGACACCAGCCGGTAAGGGTGTGCTGGGAGTCATTCCTGGTTCGATGACGGCGCCCGGCTATGTGGTACGGGGCAGGGGATTGGACGAGGCCATCAACTCGGCGGCGCATGGTGCCGGTCGCCAGCTCAGCCGGCGCGCCGCCAAAGAATCGATCACGCGCAGCGAACTGCGTCGCTACCTGGAAACGCACGGTGTGAAGCTCATCGGCGGCGACCTGGACGAAGCCCCGCAGGCATATAAAGACATCGAATCGGTGATGGCTGCCCAGGCCGATCTGGTCGAGGTTGTCGCTTGTTTTGAGCCGCGCCTGGTACGCATGGACGACGGCAGCAAGGGGCCGCGCCATAAATCCGACCGACGTCGCAAAAAGCGTCGCTAGAACAGAGGGGCCGTCCGTGACCGAGTCGTATACCATCGACGAACTCATCTCTGTGTGTATCGCCCGCCAGGTCGAGGATGGCGAACTGCTGGCGCAGGGCATCAACACGCCGCTGGTGCTGGCTGGGTTTATCCTGGCACAGTGCACACACGCGCCCAATGTGCGTTTCGCTTCGGCCATCGGGCAGAGCATCTGCCGCGAGTGGGCGCCGCTAGGTGTGGGGCGAGTCGAGGATTTGTGGCTGGGCAAGGCGCTGATTCATGTCGGCTTTGCCACGGCAGCGGTCGATCTGCTGCCGAATTACAACCCGAAAGAGTTTTTTCGCCCGGCGCAGGTAGACGCCGCCGGTAACTTCAACAACATCGCTTTTGGCCGCGATTACAACCGTCCCCGTATGCGCCTGCCAGGGACGGGCGGCATCCCCGATGTGACCACGTATTCGGAAAACGTATACCTGTATGTGCCGCGTCATTCGCGGGTGACGTTTGTTGAAAAAGTGGATTTTGTTAGCGGCCTGGGCCATGACCCTGCCCGGCGGCGCGGCAGCGGCCCGCGCTATCTCATCACCGATCTGGGCCAGTTTGACTGGGCCGGGGGACGGATGCGCCTGATTAGCTATCATTCCGGCGTGAGTGTGGAGCGCATCCAGGCCAAAACCGGCTTTGAACTGGCGATCAGTCCCGATCTGCGCGAGACGCCGCCCCCTACTGCCGGGGAACTGCGACTGCTGCGCGAGGAAATCGACCCGTTGGGTGTGCGCAGGCTCGAAACGCTGGGCGGCAGCGCCCGCAAGCAGCTTCTGCGCGACATCCTGGCGCAGGAAGGCACGCTTTAGGTTACTGAATCGACCATTCACGCAGCGAGATAAAGCGATCCGGCGGCCCGCTGACAAAGCCGAGCTGCACATTCTGGATCGCGGTGGAGACCGCGTAGGTGTACAGCGGATAGTACAGCGGGATGGCAATTGCCCGGTTGATGAATTCCTGCTGGAACCGGCGGTAATGCTCGCTGCGATGCAGCGTGTTGTGATCGCTGCGCGCGTTTTCCAGCGCCTCGCTGATCGCCCGGTCGTTGACGCCGCCGTAGTTCTGGCCGTCTGGATACTGCCCCTCATGCCAGAAGCTGTATACATCCGGGTCGGCGCTGCCTTCCTGCGACAGCTCAACCAGTGCTACGTCGAAGTCACCGCTTTCCAGCCGGTCACGATATGTTTGCAGGTCAACCGCCTCGACCTCGACCGTCAGGTTCAACTGCGCCCACTGAGTGGCGATCTCGCGGGCGACGTTGACCAGGGCCGGGTCATCCGGCGTCAGAATCGTGAAAGCGAATAACACGCCGGACTCGTCGATGTATTCCTCGGCTTCCTCTGCTTCGCTGGTGTCGCCATTTTCGCCATTGTTTTCGCCGGATTCGTCAGTGGCGGCGCCATTTTCGCCATTGTTTTCGTCACCGGCGTCCGCTTCAGGTTCTTCGGTGACTTCGGCAGGTGGTGGCATTCGCAGACGCCGCTCGCCGCTCAGTTCTTCGGGGATGTTGACCGTCTCCAGCAGGCTGCGTGCCAGCGCCAGATCGTAGCCGGGCCAGGCGATCGTTAGGCCGTCATACTCGTAGGCCCAGGAAAGCGGCAGCATCGGACTGTCGGCGCGCACCGCCAGATTGTACAGGTGGCGGTCGATCACCGAACCGCGATCCAACCCGCGCACCAACGCCTGTCGCACGCGCTGCTCGCGGAACAGCCAGAAGTCTTCATCCGTCCAGTTGAAGATGACCATACCCACCGCTGGTCCGATGGCCGTATGCGCCGTCGTCCGCCCGGATGGGTCCATCAGTGCGCGCCGGTCACTGCGCTCGCGGGCGGCGTAACCATCAACCTCGCCCGCGCGCAGCGCGTTGAGCGCCGCATCGAACCCATCATATATACGGAAAGTGATACGCTCGATGGCGTAGCCGTCTTCGCCTTCGGGACGCTGGCGATAAACCGGCGCTACACGCAGATCGACCGCGCGAATCTGGCCATCACCCGCCCGCAGTGCCTCTAGCTGGTAGGGGCCAGTCCCCACCGGTGACAGATTAAACGGATGGTCAACAAGCTGACTGGCCTGCGTGCCTGCAAAAGCATGATATGGCAGAATGCCTATCCGCAATGCTTCCGGGAAGGTGGCCAGCGGCTGTGCCAGCCGGAAGCGCACACGGTGCGCATCGATCACCTGCGTTTCGACTGTGCGCCAGAAGGCACCGGTTTGAGGCAGGCCGGGGAAGTCCGGGTCGCTCAACAGCGACATGGTGTACTCAACATCGACGCTGGTGAACGGCATACCGTCGTGCCACAGAATATCGTCGCGCAGGGTGACGACGTATTCCAGCCCATCGGACGAGACGACCCAACTCTCCGCCAGCGCCGGAACCAGTTCGCCGTAGGCGTTTACACGCACCAGACCTTCGAAGATCAGCGACGTGATGTCGGCATCGACCGGATTGAGGCCAGCCAGCAGCGGATTCAGACGCTGCACCCGGCCCACCAGTGCCTCACGATAGGTCGGAATACCGTCATTTGCTGGCCGGACCAGATTGTTGTCGGTGCTTTGATTGTCGATTGGCGCTTCATCAACGGCGGCGACTGGCTCGGGCGTCGGTGCGAGGGCAGTGGTAGCGGTGCCGGTCGGCATAGATGTTGGCGACGATTCTACCGGGTCGCTGGTCCGGGTCAGCAGGCTGATTCCGAATACGACAATCGCCACTACCAGCGCCACCAACTGCCAACGAAATCCACGCAGCATAGCATCACCTCATTAAAGAACAAAAAGGTGCTTTGCTGGTAGGCAAAACACCCTGAAAATTCGTTGCATCGATCACTGGACGCCCAGCAGACGCCCTACACACAGGGCCGGGCGCGTGCTAATCGTAGGTGATAACGGCCAGAATGCAGATCACCAGGAACGACGTCGCCAGACCAACCGTGATCCGGAACAGCGTCTTTTCCAGACCGCGACGGGTGCGAGCGATACCGCCACCGGCGTCGCCGCCCATCAGCGCACCCAGTCCACCACCCTTGACCTGAAGCATAATGAGAACGATCAGCACGATCGACATGATGATCGAGGCGATTTGAAATGCAATCTGCATAACCGGCGACTCCTCAGTTTCGGCTAGAATGTCCAGCAGTATAGCATGGCAGCAGCGGCTTGCAAAGCCGTTTTTCCGCCATTATTCAACCGGCTCCGGTTCGTTCTGTTCCACGCGCTCGATCTCGATCTGTGGCGTAATTTCACCCATCAGTGCTTCGATAGCGGCGTCAAGCTGTGGGTCGTCGCCGTTTTCGGGTGGGGCGGCCTCGTCGATTTCGACGACTACATCCGGCACGATGCCCTGCTGGTTGATCCAGTTACCGTTGGGTGTCAGCCAGCGGGCGATCGTCAAACGCAGACCACCGCCGTTGACCAGTTGGTTCTGTAGCTGAACTGTGCCTTTACCAAACGTTGTCTCGCCGACGATGATCGCTGCACCGACATCCTGCCAGGCACCGGCCACCAGTTCGGTGGCGCTGGCGCTGCGCCCGTTTACCAACACAACCACGGGCACCTCAACGCCAGCATAAATCGCGTCAGACGAATATACACGCTCGTCACCAGAGTCAAGCACCTCGTAGGCTGTATTATCGCGCACTTCAAAGACCCGTGTCTCGCCCGTGCCGAATTCCTCGCGCAGCAGGACGCCTTCTTCCACGAAAAGCGCGCCCACGTTTACCGCCGAACTTAACAGCCCGCCGGAGTTGTTGCGCAGGTCCAGAATCAGGCCGCTGCGCGAGTTGACATCCAGCTCACTGATGGCTTCGAGCACCTGCTGGTGAGCCGGCGCGCTGAACTGCTGCATCTGAATGTAGGCGATATCCCCGTCCAGCACTTCATACTCGACATTGGGAATCTCGATGCGAGCGCGCTCCACATCAAATTCGAGGATTTCCTCGCCGCGCCGCATGGTGATATTGACTGTCGTGCCCACCGGCCCGCGCACACGCGAAGCCAGTTCCAGGAAGTTGAGGCCGACGACGTCCTCGTCGTTGACCGTCAGGAAAATATCGCCCACACGAATACCGGCCTGTTCCGCCGGGGTGTTTTGCAGCACGTTGCTGACTTCGATCTCGCCTGTGTCTTCTATGGCTTCGATGACGACGCCAATCCCATCAATCGCGCCGGATAAATCACCATCGACAAAGGCGTAAAACTCTGGCGACACATAACCACTGTGCTGGTCATCCAGGGCGTCAACCATGCCACGAATCGCACCATCGACCAGTTCGTCGGTCTCTGGCACGTCGATGAACTGCTGCTGGATAAGGTTATAGGCTTCGTACAACGGCTCGAAGGCGGCGCGCGCTTCGTCCGGTAGAGTCAGATTGCCACCCTGCGCGCTGCTGATACTGTACTGATTGCCCAACAAAAACCCGAACAGAAAAACGCTCGCCAGCAGCAGCGCAATCTGAACCTGGCGCGTACGCTCCCAGAAGCTGCGCTTCTTCTCCATCACTTCTGCTCCGTATAGTCTCTCACGTCGGATAACGACAAACGCCGATCCTTAAGCTATTATACGGAGGTGTCGTGAGTACACCATGATAAAAAAGCCAAACAAAGTGCAACAGAAACGGAGACGATGATGAGCACCGCGCAGGCGCAGTCAATGATGTTGGGTTTAGCGTTGGGAGATGCGCTGGGCTACGTGACCGAGTTCAAATCCCTGCCGGAGATTAAAGCTATTTACGGCCCGCAGGGCATACTGCATCCACCCGACCCCGCCCTGTACTCCGACGATACCCAGATGACGATTGCGCTGGCCGAAGGTGTTCTGGATGCTGGCATCAACGCGCCGCTGGACGAACTGATGACAGCGATAGGCCGTCGTTTTGCCGACTGGGCGCATACCGCGCCCGACCGCGCTCCGGGTAAAACCTGCCTCACCGGAGCGCACAATCTGGCGCGCGGCGTTCACTGGCGCGAGTCCGGTGTCGCCCAGTCGAAGGGCTGTGGCGCGGCTATGCGTGTAGCGCCACTGGGCTACCTGTATCAACACCAACCAGAGCGCCTGCGTGAAGTCGCTCAGGCCAGCTCACTGCTTACGCACGGCCATCCGACGGCGGTCGCTTCGGCGCTGGCGGCGGCCTACCTGGTCAGGCTGGCGCTGGATGGCGTCGCGCCGGCGGAATATATGCAGCGCATTATGGCCGTGTGTGACGGGCTGAGTGACGAACTGGACGCCGCTATTCTGCGGGTGGGGCATGTGCTCGGCTGGGGCAGCGAGGAATCGGCCATGCGCCACATCGGCGAGGGCTGGATCGCCGAAGAGGCCGTCGCGCTGGCGCTCTACTGTGTGCTGCGCTATCCGGACGATTACGCCGCCTGCGTGCGCCGCGCCGCCAACAGTGACGGCGACAGCGACTCGGTAGCCTGCATCGCTGGGGGCATCGCGGCGGCCCGTGCTGGCGTGCTGGACGCGCTGCCCGCCCCCTGGATCCGCAGCGCCGAGAACCGGGCCACGCTTATGGACCTGGGTATGCGGCTTGCTTATGCGCGAGGCTGACCGTGACTGATACACAGGCGCGCATCCCGCGCTTTATGACACTGGCCGGGGCGGCGGCGCTCGTCCCGGATGGGGCGCAGCTGGCACTGGGTGGCATGACGATCTACCGCCGCCCGGTCGCCTTCGCTCTGGAACTGCTGCGCCGTCAGCCACGCCCGCAGGGCCTGACGCTGGTCAACTTCACCGCCGGCTACGAGTCCGATCTGCTGGTTGGTGGTGGCTGTGTCTCAACGGTGCGCAGTGTCTATTTTGGCCTGGAGTCGTTCGGGCTGGCGCCCATGTTCACCGAGATGGCCACCAGCGGCGCGCTGCGCATCGTCGAAGAGACCGAGGCCAGTATCGTTATGGGCCTGCGCGCCCGGACAGCAGGCGTGGGCTTCATGCCGTCACATGCCTGGATCGGTACCGATCTGCCGCGTCTGCGCCCGGATGTCAAAACCATTACCGACCCCTACACTGGCGAACCGCTGATGGCCTTCCCCGCTATTCCGCTGGATGTCACCGTGCTGCATGGTCTGGAAGCCGACCCTTACGGCACCGTCAAACTGAGCAACAACCTGGGCATCGACCTGGAACTGGTCTATGCGGCGGACCTGGTGATCGTCACCGTAGAGCGTCTGGTCGATGAGATACGGCGTTCGCTGGATGGTGTGCTGGTTCCCGCGCCCGGTGTCGATGTTATTGTGCACACGCCAAATGGTGCCTGGCCAACGAGCTGCTACCCGGATTATCCCGTAGCCGGTGGCGAGCTGTTGCGTTACATCGAGGCATGCAGCGCCGGTGGTTTTGATGCCTACTTGGCTCAGTTACTGACCGGGCTGGATGGGTCACCCCAGCGCTAGAGCACAAAACAGATCGCGCCCTATATCGCCCTGCTGATGCCTGAGAACTCCGCGCAACTGTTGGCCGAACCCGTCTCATCGACTGCCTGACTCTTTTTTGATCCAGATCAGCCTCATTGTTGTATTAAGAATAAATACACGTTTATACGATTATCGCGCAAAGATATTTTCGCATATAACAATAACTGTTGTAGAATAATTCGAGCGCCTTTATTGTACTCAAGGAGATACTACGTGAAAGTCCGGAAGCAATCGGTATTGTTTACTTTGTTTGTTTCACTCCTTAGTCTTTTGACATTGTCATCGGCATCGGCACAGACCGTCCTGAACTATGGCATGGGTGTCGTTGGCAATGTCGATCCCAGTTCACCTTTTGTGTTTTATAGTTTTGCTGGTAATGAGAGTGATCTGGTATCGGTTCGGCTCGTGAACCTCTCCGGTGACTATCAGCCCGCATTGAGTGTGGTTGGTACCACTGGCCAGCAGTTGGCTTTCAGCAACTTCGACGTCACCAATCCGGGCAATAATGCTCGCCTGGACCTGATCCTGCCGCAGACCGGCACTTACAGCCTACAGGTGAGTGCCTTGGGTGGCGGCGGTGGACAGTTCGCTCTGGTTCTGAACGGCGTCAACACAGTCAATGCCCAACCGATTGTCCCCAATCCGACAGCGGTGCCCGTTGATTTCAGTTCTGGGCCGGTTCAGGTGCTGCGTGTGGCTGGCACGCCGTCCGCATCGCAGATGATTCGGATTGAGGGCGGAGAAGTACGGTTCTCGGCATCGGTACATGGTCCCGATGGTACGCTGCTGAGTACTTTTAACTCGAACATGATGGGTGCCGGTGATGCTGTTATTCCAGCCGGTGATGGCAATTACACCGTCGTTGTCTACAATCTGGATGCCAGCCCCGACCCTGTCTTCGTGACTCTGGGCACCGGCTCCAGCGCACCCAGTGGCCCCAGCACGTCGTCGAGCAGCAGCTCCAGCTCATCGTCGAGTGACAGTTCGAGCGCGCCGCCGCCCCCCTCCGATCCTAACGTCTGCCAGGTCTCGACCGGGGGACCGGTTAACCTGCGCAGCGGCCCCGGTACTAATTACACGATTCTGGCGTCTGTGCCCGGTGGGTCGAGCTATCCGGCCACCGGTCAGAACAGCGGCTGGTACGTGATCAACTACCAGGGCATCACCGGTTGGATCGCGGGCAGCGTGACGACTGTAACGGGTCCGTGCGCCAGCCTGCCGGTTATCCCGGCTCCCAGTACATCGGATTCGTCGTCCAGTTCGTCTTCGACCGGCACGCCGGCGATGACATCGACAATGACGCCGACCACCGCGCCCGGTATGCCAACCAGCACGTCGATGCCCACCACCGCACCAGGCATGCCGACCAATACGCCACCACCCATGATGGCGACCAACACACCACCGATGGGAATGACACCGACTTACACTTACACACCGCCGGCGGAGCCAACCCCAACCTACACCTACACACCACCGCCGCCCACCGCCACTGAGGTTGTCGAGTTCCCCAGCTCGCCGACACAGTTTGGGTTCAACCAGCAGCCTCTGGATACCAGCATCCCGTCCAATGGCACCGTGAGTTACTCGTTCAATCTGCCGTCACCGGGATGGCATCTGGTGGGCTTCCGCGTGAATGGACTCAGCAATCAGGCTGGTCCTAATTCTCAGCGCCAGTTCACCTTCGTTGTGAGCTGCGCCAGCCCCGACCTGCGCTGGGGGTCTGGCGGTCAGCTTGGCCCAACGCTGAATACCTGTAATCAGGCAGTCGCCCATACCTTCCGCTTCGATAGCAATCAACTGTATCTGAGCATCAAGCTCGAAGGCGGTCCAGGTGTGACGTACACAATCATCGCCACACGGATTGACTAACCACAGGTTGATTTTGTGAGACAAAAAGGCGCCGACCAGCAGTCGGCGCCTTTTTATTGTGTCCGGGTTGCCATTCGACTCCTCTCGACCACAATAGAGCTTACCGGCTTTGCAAAATCCCGGCGGAGATGGCAGCGGCTTTGTGAGGCAAAACATGCGTGGCGTCGGCTGCCTGTGTTAGAATGCTAAGTGAGCGTAACCATATTGATGTGTTGATCAGCCCATTCATTGTGATGTCCGTGTGGAGAGGGTTTGCATGCGTTGTGCCTGCACACCGTTATTTGTTCTGGTTTTACTGCTGGCGCTGGGGCAGGGCGCGGTTGCTCGTTCGGCTGCCAGCGAGACGCTGAGCATGGTCCGTTTTGCTCATTTCGCTGTGGATGTGGGGCCGGTTGATGTTTACGTCAACGGCGAATTGAGCACCATCCGCCAACTGGGCTGGAGTGAGCTGACCACATGGTACAGCCTGCCGCCAGATGTTTATGAATTCGTGTTTGTGCTATCTGGTGAACCGATGGAAAGTGCGTTGGTTGAACCGGTGACGCTGGCGCTGGATGCGGTGGAATGGGTAACACTGACCTTCATCGGCACGGACCAGCGCGATACGCTGGACACGCAGGTGATCCGCGAGGACTTCAGCGAATTACCGCGCGGCGAGGCTCGATTGGCGGTGTTCCAGGCCGTCGAAGACTGGCCACCGGTAGACCTCATCGCCAATGGCAGCGCTTTGCTGCAATTTCTCAACTACCCCGGCACGTTCGAGGCCGAATATGGCGGCGCTAACAACGGGTTTGTGAGCCTGGATGTTATTGGCAACCCCTATGAGATGAGCTTTGTGTCGCATGTGGATGGTGCGCCGCTGCTGGACATCGGTGGGGTGACGCTGATCCCCAATTACAGCCACTTTATCGCCAGCATCGGCACCATTTCCAGGCCGAATTACACAATTGTGCTCACCAACCTGACCGACCTGGACCGCCTCGCCGAAAATCAATTGCAGCCGGCGCGCATCGACGAAGGCACCGGGCGTGTGCGTGTGGCGCACCTGTCGTCAGGCACACCGTCGATTGATGTCTATATTGAAGGTGAACTGAGCGCCATTCGTAACCTGAGCTTCGCTGAGGCCAGCCCGTTTATCGAGCTGCCTGCCGGGACGTACACCCTGGTGGTTACCCCAACCGGGCTGGACCCGGAAGACGCCTTCGCCGCGCCTATCGAGGTGATTGTCGAGCGCGATTCGTGGTCAACGGCGGCGTTTATCGGCACGCTGGTTAATGATACGCTGAAAGTGCATATGCTGGCCGAGGATTTCAGTCCGCTGCCGCCCGGCGAGACGCGCGTCACGCTGTTCCATGCCAATCCCAACGTCGGCCCCACAGTCGTGCGTCTCGCCGACAATACGCCACTGGTGGGGTTACTGGCTTATCCCAACACGCTGGGCAGCAATGTGGGCTATGAGGTCATCGACCTGATTGCCGGGACGTATACGATTGAATTTGCCCAGTCTGTCAGCCCGTCTAACGTCGTCGTCAGTGTTCCCGGTTTGCGGCTGCTGGAAGGCCGTAACACGCTGGTTGCCGCCATCAACGCGACGCCGCCCTATCTGGCGACGTTCACCGGGATTCCGTCGCCGCGCGCGGATGATGCGGCGGATGATACCGCGATTGCGCCCGATACCAGCGGCGAAGCAACCAACGTCGAAGACGCCGAAAAAGAAGTTGAGTCCAATTCGCTGCTTACGACTGTCTCGCGTACTCACCCGTCTGGTATATGTGTAATGTCCTATGGTCGTATCAGGTCCGATGTCTGTTGAGGGCGGTTGGTCGATAAGCAAAACGGGACACGTCGGACTTCGCGGCGTGTCCCGTTTTGTGTGTGATGCCGTTGTCAGGAGAATTATTCGGCGACCAGCCGAACGAACTTACGCTTGCCGACCTGTAGAACAACCGGCAGCATATCCGGGCTGATAGTGGCTACTGCGTCGCTGACTGGCTCACCGTCGATGCGCACGCCGTTCTGCTCGATGAGGCGTTTGGCCTCTTTGCCGCTGCTGACCATGTTCAGCCGCCGCAGAATGTCCAGCACGCGCTCTTCGGTCGCCAGCGGCTCTTCGGGAATGTCGCTGGGGACGCCGCCTTTGTCACTGCGGAACACTTCGTCCCAGCGTGCCTGGGCGGCTGCGGCGTCTTCCGGGCTGTGGAAGATGCCGACAATCTCGCGGGCGAGGTTCATCTTGACCTCGTTTGGGTGCAGGCTGCCGCTGTCGATACCCTGAGCCATCTCATCGACCTGGTGCGGCTGCCAGCCCAGGATCAGCCGGTGATAGACCGGCATGGCCTTGTCCGGGATGCTCATCACCTTGCCGAACATATCCCAGGGTTCAGCCAGCAGTGGAATGTGATTGCCCAGGCTTTTGCTCATCTTCACGTCGCCATCCGTACCGGGCAGGCTCTCGCCCATGATGATGGCGATCTGCGGCTTCTGGCCCAGCGCCTGCTGGAGTTTGCGCCCGGCCACCAGAATGTTGAATAACTGATCCTGGCCGCCTACCTGCACATCGGCTTCCTGGGCGACGGCGTCGTAAGCCTGCATGAGCGCGTAGAACATCTCGTGCAGGTAAATGGGCTGGTTATCTTCCAGGCGGCGGGCGAAGTTCTCGCGCACCAGGAACTGCTGCACGGTGAAATTGCTGGCCAGCCGGATGATGTCGGCGAAATCCAGCGTGGACAGCCATTCGTCGTTGCGGCGGACGCGGGTCAGGGCCGGGTCCAGGATTTTGAAGGCCTGTTCGGCGTAGGTGCGGGCGTTGTCGTCCACCTGTTCCGCCGTGAGCTGCTCGCGGGCTTTGTCCTTGTCGGACGGGTCGCCGATGAGGCTGGTGAACGTGCCAATGAGGAAGGTCACGTCGTGGCCGAACTCCTGGAACTGGCGCAGCTTACGCATGGTGATGGTGTGCCCCAGGTGCAGGTCGGATGTGCGCGGATCGTAACCGCAGTAGACGCGTAGCGGGCGGCCCGCTTTTTCAGCCTCGACGAGACGTTCGCGGAGTTCTCTGCGCATGTTGGCTCTGGTTTCCGGATCGCCGTATTCGGCGCCGGACATCAGAACCTCGACCTGTTCGTCAATTGTCGCCATCTTGTTATCCTGTTGGTTCGGTTGGTCTGATTGCTGATTGCTGAGTGGGGACATTGTACCACGTAACCGGTAGATTGCAGCGCCGTTTCGGTGCTGGTCCGGCTCAATGCTGTCGTGATCAGCAGCGCAATAAGACAGGCAAGCATTACGTTTTCGCTGCGCATTTTATGTTATACTGCGTCCAGATAAACAGTCAAATCGGATGCAGGTGTTGAAAGCGGGTTTAGCTCGTTGGATACGCGCTGACATTGAGGAGGCACCGGCTCATGAGTTTTGATGACGTCGCCGCTCGTATGAAGAAAGCCCGGGGAGCGCAGCAGGACGATACGGACGATAAGCCGTTCGACTTTGCCGAGTCGTATCGTATCCGCGCCAAGATGGTGGGCGTGCTGCTGCGTGACGCGCGCGCTGGCGCGGCGCGTACAGTCGAGGACTGTGCCCGGTTGCTGCGTGTGCCTGTGGAACAGATCGAGCGCTGGGAAGCCGGAGACGACGTGCCCAGTCTGCCGCAGCTCGAATTGCTGGCCTACTACCTGGATGTGCCGGTGAGCCACTTCTGGAGCACGCAGACGCTCAAAGTCACGCGGGAGGGGCGCGAAGCCATCCAGCCGGAGTTTATCTCGCTGCGGTCGCGGATGATTGGCGCGCTGCTGCGCCAGGCGCGTGAGGAGCGTGGCCTGACGCAGCAACAACTGGCCGAGCAGAGTGGTCTGACGGGCGAGGCGGTGACGCGCTATGAACTGGGCTACGAGACACCGCCGCTGCACCAGCTATCGGTGATGGCCGGTGTGGTGAACAGGAATATCGACTATTTTCTGGAAAGCAGCAGCCAGATCGGAGAACTGCTGCAATTGCGTGAGATGTGGCGGCATTTCTCCGAATTGCCGGAGGACGTGCGCGCCTTCGCCGCCGATCCAACCAATATCGGGTTTATTCATATCGCCCTGATGTTGAGCCAGATGCCAGCCGACCGTCTGCGTCAGGTGGGCGCCAGCATACTCGATATCACAATGTGAGGTGTCAGATGGGGGAAGCCATGACCACGACTGCCAGCGAGCTGCAGGAGCGCGGCATTACGCTGTACAGCCAGCAGAATTATGAAGCTGCCTCGCGCATGTTTCAGGAAGCACTGGAAGCTTACGAGGTTGAGGGCCGCCGCGATATGGTGGCGGAAATGCAGACCAACATTGGTCTGGTGCACCGGGCGCTGGGACAGAACCAGCAGGCGCTCGACATCATGCAGGAATCGCTGCGGACATTCCAGGAGTTGGGTGATAAGCTGCGCACGGCTCAGGTGGTGGGGAATATGGGCGGTGTGTACCTGGAACTGGACGACAAAGAGCAGGCCTATAACTGTTACCGTCAGGCCGCCGACATCTTCCAGGAACTGGATGAGAAACGGATGTATGGCGAGACTCTGCTGGCGATGGGCAAGATGCAGCTCCGTGATGGCAAAATATGGGCGGGCGCGGCGACCTACGAGGTTGGGCTGGCCCAACTGGATAACCTGACGCCCACACAGAAGATCATCAAAAACCTGCTGGGGATTCGCAACCGGTTGACAGGGCAGGGTAATCAGGGCTAGACTGTCGGGCGTGATGCGCAACCGGATATGCCTGTCAGGTTAACGATGACGAAAACCGAAAGCGATTACTGTCGCCGCCATCTCGTCTCGATGGTGGCGCTTTTTGTGCTGTTAAGCAGTGTGTACATGCTGACGTACAGCGGTCGGCTGATGTACAACGACGAACTGCAGATGTTTGATGTGACTGGCAGCCTGGTGGACTTCGGCGACCGGCGCTTCGACATCGCTCTGTGGAATGTGTGGCGCAGTTCTGGAGACCTGACGCGCTACGCTGATGAGTTCTACCCATTCCCGGCTACACCCATTGAGACCGGGTATTCGCTGCTGGCGGCACCGGTTTACTGGCTGGCCGGTATTCTGCCGGGAGTGGGGTTGCTGCATGGGGTGTGGCTGTTGAATGTGGTTCTGGTGGCGGCGCTGGCGCTGCTGGTGGTGCGCTACAGTATGCTGCTTGGCTATACCGAGCGTGTGGGGCTTGCTGCCGCGCTGCTGCTGGGACTGGCGACCGTCTTCTGGCCATATACGCGGGTGTTTATGCGTGAGCCGCTGCTGGCACTGCTGCTGCTGCTGACCGCTTACACGCTGGAGCAGGTGCGGCAGGGACGCCGGGCCTGGCTGATGGTCGGCCTGTTGGCGTATGGGGCGGCGATTCTCACCAAAGTTGAGGTGCTGGTGCTGCTGCCCGCCCTGGCGCTGATCGCTGTTCCGGCATGGTTCAGCGGGCGGCGCTGGCGCTGGTTCGCCGATGGTCTGCTGGCGTTGTTGCTGGCGGGTGTGGTTTTGCTGGCTTATGTCGATGTACTGCCGTCGCTGTTGGGTGGTGAGCAGGTCGCCCTGCCGGGTACGTCGCTTTCCCTTATACCGGAGTATTTTCAGACGGCGCTGCACAGCTATCTACTGAGTCCGAATGTCAGCCTGTGGGCCAGTTCGCCGGTGCTGCTGCTGGCGCTGCCGGGGGCCTGGATGCTCATTCGCGCAAACCAGCGGCGCTACGTGTGGGTGATGGCGCTGGCTGTGGTTGGATTTGCTGCCGGTCATGCGCTGGTGACCGGTGTTCACTGGTTCGCCGGTGCGACGCTGCCGCCTCGCTTCCTGATTCCGGTCATTCCTTTTGTACTGCTGTGTATGCTGCCGATAATCGACCGTGTACTCAGGTCACGGCCCGCGCCGCTGCTGCTGGGTGTCGCTGGGTTGTTGGTGCTCTACAGTCTGTGGTGGCAGGTTACCGGTGTGGCTTTCTCCTGGGATGTGTATATCGACCAACTGCCGCCGGAGTCGAATCAGGTGACGAGTTGGCCGCCCAGCCTCAACCAACTGGAGTATCTGCGTCCGCTGGTGCTGACGCCCGTTCTGCTTGAGATGTCGCTGGATTTCGCCTGGGTGCGCGTAGGTGTGATGGCGTGGTCGCTGCTGTTCGGTGGGCTGGCGCTGGTGGCGGTTATGCTGCTGATGGGCGTTCAGCGTGGGCGGCGGGTGCCGCTGGTGGCAGTAGTGCTGCTGCCGCTGCTGCTGGCCGGGGCCGTCGGCTGGGGATTGCGCGCCATCTATTGGGATGATGAGTATCACGGGAGTGATGCTGCCCTGCACGCCACGAGCGCGTTTCTGGAAACCGAAGCGGCATCAGGTGATGTGCTTATCGTCAATGGGCGCGCCTATGAAGGTTTCTTCTACAATCACTTTTCGTCGCGTGTTGTGCGGGCCGCCATCCTGCCGGACCCGCCCGGCGAACGCGGCAGCTTCGAACAAATCCCAGATGTGATCTCTGATGACGCTGTTGATCTGCTGGCGCGTTATGTGCCAGAGATGGTCGAGGCCCTGGCGGCACGTCGTGACCGGTTGTGGCTGCTGATGGATACGGGACCGTTTATCCCCTGGAGCCTGCGCCCGCTGGAACGCTATATGACGCGGCATTTTTATCCGCTGCGGCTGGTGGAGACCGTTCCCGTCGATGCGCGCGTGCGCCTGTTGGAATACAGCACTGTAGCCGCGCCTGCTGGTGGTGAGCCGCCCGCGCTGCAACTGAGTCCATCCGTGCGTTTTGGCGATTCGCTGCTGCTGGATGGTTTGACTCTGCCTGCTGGGCAAAACTACGCGCCGGGTGACGCGCTGCCGGTGACGTTGTACTGGTCGGCGCAGGCACAGGTCGAAGCGGATTACATCGTCGGGCTGTTTCTGGCTTATGCCGATGGTTCCGATGTGGTGTTTGTCGATGGTGTGCTGGTCCAGGGTTACGATACGTCTCCGGTTGGTGGGTTCAGTTTAACCAGCGAATGGACTCCAGGCGAGCCTGTCGCCGATAACCGGGCGCTGCGCCTGCCGGACGATCTGCCGCCGGGCAGCTATCGACTGGCGGTGCGGCTGTATATGTTTGCCCCCACTGGTGAGATCGTGACGCTGCCAGTAAGCGGCGAGACCGTATTCAGCGATGATATCTCGCTGCTGCCGCCAGTTATTGGTGTGGGGTAAGTTCTCAGTAAACGCTAACCGGATGCCCAGCCTGGTTGTGGCAGAATGGTCACGGTTTCCGCTGGCCGGACTGGTCACGATGAGTCCAATCCGGCTCGATTGGATTCGAGGTGGGGCGCGGACTCGTTTAATATGGAACATGAATTAATGGCCAACGCTGCAAAGTTGCCCCTGTCGTCACCTACAGGATAAAACGGATGTCTGCTGAGTTTATTGCTCGCCCCGATTACAACACGAATCGACGCAATCCTTTCCGATTTATCGTCTCGCACATGATGCGCCACCCGCTGTTCGCCGTTCTGCTGGTGATTGGCGCGTTCAGCAACGCGGCGCTGGCGGCGGCGGTGCCTTATTTCATTGGCGAGTCGTTCAACGCGCTGGTGGACCCCGATGGGCGCGGGTTGGAGTTTGTGGGACTGATGGCGCTGGCGATTGTTGGCTCGCAGGTGCTGCGCGGTGTACTCCAGTTGATGCGCAACTTCTCTGCCGAGGTCTTCAGCCAGCGCATCGAGCGTGATGTGCGCGATGAGCTTTACGCCAGCCTGCTGGGCAAGAGCATGGGCTTTCATGACATGATGCCAGTGGGCGAGATCATGGCGCGTGTCACGAATGATGTGCGCGAGCTTAACCTGATGATGAACCCCGGTGTCAACCTGCTGATCGGGTCTGGTATGTTCTTGCTGCTGCCGGTGATCTCTGCACCGCTGATTCACCCGGCGCTTATTCTGGTGCCGCTGGGGTTCGTGCTGCTGCATCTGGTGGTCCAGTATTATTTTGTGCGGGCGGTGCATCCCGTGGCGCAGCAGGTGCGGGCCAAGTTCGGCAACATGAATGCGCGCCTGGCCGAAGCCCTGGACGGTCTGCAGGTGGTCAAGGGTACGGCACAGGAAACACGCGAGAGCGACCGCTTTAACCATCTGGCAGACGACGTACGCGACCGCTTCATCAGCCAGGGCGAGATCGAAGCGCGCTACCTGTCTTATCTGCTGTTCGGGCTGGCGATTGTGCTGGGCTTTGTCCATGCGGTGATTCTGTATCAGGCGGGCAGCATCAATATCGGCGATATTGTGGCGTTTACATCGCTGCTGACCTTGTTCGGTTTCCCGGTTTTTACCTCGCTGAACTCGCTGTCGCGGCTGGCGCTGGGTTATGCCAGTGCGGCGCGAATTCTGAGCATCATCAACACCCAGACCGACCTGGACCAGAATCCTGCCGGGCACAGGGGCAGCATCCAGGGCGCGATTAAATTTGAGGATGTCAGCTTCAGTTATTCGGGCAGCGACGCTCAGGGCGTGCTGCATAACATCACGTTCGACATCCAGCCAGGGCAGACGGTGGCCGTCGTTGGGCAGACGGGGTCCGGCAAAAGCTCGCTGACCAAGCTCATCAACCGCACTTACGACGCCACCAGCGGGCGTGTGCTGGTCGATGGTGTGGACGTGCGCCACTGGAACCTGGAGTCGCTGCGTTCGCAGATCAGCATCATTGAGCAGGACATCTTCCTGTTCAGCCGCAGTGTGGCCGATAACATCGCTTTCGGCAATCCAGATGCCACCCGCGACCAGATCGAGGACGCGGCGCGTAAAGCCCAGGCTCACGACTTCATCATGAGCTTCCCGGAAGGTTACGATACGGTTATTGGCCAGCGCGGTGTGACTCTCAGCGGCGGCCAGCGCCAGCGGCTGGCGATCGCCCGCGCTTTCCTGACCAATCCGCCGGTGCTCATCCTGGATGACAGCACCAGCGCCATCGACAGCGCCACTGAGGACCGTATTCAGCAGGCGATCTGGGCGGCGTCTCAGGGGCGTACGACGATCCTCATCACGCACCGGCTGTCGCAGATTCGCTGGGCCGATCATATTGTGGTGCTGCGTCAGGGCCAGGTGGTGGCGCATGGCGTCCACGAGGATTTGTTGCAGTCATCTGAGGCTTACCGGCGCATTTTTGCCCGCTACGAGGCGACCGAAGGCCGCGAGCAGCCTGCAGATAATGCGGTCAGCGACAGCTTACCGAACCATTCCGGGTCCAGCACTCGCTAACCCGCTAACACCTGTTTCGACAATCTACGAGGAGAGGTCACATTATGGCGATTTTTGGTGGCCTGGAACAAGACAACTACGACCGTCAGTACACCGATGGTTATCTGATTCGCCGCCTGGCCGTGTATTTCGACCAGTATCGTGGCAAGCTGATTGCGATTGTATTTGGTTTTATCACGGTGTCGGTGGTGGCCGCCCTGCCGCCGGTGTTCATTGCCGAAGGTGTGGACATCCTCGAAGCGCAGGGCAGCGACAACACATTGATGCTGATTATCGGCGCGCTGCTGGTGGCGGCCTTTGTGCAGTACGGCGCGAACTGGCTGCGTCGCCGGCTGACGAGCATCGTCATCGGCAGCGTGGTAGCCAACCTGCGCAAAGACGCTTTCAAGGCGGCGCTGGAACGTGACCTGGCTTTTTACGACAAGCACAAATCGGGCAAGATCGTCAGCCGCATCACCAGCGACACGCAGGAATTTGGCGATGTGATTCTCATCAGCACCGACGTGCTGGCCCAGTTGACGCAGGTCGTTATTCTGCTGGCGGTGTTGTTCACGCGCTCGGTGCCGCTGACGTTGATTCTGCTGGCCACGCTGCCGGTGATCGTGGCGGCGGCGGCAGGCTTCCGGTATATGGCGCGCATCGTCACGCGGCAGGGCGCGCGGGCGATGGCGGCGGTCAACGACATCATTCAGGAGAGTGTGACCGGGATCAGTGTCGCCAAAAACTTCCGTAAGGAAGGCATGATCTACAACGAATTTGTAGCGGTCAACCAGCAGTCGTACAACATCAACCTGAGGCGCGGTTTTGTGCTGGCGCTGATCTTCCCCGTGCTGAACATTCTGGCGGGTCTGGCGGTGGCGATTATTCTTTACGTCGGCGCGCAGTATGTCCTGTGGGGACGGGTGAATGTCGGTTCGTGGTTCCTGTTCATCCAGGGCGTGGACCGCTTCTGGTTTCCGTTTATCAATCTGGCGGCGGTATGGAGCCAGTTCCAGCAGGCGATGAGCGCCATCGAGCGCATCTTCGCCCTTATTGATACGGAGAACACCATCGCCCAGAACGACAGCCGGGACGGCAGCGGTATCCAGGGCGAGATCGAGTTCCGCAACGTAACTTTCGCCTATGAGACAGGACAGCCCGTGCTGCGCAACTTCGACCTGAAGATCGATCGCGGTGAGGATGTGGCCTTCGTGGGTCATACTGGCGCAGGTAAGAGCACGCTGGCCAAACTCATCACGCGCTTCTATGAGTTCCAGGACGGCGAGATTCTGATCGACGGGCAGGATATTCGCTCGTTTGAGCTGTCGTCGTACAGGGGGCGGCTGGGCGTTGTGCCGCAGCAGCCGTTCCTGTTCAGCGGGACGGTGCTGGATAACATTCGCTACAGCCGCCCCGAAGCGACCGAGGACGATGTGCGTGAGATCGCCTACAGCGTCGGCAACGGCGAATGGCTCGATACGCTGCCGGATGGACTCTACACCGATGTCGGTGAGCGTGGTTCCCGGCTGAGTATGGGCCAGCGGCAACTGGTGGCGCTATTGCGCGTACTGCTGGAAAAACCGGCGATCTTCATCCTTGACGAGGCGACGGCCAGCGTGGACCCCTTCACCGAGACGCAGATTCAGGAAGCACTCGATCTGATTCTGGCGCAGTCCACGTCGATTCTGATCGCGCATCGCCTGAGTACGATTCGCAATGCAGACCGCATCATCGTGCTGCGCGAGGGCGAGATCATTGAAATCGGTAATCACGACGAACTAATGGCGCAGGGTGGTCATTATGCGGAACTGTACAATATGTACTTCCGCCACCAGAGCCTGAGTTACATCGAGAACGCACGTGCCATGTTCTCCGGCGAGCAGGAACGTCAGATCGGCGCCGATTAGTGGCATACCAATAGTGAGAAGCAAAACGGGCGCATAGGTCACACCTGCGCCCGTTTTTTCGTTTCTGCCGGCTGCGTGTTATGTGCCGGTTTCGTCCTCTAGCTCGACGGCCAGCGCGACGGCTTCCGCGCCGCCCAGGCACAGCGCCGCGATACCGCGCCGGAGTCCGCGATCCTTGAGGGCGTGAATCAACGTGATGAGCACGCGAGCGCCGCTCGCGCCAATCGGATGGCCGAGGGCGATGGCGCCGCCGTTAACGTTGAGCTTTTCCAGTGGCAGTTCGTAACCCTCGCGTTTGAGTCCCTTCAGGTCGGCGATGACCTGTGAGGCGAAGGCTTCGTTAATCTCGAACAGGTCCACGTCTTCCATGGTCCAGCCGGCGCGTTCCAGCGCGATGGGGATGGCCTTGACCGGCGCGTAGAAAATCCAGGCCGGGTCTACCGCTGCCTGCCCATAGGCGACAATGCGCGCCAGTGGCCGGTGACCGTGCTTGTCGGCATAGGCTCGACTGCTGACGACCAGCGCCGCCGCGCCATCGTTCATGCCGGGCGCGTTGCCAGCGGTGACGATGCCCTTGTCCTCAAAAGCGGGGCGCAGCTTCGACAGCGCTTCAAGGGTGGTGTCGCGGCGGATGCCTTCATCCTCACTGACAACCGTATCGCCGTGTCGCGATATGATGGTGACCGGCACGATCTCGGCTTTGAACTTGCCGCTGTCGGTGGCCTGACCAGCCAGTTGATGGCTGCGCAGGGCGAATTCGTCCAGCTCCTGGCGGGTGACTTCGAACTGACGGGCGATGAACTCCGCCGCGTTGCCCATGTTCCAGTTGCACAGGTGGCACCACAGGCCGTCGTGCTGCAGGGCGTCGCGCAGCTCGACCTTGCCATATTTGTTACCCATCCGCACACTATGATTCAGATAGGGCGCGCCGCTCATGCTCTCTGTGCCACCCGCGATGAATAACTGGCCGTCTCCGGCTTTGATGGCGCTGCTGGCAATCATCACCGCTTTGAGTCCGCTGCCGCACACCTTGTTGACAACCATGCCGCCGACGCTGTCCGGCAGGCCAGCGCCCAGGCTGATCTGACGGGGCAGCGCCTGGCCGGTGCCCGCGCCAACGACGTTGCCGATAATCACCTCGTCAATGTGGCCGGTGTCGATGCCGCTGCGTTCCACCGCAGCACGCACCGGAATACGCCCCAGTTCGGCGGCAGTCAGGCTGGCTAAACCACCCAGGAAGCGCCCCTGAGGTGTGCGCGCCGCGCCCAGTATCACCGCCTCGTTCGCATGTTTGTCGTTCGTAACCATATTCTAATTACTCGCTTTCTTCATACATGTCATGCCAGATAGTTTTTAGCTCACGGTAGATGTTGTCCAGCGTGTCAGGGATGACGCGCGTTTCGCTGATGGCGGTCATAAAGTTAACATCGCCGGACCAGCGCGGGACAATGTGGAAATGGTAGTGCTCGGCGATACCGGCGCCAGCGGCTGCGCCCAGATTGGCGCCCAGATTAAAGCCCTGCGGATTATAGGCCCGGCGCAGAACCGCCAGCGCATGGTTGACAGTGACCATCATATCGGTGAGTGCGTCTGTGCTCATGGCTTCCTGGCTGGCGACATGCTCGTAAGGAATGACCATCAGATGGCCGTTGTTGTAGGGGTAGCGGTTGAGCGTCAGGTAGACATACTCCGACCGGGCGACAATGTGCTCGTCGTCATCGCTGGCGGCTGGCTTCTGGCAGAACAGGCAGCCCTGGGCTGGATTCTTGTTTTCTTTGATGTAGGCCATGCGCCAGGGTGTATACAGCCGTTTCATAAGCTAAGAAATCCTGAAGCGTGTCGTATGGAGTCGATTATAAATAGGGCGTACAGGCAGCACAAGTCATGATACAATGCCCGCATTGATTGGACATAAGGGGTGCGTGGCGATGGACCTGACGCCGGAGCGACTGCGGGCGGTTCTCGGCGAACGTGAATTTCGGTTCGTGGCGGTGTGCGCCAGCACGCAGGATATCGCTCGTGAGTGGCTGCCAGACGCTCCACCGGGGGCGGTTGTCATCGCCGATCAGCAGACCGCCGGGCGCGGGCGCAGTGCGCGGACGTGGTATACGCCGCCGGGCGCTGCACTGGCCTTGTCGGTGATTCTGCGTCCAGCGGTCGCGGCGCTGGGGCAGGTGACGATGCTGGGCGGGCTGGCCGTCGCTGAGGCACTGGCTGAGGTGGGTGCGCTGGATGCGGGCATCAAGTGGCCGAACGATGTGCTGATTGGCGGGCGTAAGGCGTGTGGCGTGCTGCCAGAGGCAGTCTGGGAAGGCAACCGGCTGCAGGGCGTGGTGCTGGGTATGGGAGTCAATGTGCGGGTTGATTTCGCCGGGACGGAACTGGAATCGACCGCGATCAGCATTGAGCCAGCGACGGGCCGCGCGCTGGATCGTGCGGTACTCGTGCGGCAGATCATGGATCGTGTCGATTTCTGGACGGCGTGGCTGGGGACTCCGGTCCTGTTACGTGCCTGGCAGTCGCGTCTGGATACGCTGGGACGCGAGGTGACGATCAACGGCATCACCGGTCATGCCGAGGCTGTCGACGCGAACGGCGCGCTGCTGGTTCGTGATGGCGCTGGGACGCTGCATCGTATGGTCGCCGGTGATGTCGAACCTGGAACGTAAGTCAGAGGAGTATCGTAAACGATGGGTTTGCGGCTGGATTGGGAGATCGAAGCGGAGAGCACCGTTGTTCGTGACCGGGGCGAAGACCCGAATGCGGCACGTCGCCGCCGGGCCGCCCGTTTTCGTCTGCTGCTGACGGTGGGGGTGGTGGCGCTGCTTGTGGGCGGGGCCGCCGGGGCTGTGATCTACCGCTGGAACCAGGTCAACCAGCAGATCGAGCAACTCCTGCGCGATACGGTCGCGGCGGAAGTAACGGCCCTGCGCCTCGGCGACTGGAATTCATTTGTCCGCATTCAGCGCAGCGCCACCGATGACTGGGTCAACCAGCAGCGGCTGCGCTTCGACGATTACCAGCGTCTGCTCGAAACGAATCCAACCGCACAGCTTACCGGCCATATCCTTGATGTGACGATCGACGGCCAGCGGGCGCGGGTACAGGTGCAGGAAATCCTGGACGGCGTGGCCTACGCGCGCACCTGGTTCTACTGGCGCTATGAGTCCGATTACGACGACGACGGCGAGATCGACGGCTGGCGGCACGTCCCACTGGACCCTACTTTCTGGGGCAGCGCCGCGACTTATGAAGGTGAAGCGGTGCAGGTCAGCTACCGTGAAGTTGACGCGGCACTGGCGACAGCGATGGGCAGCCGTGTTGACGAGTGGATGAGCATCGCCTGCAGTGCGCTCACCTGCGACACTGTGCCCACCGTGCAGATTGATATTCGCTCCGAAGGCGTGACCGGTATCGGCTGGGCGTCAGATGATCCCTGGCGGCTGCAATTGTTATCGCCTCATACGGATCGCGCGCGCACCGATATGCCGTTTGAGCCAGGTCTGCAAATCCAGGCCAGCAGTCTGCTGGCGGAACGGCTCATCACCCACGTTCGCGGCAGTTGGGCTGTTGATGAGACGGCAGATGCCGCTTTTCTGCGTGACTCGGTCAAGAACTGGCTGATCGGTCGGTTTATACAGGTGGACCCGCAGACGCACCTTATCACCAGTCTGGTAGAACACTACGATGAGTCGTCGCTGGGTTTGCTGGTGCGCACGCTACCCGCCGACAGCAGCATCGACGTGTTGAGCGTGGTTACTGGCCGTTCGCTGGACCAGGCCGGGCTGGACTGGCGCGACTTCTTTAACTGGCGGCTGAGCCTGGAACGGCAGTTAATCGCCCAGCAGAATTCGGAACGCTTCCTGGCGTTATATGACACCCGCGACGAGGTGGTGCGCGGCCTCGCATCGGCGCGGTTTGGCGCCGCGCCACCTGATGAATCGATGACCGTCATCCACACCGAGCAGATGCCGCCCGCCGAGGATGGCACACCGCAGCGGGCGGCCATCACCCGCATCGGCGAGGGCGAAGCCCAGCGTGAGGCACAGATCGTGTTTCGGTTGGTCAACGGGGTGTGGCTGCGCGCCAGTT
>CAZXCK010000003.1:0-58052 GCA_964639225.1 uncultured Anaerolineaceae bacterium | reverse complement strand
TTCTCAACGGCGGACACTGGCGCTTTTGTGCTAAAATAGGCGCGTGATGGGATGAGTGTCTTTAGCAGGAGAAATGGGCCATGCTCGACGACCTTCGCAAGACCGTTGATGACAACGATCCAGCGCATTTAGAGGACGACGAAGAAGAGATTGTGTCGGTTGAGGAATCTGCCGGCAAGCGCAGCCAGCTCTTCCTGGGGATGACGCCGGTGGAGCGCATGTTCCTGTCCATGTTTCTGTTTCTGAATGTCGCTATACTGGGCATCGCGCTGCTGGTTGTGACTGGCCGTATGGGCTGACAGGGCCGGTGCAGACAGACATATAACCGAGTCGGGGAGATTGTCCAGGAAGCTAACCCCTGCTTTGGGTTATCATCGGTTTCTCGCTGTGGACAGACACTATCTGATCGATTGATTATCACTCATGTGCTGCTTAGGCAATTGTTGTAGCCTGAAAACGTAGCAAAGGAGATTGATCGATGCAGACTCTGAATCTCGAACAACTGAATTTGCTGGCGAAACACCAGAATCCCCACAGCATCTCGATTTATATGCCTACCCACCGGGTTGGACGGGACACGCAGCAAGACCCCATTCGACTTAAGAATCTGCTGCGCGAGGCGGAGCAGGCGCTGGAAGATAACGACCTGGGCAAGCGCGATATCGAGGCTACACTGAAACCAGCTTACGATCTGCTTGATGATATGTTACTCTGGAAGCGTCAGTATGACGGACTGGCGCTGTTCATCTCTGATGGCGAACTGCATTACTATCGCCTGCCATTTCGCCCTGACGAGACTTGCATCGTAGCTTCGACATATTTTCTAAAGCCTCTGCTGCCCCTGTTCACCGGCAACGGACATTTTTATATTCTGGCTGTCAGCCAGAATGAGCTGCGGTTGTTCGAGGGGACACGTCACAGCGTGGGCCAGATCGACCTGCCTGACGACGTTCCGGGCAATATGGACGAAGCCCTTCAATATGACGATCCTGAAAAAGAATTGCAGTTCCATACCGGGACAACCGGCACGCATGGATCGCTGCGCGATGGCATGTTTCATGGTCATGGAGCTGGCGACGAAGTTGAAAAGACCCGAATCGAACGCTATCTGAACATCGTCGATAAGAAGCTGGAGAAATTCCTCAGTGACAAATCGGCGCCGCTGGTGTTGGCTGGCGTGGACTATATGCTGTCCATGTACCATCAGGTGAGCGATTATCGTCATCTGATGGAAGATGGTGTGGAAGGCAACGCAGAGCATCTACACGCCGAAGAGCTGCGCCGCCGGGCGTGGCCAATTGTCGAGCCGTACTTTGGCGCCGAACTGGATCGCATATTCGACCAGTATCGTGAGCTGCGCACAGCCGAAAAGGCGACCAGTGACATTGAGAAGATCGTCCCGGCGGCGCATTATGGGCGGGTGGATAAGCTCGTCGTCGCGGTGGACAGCACCCTGTGGGGCACGTTTGACTCGGAGACCGGCTCGGTGGAGCTACACGCGGACCATACAGCCGGTGACGGAACGATACCACTGACCGATTTCGCCGCCATGCAAACGCTGCAGAACAGCGGAGCGGTCTATGCGCTGCCAAAGGATGAAATGCCAGACGGCGCGGTTGCTGTCGCTGTGATGCGTTACTAAAACGCGTAACTCTGTGAGAGTCGAGTCGGGGGTTGGTCGTTGTATGTGAATACGGCCAACCCCCGATTTTGCGTTGAGATCGCTTTATTCACCCGGTTCCAGAATCAGTGTGTTGACCGTGGCGGCCTCGACAGCCTCGCGGCTCCACACCATAGGCCGATATTCGATCAGGCGCCAGGGGTCGATCATGTCATCGTAGTGCGTGCTGGCTGGGTGGCCGCTCTGGCCGGTGGTGTGCATGGACAGGCTGGCGTCCCAGTCGCTCAGGTCATAGATGACGCGCTCCGAGGGCAGGGCGTAGACCTCAAAGCCAGGGCTGGCCGCGCTCCAGCCAGTGGCGTTGATCGCCGAGCCGGTGCCACTGGTGGCGACCGGTCCCCGGTTGACAATGCGTTCGATGGGTGGCAGGCCGCTCTGGCCCAACGGATCGCTGACGAAAGTGGTGGTGTGCAGGTCGCCCCAGCGCCATGTGTCACGGTCCTCGCCCAACTCGGCGGTGATGTTGGCCAGCGCCTCGGTTAGCGACTTCAGCAGAATGTCATTGCGGGTTTCGGTTTCGCTGGTGCGGGTGTCGTCCCACCAGGGATTGTCCGGCTCCTGAAGCAGCAGGTAGGTCGCCCGCCATTCGTTGTTGGTGCCGCCGGCCCGGCGACCGGCTTCAGCCAGCCGATCATTGTAGAGGTTATCGACCAGCCGTACCCAGAAGTGCGCGTAGAATGCGGCCTGCGGGCTGTCCATGTGCATCTGGTAATCCCATTCGCCCAGCCATTGCAGCAGATCGGCCAGCACTTCGTCCTCGACGGCTAAATCCAGCACAAACGGCAGAACCTCGGCGGCGCTGCCGTCGTAGTTGTCACCGTGCATCTGGATGAAGGTGCCGGCGCTGTGCGGAGCGAGGTCCTCGATCATGGCGTTGATGCGCTCGCCGCGATAGCCGTAGGCCCAGTGCCGGCTGATGACCGGATTGATGTCTGTGCCGAAGTCGCCGGCGAGTTGTTCGTTCAGCCAGTCATAGTAAGTCAGCGGCACAATCGCCTGATTGGCGGTGGCGACGTAGCCACGTGCCGGGTTGAAGAGGCGCGGCATCAGCTCATAGGGCAGGTAGCCACGCCACTCGTAGTCGGATGTCCAGCCGGGCATGGGCAGCAGGCCGGTGTGGTCTGTGGCGCGAATGGGAATGCGGCCCGGCACCTGATAGCCGATGTTGCCGTCGATGTCGGCGTAGACGATATTCTGCGATGGCGTGTCCCAGTAGCGAACGGCTTCGCGGAACTCGTCCCAGTCTGACGCCAGATTCAACCGGATGAGCGCCTCAAACAGCGTGCCTGGTTCCAGGGCGGTCCAGCGCAGGGCCATCGGGTTGTCGTTGTTGAAATCACCGGGCTGGTCGTTGATGATCGGTCCCAGATGTGTTTCGCGCACCTGGAATGTAAGCGGCTCGGAACCGTCGCCGAACGCCAGTGTTTCGTCGCGCACGGTCATATCGCGCCATTCGCCGTCCCATTCGTATTGCAGCGGATTGTCGGGGTTGACGCGAAGCTGGTACAGGTCCTGCGTGTCCGGGCCGACGTTGGTGTGCGCCCAGGCGATGCGCGCGTTATGCCCGGCGACGACTCCTGGTGTGGGGGCGAAAGTGAAACCGGCGACTTCAAACGGGCAGGCGTCGCTCACTGGCTGGCAGTGTAGGCCAATCTCGTACCAGATGGACGGCATCTGTATGCTCAGGTGCATGTCGTTGGCCAACAGCGGCAGGCCGCTGGTGGTCAGGTCTCCATGAACGACCCAGTTGTTGCTGCCAATACCCGGACCCGTAGCGAGAGGCAGCGGCGAGTCGTCCATGCTGAAGCCGCCTGCGAGGACGATCTCGGTACCGGTGATGCCCGTGCCCATACCCGGCACATAAACGGCTTCGGCGCTAGCTTCGAGCATGGGCAGTTCTTCGTCGAGGATAATGGTTGGCTTTTCGCCGAAAGGCCATTCGACGTTCCAGAAGGCGAGGATGTCTTCAGGCAGGACAGCGGTCAGGCTGGCGAGAAGCTGCTCTGTGCCCTGGTTGCCGCTCAACTGGAGTGACATCATTTTGCCCCACATGATGCTGTCGATGGGTGTCCAGGGTTCGATCTCGATATTGACGCCGGTCGTGCGCAGCAGATTATAGGCGAAAGCCAGTTCGGTCGCCGGACGGTCCAGGATGTAGGCGTTAACGCCGTCGGCGAAGGCCTGCAGGATTGCCAGCGTATCCGCCGACAGATTTTCGGCGATTTCCTGCTCGACGACCTGGCGGAAGCCCAGCGTGCGCATGTAGACATCGGTGCCCATCAGGCCATCGATGCGCCCGGTGAGCTTCTGAATAGAGCCGTTGGCAGCGTTGCGATAGAACTCCATCTGCCACCAGCGATCCATCGCCTGGGTGTAACCCTGAGCGAAGAACAGGTCATAAGTATTGCTGGCGTAGATGTGGGGCACGCCCCATTCATCGCGCAGGATTTCGACGCGGTCGTTGAGTCCGGTGACGGCGAACTCGCCGTCATGCGCCGGGTTGGGTCCCTGGGCGGCGACACTACCAGCCAGCAACAGTACGAGTAGAAAGAAGACAGGTTTCCAGCGTTTCATCGTAAGATGCTCCAGTTTTCAATTACTATTAAGGTCGGTCGTTATTGTAACCACTGCGCGGCGAGGCGGCGAGCAAAACGATAGTGCCGGGTGTACAAAAACGCCGCATAGAGCTATGCGGCGTGTGGGTGACCTTACAATATCTGCGATAGAAACAGCCTGGTCCGTTCGTGCTGCGGATCGTCGAAGAAGTGGTCCGGTGTGCCGATCTCTACGATGCGCCCGCTGTCCATGAAGATGACGCGGTTGGCCACCTCGCGGGCGAAGCCCATCTCATGCGTCACAACCATCATCGTCATACCGCTGTGGGCCAGCTCTTTCATCACATCCAGAACCTCTTTGATCATCTCCGGGTCCAGCGCGCTGGTTGGCTCGTCGAAGAGCATGATCTTGGGTTCCATAGCCAGGGCACGGGCGATGGCGACACGCTGCTGCTGCCCACCGGAGAGCTTTGATGGGAACTTGTTCGCCTGCTCCGGGATGCCCACGCGCTGTAACAGTTCGCGTGCTTTGGTTTCGGCCTGTTCGCGGGGCCAGCCGCGTACCTGCACGGGAGCCAGCATGATGTTATCCAGTACGCTCAGGTGTGGAAACAGGTTGAACTGCTGGAACACCATACCGATCTCGCGGCGGATGGCGGCGATATTGCGCAGGTCGCTGCCCATGAGAATGCCATCGATGATGATATCGCCCTCTTCGTGCTCCTCCAGGCGGTTCAAGCAGCGAATGAGCGTCGATTTGCCGGAGCCGGACGGGCCAATGACCACGACGACCTCGCGCGGCATCACCTCCAGTGAGACATCGCGCAGGGCGTGGTAGTCGCCGAACCACTTATTGACGTCACGGCAGACGATGATCGGATCACCGTCGCTGCGTTCGTTGGGTTGGCTGGATGACCTTCGTGGAAAACGGACCATGTTCAACAGACCTGTTCAGTGGCCGGATGCAAGCCCCCACAGGATAACGCAAATCCTGCCCGGTAGAAAGGTCTGGGGTCATCCAGTTGGGTACGGTCAGGACAGGCTGTCGAGTGCCCGCTGCAGCGACTCGCGGACTTCATCGGCCAGTTGTTTAATGTCCTCATTGTCGATCATCTGCATCATAACCAGCGGATCGATGAGGGAGACCTCGACCGTGTTGGGCGCGACCTCGGATAAGGTGACGTTGCAGGGCAGCAGCAGACCGATCTCCGGCGCGGCGTTTAAGGCGCGATGCGCGAAACGTGGATTACAGGCCCCCAGTATCTTATAGGGGTGGAAATCGACGTCGATTTTGTTCTTCAGCGTCGATTGCATGTCGATCTCCGAAAGGATACCGAAACCTTCAGCTTTGAGCGCTTCGGTGACGCGCTGCTGAACACTCACCATGTCGCCAGTGAGTTGGCTGGTTAGTCCTAACTTTTCCATTACGTTAAACCTTTCATTTCATGGTTTTCAACTCAAGCTGAGTATAGGTTTGTTTGTATCGACTGTCAAGCAAGGTTGTGCCGAATAACAGGAGCTTAAGGGAATTCTCAGGGGGCGCTCAGTGCTTCAAGTTGCAGGCGAATCGACTCGGCATGGCGAGCCGCGTCGGCGGCGTGGGGGCCGTCCGGTTCCAGGCGCAGATAATGCTCAAAGTCGGCCAGGGCGTCTTCGCGGTTGAGACCGCCCGGCATGGCCGAGTAGTAGAGGATAGCCCGGTAAAAATACGCTTCAGCGTAGTCCGGCGCGATGTCCAGGGCCATGTTGTAATCGTCAAGCACACGATCCCACTCGTAGAGCAGGAGCACCATCTGGCCGCGCAGTGTATGCAGCCGGGCGCGTTCAAGCGCGGGCAGGGCGTAACGCTGGGCCAGTTCGATGGCGCTGTCCAGCTCGGCGATGGCTGCATCTGGCTGCGAGTCCAGCGCGTACTGCCGGGCGCGTTCGACATTTTCGCTGATGGTCTGTGCACTGTGGGTGAGGTCGGCGGGTGTGATGGGGGCATCGCCGGACCGGCTATGATAGAGCAGGGCCAGTATGATTGCCAGCGCCAGTGGACTGGCCAGCAAATATTTCAACCATCGTCGCATTTGTTACATTATATCCCAATTATATCCCAAATTTGGGATAAATCTCTTAGCTGTTGGGATACGGTGCCGTATCCCAACATCGCAATTCAGCCGGTTTTGCGGTATAATAACACCAGAATCCGGGCGCGGAAACCGGAGAATCCAGGATAACAGTTGAAGGATGCTTCCTCACTGTGTCAGACCTGTCTGGTGATCAGCATATTGATTGTGAGTGGGTCTGGCGTACACAAAAACACACGCCGCGTATTCTGAACGAACAGATGACCGCCCGATATGCCGGGTTAGTGTCCGGTGTGTGGGTATATGATGCGTGCTGCTCTGGCAGGCGTGAAAGGAGTAGGTTCGCACCCGGCAGCTTCCCCGCCGGTCTGTGAGAAACGAAACCATGACTGACGAAAACGGTATCGAAAACGAAAACGTCCCCTCGAATATGGGCGCTGTGCGCATGATGGACATCAACGAGGAGATGCGCGGCAGTTACCTCGACTATGCCATGAGCGTCATTGTCGCCCGTGCGCTGCCGGATGCGCGCGACGGTCTCAAGCCGGTGCATCGACGTATTCTCTATGCGATGCACGACATGGGGCTGAGGCCGGGCACGCCTTACAAAAAGAGCGCGCGCATCGTCGGTGAGGTGCTGGGTAAGTATCACCCGCACGGCGACAGCGCGGTATATGACGCGATGGCGCGCATGGCGCAGAACTTCTCGCTGCGTTACCCGCTGGTGGACGGCCAGGGTAACTTCGGCAGTGTGGATGGTGACAGTCCGGCGGCCATGCGCTACACCGAGGCGCGGCTGGCGACTATCGCCGAGGAACTGCTGGCCGACATCAACATGGACACCGTCGATTTTCAGGACAATTACGACGGTACCCAGCATGAGCCGGTGGTGCTGCCGGCGCGCCTGCCCAATCTGCTGTTGAACGGCGCCAGCGGTATCGCGGTGGGCATGGCGACCAACATCCCGCCGCACAATTTGCAGGAAATCGTCACCGCGATTGTCCACCTGATTGACAACTACGACCGCATCGAGGATATATCGGTCGATGACCTGATGCAGTTCGTGCAGGGGCCGGATTTTCCCACCGGCGCGCAGATCATCGCCAATGAGGAACTGAAAGAGGCTTACGGTACGGGCAAGGGTCGGGTGGCGGTACGAGCAAGGGCCGATATTGAAGAAAGTCGCGGCGAGACGATGAACATCGTCTTTACGTCGATTCCGTACCAGGTAAGCAAAACGGCCATTATCGAGCGCATTGTGTCGCTGGTGCGGTCCGGTCGGCTGGACGACGTGCGCGACCTGCGCGACGAATCTGACCGCAACGGTCTGCGACTGGTGGTGGAACTCAAGCGCGGTTCGCAGCCGCTGACCGTGCTCAACCGGCTTTACAAATACACGCAACTTCAGAGCACCTTCAGCATTCAGATGCTGGCGCTGGTCAATGGCGAGCCACGTCTGCTGAGTCTGAAGCGCTGCCTGCAGATTTACATCGAGCACCGCTATGACGTGATTGTGCGGCGCTCGGAATTCGAGCTGGAAAAACGCCGGGCGCGGGCGCACATCCTGGAAGGTCTGCTGAAGGCCATCTCCAACCTGGACCGGGTGATCCGTACGATTCGCGAATCCGATGACACCGACATGGCGCGCAGCCGGTTGATGTCCGGCTTTGATCTTTCTGAGCCGCAGGCTGACGCTATCCTCGAGATGCAACTGCGGCGGCTGGCCGCGCTGGAACGGCAAAAGCTCCAGGGCGAATACGACGATGTACTGGCGCGTATCGCCTATCTGGTGGACCTGCTCAACTCGCCGCACAAGATTCTGGCCGTCATCCGCGAGGACATCATCGAGGTCAGTGACAAGTTCCAGAGCGCGCGTAAGACGGAGATTATCTACGGTGAAGCCGACTTCAACGAGGCCGACCTGATCCGTGAGGAAGATGTGGTCATCTCGCTGACGACCAACGGCTACATCAAGCGCGTGCCGTCCAGCGAATACCGGGCGCAGCGGCGCGGCGGTAAGGGCGTCATCGGCATGAAGACCAAAGAAGAGGATGCCCTGCAGGATATCTTCTTTGCCAGCAGCCTGGACTCGGTATTGTTCTTCAGCAACAAGGGCAAGGTCTATTCGGAGAAAGCCTACCGCATCCCGGAGAGTGGGCGCGCCCAGCGCGGGACGCTCATCCAGTCGCTGCTGCCGCTGGACCAGGACGAGCGCATTACCGCTGTCCTGCCGGTGACATCCTTCGAGCTTGAGGGCTGGTATCTGGTGATGGCGACCAAACACGGACGCATCAAGCGCGTGCATCTGCACGAATTCGCCGAAGTGCGGCCCAGTGGATTGATCGCTATGCTGCTCAACCAGGGCGATTACCTGGGCTGGGTTAAGTACTCCAACGGGAGCCAGGACATCGTTATGGTCACGGAGCAGGGGCAGAGCATCCGCTTCCACGAGCGTGATGTGCGCGTGATGGGTCGCCCCGCGGGTGGCGTAAATGGCATCAAGCTGGCCCCGGATGATCTGGCTGCCGGTATGGATGTCATCGAACACGACCATACGCATATTCTGGTGGTGACGCGCAACGGTTTTGGCAAGCGGACGCCGGTCGAGCAGTATCCGCTGCAGGGGCGTTACGGCATGGGCGTGCGCACGCTGGCTCGCAACGAGCGTACCGGACCGGTGGTGGTTATGCGTGCCATCCGCGAGATGGACGAACTGATCCTGCTGACACGCGCTGGTGTCGTGTTGCGGACTGGCCTGAGTGAAATCCGCGAGACCGGGCGCAGTACACAGGGTGTCACACTGATGAATGTAGCCCGCGATGACGAAGTAGCCGGAGTCGCTATTCTTAAACAGGGATCGGTGCTGTTGGACGCGGCCTCGGATGCGGCGACGGACACGGTTTCATCCAATGGGGATGGCCCACCGACTGGCTGATATGGGTCATTCGCAGCCGCCACCTGCATCAACGGGTGGCGGCTGTTTTGATTCTGATGAGCGTGGGCAAAAAGTGGGTTTATGGTGTTTTTTGACATGCTATAATGGCCCGTTGAATGTCATGTTGAGCCGGGTAATGCTATGAAACACTATGTGACACGTTTTGCGCTGCTGCTGGCCCTGACCATCCTGCCGATTGGTGTGTTGTGGGTGGCCGCCAGCCAATTGAACCAGGCCGGAGAAGATACCGGCGTTTACGCCGAGGCGATCCAGCAGGCGAATGTGCGCGCCCGCCCGGATGTCGAGTCTGATCTGGTGGCTGAGATCACCGCCGGGACGCGCTATCCAGTCATCGGACGCAGCGAATTTTTCCCCTGGGTGTTACTCGGTGAGCCGGATACCTTCTGGCCGCTGGGTTGGGTGTTTAACGATCTGCTGAATTTCACTGGCGATGTACTCAGCGTGCCACTGTCGTCGGTGGATATCACCACGCTGGCGGCTGAAGCGGCGGACCCGGTCGCCGAGCAGCAGCCCGCCGAACCGCAGGAACCGCCTGCTGGCGCTGATGCTGCGCCCACTGAGGTTGTGGAGCCGCCCACCGCGACGCCGAGCTTTACGGTGGCGGGTACGGCGCGCGGTTCGATCAACATCCGCTACGGGCCGAGTGTCGATTTCCCGATTCTGGGCCGGGCGGAGCAGGGCGACCGCTTCGAGCTTGTGGCCTATCACACACAGGTGCCCTGGGTACAGGTCAATTATGAGAATTCGCCCACTGGCCTGGCCTGGATCGCACTCGATCTGCTGGAGATTGATGGCGATGTCTTCTCTCTGCCAGCCGAAGTGTCGATGCAGTTCGACCTGCCGCAGCTTACGCCCACGCCGCGTGTGATGCCGTCGGTAAGCATTCCGGGTGCTGAGACCGTCGAACTCAGCCCGGAGTTTCAGGAACTGGGCGATATGATCTGGGATTATATACTGGAGTCCGGTTTTGACCCGGCGACATCGCGCTTTGGCGCTGTCTACCTACATGACCTCAACACAGGCGAGGCGCTCACTTTTGGCAGCGATGTCGCCTTCAGCGGCTCCAGTGTCACCAAGATCAGCATTCTGATGGAGTATTATGCGCGCCTGCAGGGACAGTCCACCTTTTCTGAAGCCGTTGACATTGCCAATATGATGATCTGCAGCGAGAATGTGGCCACGAATCGCCTGATGGGCTACGCGGGCGGTGGCGACGAACTCGATGGCGCGGAGAACGTCACGGCGCGACTGAATCAACTTGGGTTGCAGCGCACGTTCATCACCGCCCCGTTTGAGATACCGACTAACTTTACACCCACCCCGCCGCCGCGTGCCATCCGCTACCCACAGACGGACGCCGACCAGACGCGCGCCAACCCGGACCTGACCAACCAGATGACTGTCGAGGAGATGGGTTGGCTGATGAGTGGCATCTACCAGTGCGGTGTCGAAGAAGGTGGCCCGCTGATTGAGGCGACAGGTGGCGGCCTGACTCCGCAGGAATGCCGCCGTATGATCCATGTGATGGCCAATAACACCGTCGATGGTCTGCTCAAAGCTGGTGTGCCGGAAGACATCCCGGTGGCGCACAAGCACGGCTGGGTTGCCGATACGCACAGCAACGCGGCGATCTTCTTCACGCCCGGCGGCGATTATGTGCTGGTGGCGACGATGCACAACCCGGTGTGGCTGGTGTTCGAGGAATCGCTGCCGGTGATGGCCAATGTGTCGCGCATGGTTTTTAACTACTACAACCCGGACCGTGCGTTAGACGAGCCGCGTGAGGGTTTCATCCCGCGAGCCGACCAGTGCAACTACACCGCCGAGGACCAGGTGGTGATCGATCTGGTGTCGCCGACCTATCTGCTCAACCCGGCTGATGCGGAATTCCTGCGCTGGCACCAGCAGCCCGACGCCACTATCGAACAACCTACAGCGCCAGAAGTCGAGCCGACGCCGACTCTGCCTGGCTGAAGTTCAGCACCATGCTGACACAATGACATGCAAAACAGGGACAGCCGTTGAGACTGTCCCTGTTTTGATTCAGCGATGGTTTTCTCTTCGCGCCGCGATCAGTTCGCGGTAAAACGCCAGCATGTCGGTGTCCTGATCCTCGCCCCACAGCATGGGCAGACGGCTCTCTTCCAGTCCCTGACCGTCATATTTCCCGTACTGCTGGCCCAGGCCGACCTCGGTACCGTAATAGATAACCGGTGGGCCAGGCTGCTGGAACTGCGCTTCGGCGGCGCGGCGCAGACTCTGCTTATCGCCACCGGCAATATACAGAAAGCGGTCCATATCGTGATTGTCCAGGAAGGTGGGCATGACGAAATCCGCCGCGAAGTAGTCCTGATGGCGGGCGGCGAAACGCGCGAATTCGGCCTCGGTCATGGTGCCCCAGCCGAACGTTTTGCGCAGGGCGTCCTCCATGTGGAAATCGAGCAGACCGTCCAGGCGACCCACATAGGCACGCTGCAAGGGCGGCGCTTCGACGATCTCGCCAAACAGGAAGCACTCCGGGTTTTCGGTGCGGCAGGCGGCGCGAAAATCCGACCAGAAGCCGGGGCCGGGTCCGTTGGCGTGGTCCAGACGATAACCGTCAATGCCGAACTCGCGCAGCCAGTAGCGTCCGATGTCGATCATCCAGGCGCGGGCGGCGGGGTGTTCCAGGTTGATCTCCGGCATGCTGGCGACGCCGAAGAAGGTCTTATAGCCGATGTCTGAGCCATCGAAGAAGAACCAGTCGCGGTAGGGGCTGGTCGGGTTGTTCAGCGCATCCTGGAAATACGGATGCTCATGCGACAGATGGTTACACACCAGGTCGAGCAGCACGCGAATGCCACGCGCGTGGGCCGCTTCCACGAGGGCGCGCAGGGCGTCGTCGCCGCCCAGGCGTGGCTCGGTTTGGTTGTAATCGGTGATGTCGTAGCCGTGATGCGTCGGGCTGGCGAAGGTTGGACTCAGCCAGATGCAGTCCGCGCCGAGATCGGCGATGTAAGCCAGTTGATCGCGCACGCCCCATAGTGTTCCACCGAAGAACCCGCTGAGGTTAGCTGGCCGCAGCCAGTCTCGCCCGCTTCCCGGATGAAAGCGATCCACGAAAACGTGATAGATGATCGTCTGCCGCGCCCAGTCCGGCACGTGGAAGGTATCGACATGGTAGTTAAAGACGCGGCTGGTTTCCGGTTGTGACGGCGCGACCGGCGGCAGCGATTCGCCCCGAAAGAAGGCGGCGGCTGCCGCCTCGACCGTAGGTTTGATCCGTGGCCAGTCGCCGAAGATTTCGTCCGTGCCGTCACGCCACGCGCCGATGCGGTAGCGCACGCTGGTTCCGTCCGGCTGGCCGGGAATCTGCCCCTGCCAGCGCGCGACATAACCCCAGGCGAGCGTGTCCCATTCCAGGCCAGCGCACTCCAGCTCGATGACATGCCCGTTCTGCGCGCGGCCCCGGCTGCCGGCAGGCAGGCTGCCGTCAACAGTGTAGTAGCAGGTGACGTGATCGGCTGCGATATCCTGGCCAACGTGTACCGTCAGTGTTACGGGCTGGCCGGGTTTGGGGTCCAGCGGGTTGATGTCGTCGGCGTGCTGGACGCCCTGGCGCGCCAGCCGATGATGCAGCAGGCGCAGTTCGTCGGTTGCCAGTGTGCCGAATACGAAATCCAACAGAATACCTCCTGTGGTCGATGCAGATAAACGAAACCCGGCCTGCTGGCCGGGTCTTGTAGACAGTTGCTCGTGAGGCTGGGGGCCGCTGCTATCCCTTGACCGCGCCCTGGGTCAGACCGCCAACGATCTGATCCTGTAGCGAGAGATACAGCGCGATGACCGGCACACTGGAGACCAGCGCACCCGCCGCGAACTTGCCCCAGTCACGGTTGAAGTCCGCGCTGATGAAATTGTACAGGCCCACCATCAGCGTCCAGTTCTCTTTGTCGCGCAGGATGATGCGCGCCAGTACAAACTCGTTGAACGTGCCGACGAAGGCCAGCACGCCCACCACCGCCAGAATGGGCCGCACCAGCGGGAAGATCAGCATCCAGAAGATCTGCCAGTTGGTAGCGCCGTCAACGGTAGCCGATTCGTCGATGTCGCGCGGGACGGAGTCGAAGAAGCCTTTCATGAGCCAGGTGTTGATGCCCATCGCACCGGCCATATACACCAGGATCAGACCACCCAGGCTGTTAAGGCTGAAAATGTTGAGCCAGTTCCAGTTGATGAAATCCAGGAATGGCAGCACTGCCGGGATCGTCTCGACCAGTTGGCCGATTTCCAGCAGGATGAGGAACAGCGCCACCATCGCCAGTAGATTGGGGAAAACCTGGATCAGCAAAACGGCCAGCAGCAGACTGCGCCGGCCCCGGAAGCGGAAGCGCGAGAATGCATACGCGCTAAGGGCGGTAATCAGCACCACCAGCGACGTGCTGATGCTGGCGACGATGAACGAGTTCAAAATCCAGTTCCAGAACGGATACAGCGCCAGGTCATCAACGAGCAGCGCGCGGAAGTTGGCCACCAGCTCGTCCAGGCTTTCGACACCGGGCGGGACAAGGCTGCCGGTGCTGAGTGTACCGGCAGGGTTGAAAGCCGATGACGCGATGAACAGCACCGGGAACAGGGCAAAAGCCACCGCCGTCAGGATAATGAGCATGCGCACCGTGACACCAACGATGGCTTCGCGGCGGCTCATGACGGCGCGGCTCTCCTCGCGGGTGGTGGTCCTGGCGACTTCTCTTGTGGTTCGATGTTGGCTAGACATTTTCGCCCACCTCCTCCCATTGGCGCGTAAAGCGGAACTGGAGCAGTGTGATGACCAGCACGATGGCGAAGATGATAATCGTGATGGCCGAGGCATAACCGTAGTCGGCCCGGTCACCAAACGCCAGACTATAGGTATACGTGATTAAGATGTCCGTGTGGCCGACCGGTGTGGGTGTGCCCGCCATCGGCGGATTTCCTTCCGTTAACACTTCAATCAGCAGGTAGTTGTTGAAGTTAAAGACGAAAGAAGCGATGAGCAGCGGACCCACTGTGACCAGCAGAAGCGGTAGGGTGATATTGGCAAAACGCTGCCAGGGGCGCGCGCCATCGACAGCGGCGGCTTCGTATATCTCCGACGGTATGGCCTGCAGGGCACCGCTGTTGATGAGCATCATGTAGGGGTAGCCCAGCCACAGATTGACCAACAGGATAGCGAATCTGGCCCAGTCGGCTTCGGTGAACCAGTTGATGCGCACACCGGCGACATCATCGACGAAGTTGGTGATGAGGCCCAGATTCTGGTTGAGCATGGCGCGCCATACCAGAATGCCGATCACGCCCGGAATGGCATATGGCACGAAGATCAGTGAGCGCCAGAGTTTACGCAGTGGAATGCGCGGATCGTCCAGGATGATCGCCATAAACAGGCCCATCGCGAACGTTGTCAACACCGATAGTCCGGCAAAGGCCACTGTCCAGACGAACACACCGATCAGTGGCTGCAAGAGGCGCGAGTCTTCGATCAGTCGCTGGAAATTTTCCAGACCCACATTTACGCGGAAGCCGGGTTGCAGCGCCTGCGACTGACTCTGGCCGAGTGGCACAAAGACGCCATTGTCGTTGTCAGCGATAAAAGTGACGCCGGTCTCCTGATTAATGAGCGCGTCCTGCTCGCCGTCATAGACGAAACGCTGACGCAGCGGACGGGCAGCCTGGGTGCGGTTGACAATGGCGGCGCCACCGTCCTGCTCACCAAAGGTCAGGTTCTGGATGGAAATCAACGCCTGCGCGCGTCCGGCGCGGTCCAGCAGCGCGAAGCCCTCAAAGGACTCCGGCGGCTCTTCCGGCGCGTCCTCGACTTCGAAAATATCGCCGTCGCTGGGTGCGAACAGCACCTCACGTGTGCCATCTTCAAGTTCGCGGGTCAGCCACAGGGCATAGTCCCCGCCTTCGTTCTGGTAGACATCCCAGGTATACAGACGTGCATCTTCTGGTACGAAGGTCTGCTGCTCGAAAAGGCGGATGGTCTGCTGTTTGGTCAGGCGGTGGCCGTCACCGTAGTTGGTAGTCGCGGTGACGACTGTATAAAAGATGGGATAGATAACCAGCAGTGTAACCAGTGCCAGGCCGGGTGCCATCCAGCGCAGTGGATATAATCCAGGCACAAGGAAAATGGCATTGATGCCAATGGTGATGACACCAAAGATCACCGCCAGTCCAAGGTTGTCGTCTCGCAGCAAGGCATAGACGAAGATAAGCCCCATCGCGCTGAACAACGCCAGCCCAACATATTTGAGCACGATGGAGATTAATGTCCGTGTGTCTGAAAAGGCCAGGCCCCCCACCGGGGACCTGGCCTGTTTATTGGCAGCGGCCATAAGGCTTAACCGTTGTTCACGCTATCGGTGATTTCTTTGGTGTTGTGGTCGTAGGTGAAGGTGATTTCCATGTCTTCCTCGACGACCAGCGGAATGTTGGGACCATCGGCCACGCCGTCTACGCCGTAGTTTTCGGCCCAGCCGTCGTTGAGGGCGATTTTGTACTCGTACTCACCTGCCGGGACCATGAAGGTGGCGGCGTACAGGCCGTCGCCCTGGTCTTCCAGGTAGGTCGTTTCACAGGACGGTTCCCAGTCGGTGGGGCAGCCGATGGCGGCCTGCAGGCTGCCGACCAGCGCCACGCTGTTGACCGCGCCCGTTGCCAGCACGTCGATGGCTTCAGCGATCTGCTGGGTGGCGTCCTCGTAGGACTGTACGGGGTCCGCGCCCTGGCTGATGAGGGTCAGCGCGGCGTCGGAAGCGGCCCACACGGCAGCCATCTCAGGGATGGTGGGCATGGGGATGGCGTTGGCGCCAGCGTTGTTGAAGCCGTCGATGTTGGGATTGGCGCTCATGTCAACATCCAGCCAGGCCGACGGACGACCGCCGTTGTCAAAGATGGCCTGCATGAACTCGGTGGTGGCCACAAAGTCCAGCAGGAAGGTCTCGGCCAGAATCTGATTTTCGCTGAAAGCGCTGATGACAAAGCCCTGACCACCCAGGAACGGACCGCCGTCGGTGTAGATCTCGCTGACGGGGAACGGATCGATGGAGTAGTTCACGCCGGTGTCGATGATACGCTGCGAGAACCAGGGGCCGGTCACGATCATGGCGGCATCGCCGGAGGTGAACAGGTCGAAGGCCACGTCATCGTCGACGTCGGTCGGCATCAGGCCGTCGTTGTACATGCTCGACAGCCATTCCGCCGAAGCCAGGCCGCCGGGGCTGTTCAGGCCGATATCAGATACGTTGTAGGTGCCATCTTCATTCAGGCCGAAGATGTAACCACCGAAAGCCGACGTGATCGGGAAGTTGTGGTAGGTGTTGCCCGTCTGGACGACGAACGGATACTGGGTCACGCCGTCTTCCACCATCTGGATCGCCATCTCGCGCAGGGCTTCCCAGGTCTCCGGTACTTCCGGAACCAGGTCCACGTTGCGGATCAGGGCGACGTTTTCAGTGGCGTAAGGTACGGCATACAGGTTGCCGTCTTCGTAAGTGAACAGGTCCAGGGCGATGGGGTTGAACTGATCTTCCAGCCCTGCCAGGTCCAGCGGAACAATAGCGCCATTGATGACGAACTGGCCAATGCTGTCGTGCGGCGAGATGAGGATATCGGGACCCTCACCAGCCGGGCCGAAGTTGAGCAGGTCGTCACGGGCTTCGCCCAGGCCGATTTCGAGAACCTCGACCGGGATGCCGAACTCTTCGGTGAACTGTTCGCCCAGTTCGACGAGCAGCGGGGCGCGCTCGCCGTCGGCCCAGATCACCAGGCTCTGCGTCTGCGCCAGGGCCGGAGCCAGGCTGCTGACGACCAGCACCAGAGAGAGCAGGACAGCTAATACCAGAATACGATTACGTTTCATATGTTACTTCATCCTTTCAGAACACTTCAGGTTTTTTGCAATATATGCGTTTACGTCAATTGTGAACCAATCGACACGCATATTATAGCCAAATCTCAGTGTAGCACCACGCTCACAGCCGCGCAAATGAGAAAGATGGTTGGGCAGACTGTACGAACTTGTCCTAATCATTCTGTACATTTGCGTCTTCACCGGCTGGCGTTTCGGGCTTTTCTGGCCTCGGTGAAGGGCACAGCTTGCGCAGGTATTCCCAGGTGTACATACCGGTATGGTGACCGTCATCCCAGAAGGGCTGCAGCGCGTAGTTGCCGACCATCTGCAAATCTTCGATTTTGTACGAGCGGGCCGGGGTGAGCTGTAGAATGTCATCCGGGTCATATTCTGCCGTCATATACTGATGGCCGCCCCGGCACTCGACACATGGGCACGCCTCGCGCAGGTTCGACAGCGGGTATCGGCATACAACGTCATCCTGCCAGGTGATCTCCAGGTAAGACTCGGTTTTGTTCAGGGTGATGTTCTTCGGACGAATCTTCGTGTTCAAGATGATTTGGCTCCTGATTTCAGGTCCAGATTAAGCGGTGGCAGAGGACGCCGGGTTACACGCCCCCTGCCGTTTCAACAGTCTGGCTTTATGGACAGTTGTCCAGGTCGCGCCATTTGGCGATGGTGTGTTCGACGACGAACGTGCCATCCGCCGAGCGTTCGCCCAGGCTGTCCAGGCCCACGCTCAGGGTACGGTTGTCGATCTCTTCACAGTCGCTGCCTTTCTCGACAGTTTCCCAGTTGCCGCGCGTAAACTTGTACAGCATGCTCGCGCCTTCCGGGAACTCGATGGTTACAGCCCACTGGTTCTCACCGACTGGTTCCAGCACGATACCGGCAGGGTCCCAGTGGGGCAGGTCCGCCGCGCCGAAGTCGCCAGCCATGTACAGTGTGTCGGTGGTGTAATCTGGCACGTTGACCAGGAAAGTCACTGGCAGCAGCGCGCGGTCTGCGCTGACGGAGCCAGTACGGGCCGCCTCGGATGCGTTCAGCGCCTGGTCGATGGCGGTTACGCTGTAACGATAGCTGCTGCCCTGCGTCACCGAACGGTCGAAGTAAGTCGTCGCATCCGGCGCGAGTTCGGCCAGGATGATGGTCTGGTTGTCCTGGTTGGTGCGCGTGATGCGATAGGCGGCCAGGTCATCAGCCTCGACTGCTTCCCAGGCCAGCTCGACGCCGGTGATTGACGCGCGCACGACTGTCAGGCCGGTGGGCGCTGGTGGCGCTTCGGCGTCCTCGGCGGACTCGACGACCAGTAGCGGCGCGTCGTCGAAGTCGGCAGCCTGCAGCCACGTCTCAGCGGCGTCCGTGCTGAAACGCGCCAGCAGGCGATACTCGCCCGGTTCAAGTGGGAACAGCTCCGCGCTGTAGACATCGGCCCCGTCCTCAACGCCGCTGTAGGTCATCGGCTGCCAGTCGATGGCATCAGCATCGGTTGCCAGCGCCGCTTGCGCCAGAACGCCGGGCACGACATCGCCGCTGCCGGTCACGTCGTCGATGGCGACCGTTGCCAGCACATCGACCGACACGCCATAAGCCAGCGTGATGGTCTGCTCGGCGGGGAAGTCGGCGGCATAAGCGGCGCTGTCAATCGGATAGGACGGAGTCGCTTGTGCCGGTTCGCTCATCGGGCCGACCAGACCGCGCTCACCGTGTGCGGCTACCGCATAGAACATGGGGAAGCCGTTATCGACGTCGGTCAGGGTGAATGTGGTCGTGTCACCGGCGTCGACGTCGGCTACTGGGGAAAATCCACCGGCTGCTACCGGGCTGGCATAGATGGTGTAACCAGCGGCGCTGTCCACCGCGTCCCAGCTCAGATTGACGGTTCCGGGCTGTCCACTCGCTTCGATAGACTGTGGTGCGGTGGGCGTGTCGAAATCGTCGGGGCTGCCGCTGTAAGTCCACACATTCGCGCCGAACGGTTCCAGTTCCAGCGTAAATGGCGCGGCTGGATCGATGGTGATCGGTTCGCCGTCAAAGACAGGTTGCAGCGCAATGCCATCGGGCAGCAGCGGACCAGTCATCAGCTCGATCATCTGTGGGCTGTCGCTGGTGTTGGCGACAATCAGCGCCGCGTTACCGGCATCGGCGTCCAGACGCAGGAAGGCGTACAGGCCGTCACTGCCGCCGGTATACAGGTTAACCATCTCACCTTCGCGCAGGGCTGGATTGGTGTGGCGCATCTCGCCCAGTGTCTGGTAGAAGGCCAGCACGTCCTCGTTGGGCGGCGGGTAGTAGTCGCCTTCGGTATCCGCCCAGGGATACGGCGCACGGTTGTAGGGGTCGTCCTGCCAGACGGAGCCGTCCAGCTTGCTGGGGGCGTCGATGGCGATCTCGTCGCCGTAGTAGACGGTGGGCGCGCCTGGCAGAGCATACTGAAGCAGGGCGATCAGCCGTAGTTGATCGACGTTGTTGTTCAGCACCCAGAAGATGCGCGAATTGTCGTGGCTGCCCACCAGATTCATCATGGCATGGTAAGCCTGCGGCGGGTAGTCCTCTTCGATGGCGGCCAGCACCTCGACGAAGCGCGCCGGGTCCAGCGCCGGAATGGCACCGTCGTTGTCGATGAAGCTGGTCTGGCGCACCAGCCCGATGAGGGCGCGGCGCAGGCGATAGTTCATGGTGGAGTCCCATTCGTCGCCCAGCAGCCAGGGGCTGGCGTCGTGCCATTCCTCGCCGATGATGACGCCTTCCGGGTTCTCGTTGCGCACCACCACCCGGAACGACTCCCAGTAGGTGTTGCCCGGGTCGCGGCCATCGTCAATGTCGCCGGCGACGTCCAGTCGCCAGCCGCCGATGCCCTCGCGGCCCCAGGTGCGGGTCACGCTTTCAGGTCCGCGAATAAAGTAAGCGCGGGTGGCGAAGATTTCGTTGTTGATGCGCGGGATGCTGTCAAAGCCAAACCACGAGTCATAGTAGATGGGGCCGTCTTCGCCCTCACATGGAGCGGGTTCGGTGCCGCGTGGCTCGCGGAAATAGAACCAGTTGCGGAACTCCGAATCGACGCTTTCACATGCGCCCAGCGAGTCCGGGAAGCGTCCGTAACGGTCAAAGTTGGGGCTGTCGCTGGACATGTGGTTGAATACGCCGTCCAGGATGACATTCATGCCGCGCGCGTCAGCCTCGGTGACCAACTCCTGAAAATCTTCCAGCGTGCCCAGCATGGGGTCGATCTCCAGGAAATCGACCGTGTCGTAGCGATGGTTGGAACGCGCCAGGAAGATCGGGTTGAGGTAAAGGCCGGTCACACCCAGGTCAGCGATGTAGTCCAGCTTTTCGGTGATGCCAGCCAGGTCGCCGCCGTAAAAGTCACTGTTCCAGTAGCCGAAGCCGTTGGGAGCCAGCGTCTCGCGGCCATCGACCATTGGCGCGTTCCACACATCGTTGAAGATCAGCGGGTAATCGCCGTAGAACACTTCGTCGCCGTCGGCGGGGTTGTTGCTTGGGTCGCCATCACGGAAGCGGTCGGGGAAAATCTGGTAGATGATACCGTTGCGGAACCATTCCGGTGTGTAGAATTCGGGATCGTAAACGGCGATCTGGTAGCTGGCGTCCACGCTTTCGCTGTAGAGCTGGCCCGTGCCGCCTTTACGGATTTCGACATAGCCGCCGTCAGCGTCGATGGTGTCGTCCTCGTAGAACAGCGTCTCGCTGCCACGCTGAAGAATGAAGCGGTAATACAGGATGGTGCCCACATCGCCAGCCTGGAGTGTCGTCTCCCACAGGTCGAAACCCTCGGCTGTGGTGTTGACGACCTGCATCGGCAGAATGGACTGCGCCTGTTGTGTCATGTCATAGACACGGACGTTAACTGCGTCCAGGTCGTCGGCGGCGCTGCGGAAGCGCAGCGTGATCTCGGTGCCGAAAGGTACCGCGCCGCCCGGCAGCCGATACAGATCGCTGCGGCTGTCGTGGAGCAGCGCCCCGGCGTTTAGGCTGTCATCCTGGGCACCAGAACCGGCCAGCGGCACCGCCAGCAACAACAGCAGCAACAGGGTCAGAAGTATCCGTCTGAAAGACAGTTTTTGCATGGATTGAAAGCTCCTAATTAAAGTTTGCATCCAACCTGATTGTAGTGCATTTGCGCGCGGGCGAAAGTGTGAAACCGGTCCATTGGGCGCTGGCGGATGATTGTCCGCTGAGGGTGTTGCTGGTTTGCTGTACGGATAGGCGGGCCTGGTTTACAATCGAACCTGTTTCCGCCCGTTGAATCGACAGGACTGTACAACGATGACCGACACACAGAACATTCTGGTAACCGGCGCGACAGGTTACATCGGCGGGCGACTGATCCACCCGCTGCTGGACGCGGGTCATCATGTGCGCGTGATGACCCGCGACAAGGCGCACCTGCGCGGGCGGACGTGGCTGGCCGATGTCGAGATGGGCCAGGGCGATGTACTCGACCCGGACAGTCTGCCCGCCATTCTGGATGGCGTCGATGTGGCCTATTATCTTATCCACAGTATGGACGATGCCGGCGAATTCGCCGAGCGCGACCACCGCGCGGCGCGCAACTTCGCCCAGGCGGCGGCACGCGCCGGTGTGCGCCAGATTATCTACCTGGGCGGACTGGGCCATGCACCCGACGGACTCTCGAAACACCTGTCGTCACGGCAGCAGGTCGGCGATACGCTGCGCGAGCATCACAGCGGCGTGACCGAGTTCCGTGCGGCGATGGTGGTCGGTTCTGGCAGTCTGTCGTTCGAGATTGTGCGCAACCTCACCGAGCGCCTGCCGGTGATGATCGCGCCACGCTGGCTCTACACCCGGTCGCAGCCCATCGCCATCCGTGATGTGCTCGATTATCTGACAGCGGCGATCAACCGTGCCGGTGTGGCCGGGCAGATTGTTGAGATCGGCGGCGCGGATGTACTGGCCTACCGGGATATGCTGATGGCCTATGCCCGCGCGCGCGGACTGCGGCGGTTTATCGTGCCGGTGCCCGTACTGACGCCGCGCCTTTCGTCTTACTGGGTACATATGGTTACGCCTGTTTCGGCGAATCTGGTGCGGCCACTGGTCGAGGGACTGCGTAATGAGATGATCGTCACCCATGACACGGCCACAAAACTGTTCGCTGAAGTGCGCCCGATGAGTTTTCGCGAGGCGCTGGACGAGGCGCTGGACGAACTGGATGCGCAGCAGGTCGAAACCTCGTGGACGGACTCGATGGCGGCTACCTGGGAACGCGACGAACCTTATACGTTTGTTGAGGAACGCGGTATGCTCATCGAACGGCGAGTGCGCCCGGTTCAGGCGTCGCCTGCCGATGTGTTCCGGGCGTTTACGTCGCTGGGGGGAGATACCGGCTGGCTCTATCTGAATTTTCTGTGGCGGATTCGGGGCTGGTTGGATCGTGTGGTCGGCGGTCCCGGCTACCGGCGCGGACGGCCCCAGCGCGAGACGCTGCGCATCGGCGACGCGGTCGATTTCTGGCGTGTCGAGGCCATCGAACCGGAGCAACTGCTCCGGCTGCGCGCCGAGATGAAACTGCCCGGCAAGGGCTGGCTGCAATTCGAAGTTGAGACCGGCGAAGATGGCGGTTGCCAACTGGTGCAGACCGCTTACTTCGCGCCACACGGACTGGCTGGTTACGTCTACTGGTACAGTGTCTATATCCTGCACAAATTCATCTTCGACCGGATGATCGACCGGGTTGTGGCGCTCTCCGAAAACACGGGCACCAATCCCCGGAACTGAATGTCCTGGATGGCTGCTGGTGAATGCTGTTCACTTGCCGCCGTCGATCGACAGCACCTGCCCGGTGATCCAGCCGGCGTAGTCTGACGCGAAGAAGAGCGTGCCATAGGCGATATCTTCCGCTGTGCCCAGCCGTTTGAGCGCGATGCGCTCCACAAGCTGGCGCTGACCTTCTTCGCCGTAGGACTGCCACTGCTTTTCGGTGTTGGGGTTAGAGCGCACAAAGCCCGGCGCGATACAATTGACGGTGATGCCCCACGCGCCTAACTCGTGGCCGAGCTGCCGCGTCAGGTTGACCAGCGCCGCCTTCGACGAGGCGTAAGCCTGGATACCGGTCAGGCTCACGCCCAGCCCGGCTCCGCTGGCGATGTTGATTATGCGCCCCCGGCGCGCCGCTTTCATGCCCGGCACGACCCCCTGGCACATGTAAAACGCCCCGCTCACATTCACGTCAAAGATGGCCTGCCAGTCCGCTGGTGGCACGTCTTCGATCGGACGCCCCACCTGACCTAGCACGCCGCCCGCGTTGTTGACCAGCACGGTCACTGGCGGCTCGACGCTGTTAGCCTCATCGACGAAGGCCCGCACCGCTTCCACTTGTGTGATGTCAACCGTGCGAACTTCACACACGCCCCCGGCTTCCACACATAACTGGCGTGTTTCAGCCAGTTCGTCTGGCAGAATATCGCAGCCCCACACCTGCGCCCCCAGCCGCGCAAACTCGACGCACAGCGCCCGCCCGAAGCCGTGCGCGGCCCCCGTTACGATTACCTTCTGCTTGTCAAATCTGATGTTCATGCGTTCGACTCGCCTGATGTGTAAACAAAAACTGCCGGGATGACTTCACCCCGGCAGCACTAATGGACCGTTGCTATGTCAGTTGGTACAGATCGGTGTACTTGGATTCCAGATAGGCCAGGTACGGCTTCACATGCAGATCGCTGCCGGTGCTGCGCAGCAGCAGTTCGCTGGCGTTGTAAGCGCGTCCGTGCTGGTAGACGTTCTCGGTGAGCCAGCCCAGCAGCGGCGCGTAATCGCCACTGGCGAGGGCGGCGTCCAGACCGTCGACATCACGGTGGGCGGCTTCCAGGAACTGCGCCGACATCACGTTGCCGACGGTGTAGCCGGGGAACGAGCCAAAACCGCCGCCAGACCAGTGGATATCCTGCAACACGCCCTGGGAATCATCTGGCGGGGTGACGCCCAGGTATTCCTGCATCTTGCTGTTCCAGTATTCCGGCAGATCGCTGACGCTTAGTTTGCCTTCCAGCAGTGCCATCTCGATTTCCACGCGCACCATGATGTGCAGGTTGTACGTCACCTCGTCGGCCTCGACGCGGATCAGGCTCGGCTCGACTCGGTTCACGGCGCGGTACATCAGGTCGGGTTCGACACCCATCAACTGATCGGGGAAGAACTCGCGGGCGCGCTCCATATGCAGCTCCCAGAACTCGCGGCTGCGTCCGATCTGGTTTTCCCACAGCCGCGACGACGACTCGTGCGCGCCGTAACTGGTGCCACCGACCGCGTACTGTCCCAGGAAGTCGGTCGCCAGGGCGGTGCGCGTCAGTTCCGGGGAGATGTTCTGCTCGTACATGCCATGACCGGCCTCGTGCAGCGTACCGTAGAGCGCCATCGGGAAGTAGTGCGAGTCGTAGCGCGTGGTGATGCGTACGTCGTTGCGCGTGAACGAGATTTCAAACGGATGTGTGGCGATATCTAACCGGCCCCGGTTCAGGTCATAGCCGACTTTCTGAACCATCTCCAGACCGAAGGCGCGCTGCTTATCCAGCGGATACTCGAACTGCCACAGGTCGCGCTCCAGTGGGCGGTCGTTGGCAACGATGCGCTGCAGCAGCGGCAGCACGCCCGCCTTGAGATCGTCGAACAGCACGCGCAGCCTGGCGGCGGTCATGCTCGGTTCGTACTCGAACACCAGCGCGTCGAACGGATGCTCCTCATAACCGACGGCGTCGGCCAGTTCGCGGGCGATGTCCAGCATCTTTTGCAGGTAGGGTGCGAACAGCGAGAAATTATTGGTGCGGCGGGCTTCGGCCCACACATGCTCCGACGTGGGGCTGAGCACCGCTTTACGGCTCATCAGGTCCGCCGGGATGCGCCGGGCGATCTCGTAATACTGGCGCACCTGCCGCACACTGCGCACGCGATACGAGTCCGGGTTCTCGCCGCTGATCTCCGCCTCGGCGGCGTCGAGCAGGCGCGCGGTCGTGTCGCTGACGAAGCGCTCCTGCGCCAGTTTGGACAGCGTGGCAAGCTGATGACCGCGTGTTTCGGCCCCGCCGGGGGGCATCTGGGTGCGCGCGTCCCAGTTGAGGATGTTAATCGTATTGAGGATGTCGTTAATCTCGTTGATATGCTGGTTCAGGTCATCATAGCCGCTCATGGTGTACTCCTGTAATTGCAGTATTTCGTGTAGTCATGTTACGGTTGCCGCCAGCCTTCGGTCAGCAGAGCGCGTGTCTCCTCGACGGCGACGGCCCACAGCGCCAGCATGTCGTCGTCGCTGCGCTGGTAGCAGCCGCGGAAGTTGCCGTCGCCCAGGTAATCGCGCACCTCCGCCGGAGATAACACCCGCATGTAATCGACATCGATGCCGGGTTTCTGCTCGTCGGGTAGTTGGACGCCGGGCAGGCGCGTCCAGGGGAAGTTCTCCATCCATGAGGCGTGCGATGCTTCCGGGTCGATGGCCTGCACTTTGGCCCAGGTCTTGGGTGCGTTCCACCAATTGTGGAATTTGACCTGAGTCTGCGGATGGTCTGCCATCCATTCGACGGCCTGCGTGGCCGCTGGTGAATTGCCGCCGTGACCGTTCACCAGCAGAATGCGCCGGAAGCCCTGTGCTGATAGCTGGTCCAGAATGTCACGAACCACGCGCAGGTAGGTTTCCATGCGCAGGGTGATGCTGCCCGGATAGGCGCTGAAATAAGGCGTGATACCGTAATTCAGCACCGGAAAAACCGGAATACCCAGCGGCTCGGCGGCGTCCAGCGCCATCTTCTCCGCCAGGATGTTATCGACGCACAGGCTCAGATAGGCGTGCTGTTCGGTGCTGCCCAGCGGCACCACGCAGCGATCATCGCGCTCCAGGTACTCGGCAAGCTGCATCCAGTTCATGTCGTGAATGCGCATGGCATTAGCTCCGTAGTTAGTTATTCGCGCAGCGGCTCACAGTGTGCGCATCTTACCGCCATCGACAACCAGACTCGTCCCTGTGATGTAATCTGCTGCCGGTGACAGCAGGAACGCGCCCGCTTTGCCGAACTCTTCAGCAGTGCCCAGGCGGCCCAGCGGAATACTGGTGCGGTTCTGCTGGCGCACCTCGTCGATGCTGATGCCCAGCTTCTGCGCGGTGTTCTGGTCAAGCTGGGCGACGCGGTCGGTGTCGATGCGCCCCGGTATCAGGTTGTTGACACGGATGCCGTCTCCGGCCAGCTCGTCGGCCAGCGTCTTGACCAGTCCGGCCACACCAGCCCGCATGACGGTTGATAGCCCCAGCCGCGCGATGGGTTCCTTCACCGATGACGACGTGATCGTCAGGATGGCGCTTCCGGCCCGCATATGGGGCAGGGCGGCGCGGATCATGCGCACCGTGCTCATCAGTGTCAGTTCGAAGGCATCCTGCCACTGCTGATCGTTGAAGTCTTTGATCAGTCCGGCGGGCGGACCGCCCGCGTTGACCAGCAGCGCGTCGATGTGGCCCCACTGCGCGACGCTGCGATCAATCCAGTTCTGAATCGCCGCCGGGTCGCGCACGTCGCAGGCCGTCGCCAGGACTTCTGTGCCGGTTTCGCTGGCCAGGCGCTGGCCCGCTGCTTCGATGTCGTCGGCGCTGCGGCTGCAGATCGACACGCGCGCGCCGTCTGTAGCCAGGGCGCGCGCCACGCCGTAACCGAGTCCCTTGCTGGCGGCGGCCACCAGTGCCACCCGATCTTTCAAGCCTAAGTCCATGATGCTAACTCCTCAGTCAAAGGTAATGATTGCGGTCGGGTCGCTAATGCCTACCCGCTCCAGTACACGCCCGATCTCCGCGTAAGTGCCCGCGTCGATGGTGTTGAATGGCTGGCGCAGCACAGCACTGTCGATGACGCCGCGCAGCCGCAGCAGTTCTTTGCGGATGGGCAGGTTGATTTCCGGCTGGTTTTCGTAGCGAATCAGCGGCAGATAACGATCAAAGATAGCGGCGGCGCGGGCGCTGTCCCCGGCTTTGTGCGCCTGGAATACCGCGATCAGAATCTCGGAGAAGGCAAAGCCGGTCATGGTGCCGTGCGTGCCGCGTTCGAGTTCTTCGAGCAGGAACATGCCGCCCAGCCCACCAAAGATCTGCAGCTTGTCGGTATATTCGAAGATGGCGCTCACCTTCTGCATGAGCGGCGGGTCTTCCAGCTTCAGATGGCGTACAGTTGGCACGGCATCGGCCAGGGCGGCCAGCGTCTCGGCTGGCATCAGCACGTTGTTGATCTTGGGGAAGTCCTGCGCGACGATGGCGATGTCGCCAATGGCCTCGGCGATCTGCGTGTACAGGCGAATGATATTAGCCTGGCTTTTGTCTTCCAGCGGCGGCGGCGCGATCATCACGCCAGCGGCGCCGGCCTCGCGCGCTTCGTTGCTCAACCGGATACACACGGCGCTGTCGGGATGGCTGGTGCCCACCACCACCGGGATCGCCCCGGCGACGGTTTCCAGCACGGTGTCCATCACCTGCCGCCGTTCGTCGACGTTGAGCTTGGCGGCTTCTCCTAGCACACCCAGAATGGTCAGGCCGTTGACGCCCAGACCCATCTGAAAGCGCACCAGCCGTTTGAGGCTGTCCAGGTCCAGCGCGCCAGACTCCGTGAAGGGCGTCGCCAGAATGTTGAAGATGCCTGTTATGCTGCTCATGGTTACTTTCCTTTCCGCTGGCTGTCAGCCGGCAGCTGTCGCATCTGTTCAGCCGATCATCAACCGACCGTCGATGAACGTCATCTCGACGCGGCCCAGGTCGTCCAGATCGGCCAGAGGGTCGCCGTCGATCACGATGATGTCGGCGGCTTTGCCCGCTTCCAGCGTGCCCAGCGTCGATTCCAGCCCGTTGATGTGTGCCGCGACGCTGGTCGCCGAGCGCAGCGCGTCATAGTTGTCGGCTTTGACCCCTAGTTTAACCATAAATTTGAGTTCTGGCGCGACCACGTCATGACCAACCACCGGGCTGCCGGCGTCCGTGCCAAAGCCGATGGGCACGCCAGCCTGTGCCGCTTTGATGAGGCCGTCATATCGCCCGGAACTGGCGACAGCGCGCTGGCGCTCCTCGATCTTCCATTCGGGGATATTGTACTGCCGGGCGATCTCCGCCTGCGACTGCATCACCAGCGGAGCGAAGGTGGTCACAATCGGGATTTTGCGGTCCAGCAGGAGTTGAATCGTCTCGTCGGTCATCGAACCGCCGTGCTCGATACAGTCCACGCCGAACTGCGCCGCCCGGTAAATGCAGTCGTTGTATGTCGCGTGGGCGGTAATGGTCAGGCCGTTACGGTGTGTCTCGTCGATGACGGCGGCCAGCTCCTCGTCGGTGAATTCGAGCCTGTCATGACAGGCCATGATCTTAATCAGGTCAGCGCCGCCGCGTACCTGCTCGCGGACGGCACGCCGCATCTCGTCGGCTCCGCTGGCTTCGCGGCAGCACCAGTAGGTGTGCCCGCCAGTCTGGATGATAGCCTCGCCGCAGACGAGCAGACGTGGACCGGGAAAAATCCCCTGGGCGACGGCCTGCTTGGCGGCGAGGTTGGCCTGGTTCATGCCCAGGTCGCGGACCAGTGTCACACCGGCTCGCAGGCTCTTGAGCATGTTACCGGCGCTCTTATAGGCGCTGATCTCCGGCGAATCGTCCATGCTCTGACGGGCGAGATCATGAACACCGTCCCACGCCAGATGCGCGTGCGAATTCATCATACCCGGCATGATCGTCCTGCCGCCGGTGTCGATGACCTGTGCGGTTGTCTCGCCCAGGTCGGCGCTGCGACCCACCGCCTTGATTTTGCCGTTTTCCACTTCCACAAAGCCATCTTCGATGATCTCATCGCCGACACACGTCAGCACGCGCCCACCTTTGAATACCCGGTGCGGCGCGGGAATATCGAACATGGGCTTGATGATTTTCTGGTAACGCCATGCTGGGGGTTCTGGCATTGTGAACCGGCCTTTCTGTTTTGATGATGTGCGTATGCAGAGTAAGCTGGCGTTATGCCAGTGTGATATCCGTGCGCTGGGTGCCCGCCCGCTGCGCCGCCGCGACAAGGGTCAGCGTGGCTCCTGCCGGTGCGCGTACCAGCCAGGCGACCTTGCGCTTGGTCTGGTTCCACTCGCGCAGCCAGGGCGACCAGGTTGCGTTACGTTCATCGCGCCCGGCCAGATGACCAATGTCTGTCGTGGCTTCGCCCATAATCAGCTCGGCGTCAGTAGGCATGTCGAGCGTCACCGTTGTCGTGTCGGCGGTGCCGTGCGTCAGGGCGCGCTGCGTCATGTAGGTAGGCAGATAGCCCCGGTTGGCGATGACCGCCTCGACTTTGTACAGACCCGGCGCGACCGCCTGTGCTTCGGCGCTCTCGATAGCCAGCAGCGGCGTACAGGCTGCATGCTTCAGCGTGAACAGGCAGTTGGTGTGGATCGTGTCGTGCAGGAAGTTACGGGCGGCCTCGGTGCGCGCCATTGACACTGGCGGCGGGTTGCGGAAGGTGTACATATGCGTCCAGCCGCCGATCTCGACGCGCCCCAACTGGGGATGGTCGAACGGCTCCCAGTCGATGAAGCCCGTACCACCCAGATGCTCGTCGTTGTATTGCAGCAACTTCAGTTCGTCGTCTGTGGAGCGCGCCCGCACCTGATACTTGGCCGGGAATTCGATGCCAGCGGCCAGTTCGGGATTCCACAATTCAGTCGAAAAGGTGATGATGCCGAACTCGTCATATGACCACTGCATCAGCGAACCGACGCGGGGCTTGTCCGGGTCGGTGGTGAACTCTTCGTATACCGAGATGACCGGATAGCCGGTGATTTCCGTGCCCATCGCGCCGATGGTCTTGTACAGCGACAAGTCGTGGCGGGGCAGGGTGGCGTCCGGCTCCACCAGCGATGGCCGCAGATGCAGCCCGCCGTGCGTATGATAGCACTGCATCCCTGTGATGTTGGGATGCTCCAGGATGAACTGGGCGCAGGCCATCGCTTCCGGTTCGCTCAGCGGATAGTCGCCCGCGCCGTACTGCCGGAACTCTGGCCGCCAGCCAGCGGGGAAGTTGCGATTCATGTTGCCGTCGCGCGGCTTCTCGATTTCGATGCTGACGCCGTCCCAGTCGCCTTTGATGACGCCCTCGGGGTACATGCGATAATACGGTCCGTCGCCATGCTCGCCCGGCTGGCGCAGAATCATCAGCCGGGGGTCATCCTTCGACGCTGTCCACTCGCCGTCCGGGTCTTCGATGCGCATCTGCACGATGAGGCCGTCGTCGTTGATATCCTGCTGCACCAGTCCGCGAGTCTGCTCTTCGCCGGGCAGATAGCGCCCGTTGCCACACCAGTGATGGCCGGTCGTCAGGCTGATCTCAGCACCGTCGGGATTTACACGCGGGATGATGTAGAAGGTGGTGTGGTCCAGCAGCCACGTGACCTGCGTATCGCTGCCGTAGTTCGTCAGCAGATACCAGATGGTATACATGGCTGTATGCGACGTGGCGACTTCTTCGGCGTGGATGTGCGCGTCGATGTAAAAGGCGGGCTTGCTGTCTGGCGTGCCGGTGGCCGGGTTGGTGATCGTCATGCACCACACATCGCGCCCGCGATGGCTCTTACCAATGGATGCCAGCGTCGCCAGTTCGGGATAGGCCGCCGCCATCCCCTGAAGATGCCCGGTGAGCGTGTCGTACAGGAAATACTCGCCAAAGTCGATGTCGTAAGCCATATGCGTTATGCTCCTGCTGTCTGTGCTGTGCGGTTGGGGCGCACAAACTGGCCCCAGCCAGCTTCGCCGACGATCTGCCCGTCGACGAAAACCGTCCGTCCGTTGACCAGTGTCCGTTTTACCGCGCCCTGGAACGTCTTACCCTCATAGAGCTTGTCGCAGTGCCGCGCCTGGCTGAAGAGCATATCGGGATGGATGGTGGTTGTCGTGTTAGGGTCGTAGATGACCAGATCGGCATCCGATCCGGCGGCGATGACGCCCTTCTGCGGATAGATGTTGAACATCTTCGCGCCGTTGGTGGCGATCAGTTCGATGGCTTTGTTGATCGACAACCGGCCCGTGAGCGCGGCGTCCATCATGCCCATGACCAGTTCCTGCACGCCGGGTGCGCCGGGTGGCGTGCGCCAGATGTCGGTACGGGCGCGCTCTTTTTCCTCGACGGTGAACGGCGAATGATCGGTGGTGACGGCGCTCAGTGTGCCGTCTTCGAGTGCTTCCCACAGCGCAGCCACATCGTCCGGTTTGCGCAGCGGTGGGTTGATTTTGGCGTAGGGGCCAACCCGCACCAGGTCTTCCTCAGTGAAGAACAGGTACTGCGGGCAGGTCTCGCCGGTGGCGGTTACCCCTGCCGCCTGGTAGCGCCGCAGCACATCGACAGCGGCACGCGAGGTCATGTGGACGATGTGCAGGCGCGCCCCGACCACTTCGTTGAGTGTCAGCAGCTCGGCGACGGCCAGCGCCTCGGTGATAGGTGGCCGCGATTCGCCGTGCGCCATGACGTCGTTGCGTCCGGCGGCTTTCATCAGATTCGCGTGGTACTGGAGCAGCGATTCATTCTCGGAGTGAACGGCGATAATCAGCCCGGTGTCCTTGACCAGTTGCAGCGCCTGGTACATCTGCGTGACGTCCGGCAGGCACAGCCCTTCAAATTCGTCATCGCGGCCTGCTGGCGGCGAGGTGGTGAAAATCTTGAAGCCGATAGCACCCTCGTTAACCATGTCCTCGACTTCTACCGGGTCCAGCAGTCCGGGCGCGCCGTACAGCCCGAAGTTGACATATACGTTTTCCTCGCCCAACTGCCGACGCATGCGGAAAATATCGCCGGTGGCGCAGCATGGTTTGGAGATGGGCATCTCAAACACGGTCGTCACGCCGCCAGCGGCGGCGGCGCGTGTCTCGGTGGCGAAGTCGCCACGCTGGGGATAGGCTGGGGCGCGGCAGTGAAAGTGAATGTCCACCGCGCCGGGCAGTACATACTGGCCGCTGGCGTCGATGCGCTCGACAGCGTCAGCGGGGGTGCCACGCACCAGCAGGGCGGCGATGCGCCCATCCTTCACCGCAATGTCCAGCGCTTCGATACCCTGCGGCGTGACGACGTCACCATTGGCGATTACTATGTCGAATTTCACAGTCAGCTTCATCCGTCTCTTTATGCCAGTAAAGTCTGTTCCACAAAATCGACCAGAATGTTCCTCGTCGATTGATACTCGGCGATGTCAACATATTCGTCGTAGGCGTGGGCGACTTCGTAGCTGCCCGGCCCGAAGATAATCATTTCGCCGCGCATCTGGCCCAGCAGATGCTTGGCGTCGCTGCCTGGCAGATAGCCCACCGGGCCGGGGTCGGCGTTGAGTTCGCGGCGCACGCATTCCATGAAGGTCTGTGCCAGCGGCGAATTTAGCGTGGACTCGAACCAGCTCGAAAACAGGAAATCGCCGACGCTGAGGGATGCCGCGCCGGCGTCGACCTGTTCGATGACGCTTTGCAATTCGGCCTGTACGTCTTCGGGCTGCTCGCGCGGGACCATGCGCCGGTCCAGCCACACGGTACAGGAATCGGGGACGGCGTTCGCCGTGCTGCCGCCGCTGATGACGCCGACATTGCAGGTTGGCACGCCGACCACCGGATGTGCGCGCCGGGCGAGCTGTTCATGATAGGCTTCGAGCGCCAGTACGGCGCGCGCCATCGCTGTGATGGCGTTGACACCGCGATCCGGGTTGGTGGCGTGGACCGAGCGCCCGGTCGCGCGCACCACCGCGCGCATGACGCCTTTATGGGCCACCGCCACGCGGTTATGGGTCTGCTCGCCGACGACGATAAAATCGCAGTCGGGCAGATGGCCATTATCGGCCAGCCAGCGTGTACCGAGCTGGCCGCCGGTCTCTTCCTCGGCAGCGGCCACCAGAACCAGCGTGCCTTTGAGCCGGTCGGCGTGCTGCGCGGCATGCAGCACAGCCAGCATCATAGCGGCCAGCGGCGCTTTGTCATCGACGCTGCCCTTGCCGTACAGGCGACCGTCGCGCACTTCGGCGGCATAGGGGTCCATGCTCCATTTGCCCGCCTCGTCGGCGGCTATGGGCACGGTGTCGATGTGAGCGTGCAGCATGACGACCGGATCGCCGCTGCCGACGGTGGCGATTACGTTGACAGCTTCCGGTTTTTGGTCCGGGGCCGGTGTGTTCACCCGGCAACCGCCATCCTGCATGATGCGGGCGATCGCGGCGGCGATGTCGCGTGTGTCGCCCGCTGGATTGGGCGACGGAATACGCACCAGTTCCTGCAACAGCGTTACGGCATCTGGTGGCATCAGCATGATACTCCCTGCTGTCCAGGGCGAGTCGTGGTCATGGTACGCTCCTGGTTCAGCCGGTGGCAATCTTGTAACGGTCGATGACGGTTTTCATCCGGCCCAACGCCTCGTGGATCAGTTCGGTGGATTGCAGCAGGCTGATACGCAGGTAGCCGCCCCAGTTCTCGCCAAAGCCGGTGCCGGGGAAGATCAGCACACGCCCTTCCTTGAGCAGCAGATACGATAGCTCGGTAGCGTGAATGCCGGTCGATGAGCTGTTGGTCCACAGGAAGAACGCGCCGCGCGGGTCGCTGTAATCCAGGCCCATCTCAGTGAGTCCGGCCATCATCGCCAGCCGCCGTTCGCCGTAGATGCGCTGGAATTCGTGCAGCGGCTCAAGTGGGCCTTGCAGCGCGGCCAGCCCGGCCTGCTGCGAGACCGTCGCGGCGGGGCCGGTCGTGACGGCTTTGACTTTGGTCATCGCCTGGATGAAGTTCTGCGGCGCGGCGATGAAGCCCACGCGCAGGCCGGTCATGGCGTATGTCTTGGAGAAGCCGTTGAGCGTGATGGTGCGCTCTTCCATGCCCGGCACCGAGCCGATGCTGAAGTGCTGCCAGCCGTCGTAAACGAACTTCTCGTAGATTTCGTCGGCGATGATGATCAGGTTGTGGCGGATGGCGATATCGGCGATGGCGCGCAGGCGGTCCTCGGTGACGATGCCGCCGGTGGGATTGCTGGGCGTGACGATGAGCAGCGCCTTCGTGCGCGGTGTAATGGCCGCTTCGACCGCTTCCGGACGCAGGTTGAAGGCATCCTCGTGGCTGGTAGGAACCATCACCATGCGCCCGCCCGCGCTCTCGATGGCCTGGTCATAGGAAGTATAGCGCGGGTCCGGGACAAGTACCTCGTCGCCGGGGTTGAGCAGCACCTGCATCAGCAGGAAGACGCCTTCCTGTCCGCCAGTGGTCACGATGATGTTTTCCGGTGTAACAGGGATGCCGTTCTCGCGCTGCAACTTCTCGGCGATGGCCTGGCGCAGTTCCGGCAGGCCAGCCACCGGCGATGGCGCGCTTTTGCCCTCGCGCAGCGTTTGCTGCACGGCGGCGGCGATGTGCGCTGGCATCGCCAGGTCGGGGTCGCCGCGTCCCAGCGCGATGACGTCGCTGCCGGTCGCCATTTCCATTAACGCATAGCGCAGCGCGGTGCCATCGGCGGCCACGCTGCGAATTTCTTCGGGGATGTTCGGGTTTGCCATCATGATTCGTCCACCATTCCCAGGGCCGCCCACTGCGATACACTGGGCGAGCAGATGGTCATACTCTGTTTGAAGGCGCGCAGTTGTTTGGCTTTCTCCGAGCCAGCCATCCAGCCGATGCGCCAGCCGGGCAGGCGATAGTCCAGGCTGCCGATACTGACCACGCGCCCGGCGATGTCGCTGGTCTGCGCTGGGTGGAAGTCCTCACGGCCCAGTCGCATATCCCAGATCAGCCACCAGCCATGCTCGCGGACCAGCGGCAGCACCGCGTCCAGGGCGGCCTTGCCATCGTGCGGTGTCAGGTAAGCAGCGCGGACTCCCGCCGGGTCGTCCAAGCTGGTCGTAAGCGTCGCGTTCGCCAGATGCGCCGCGCCGGCGATCAGTGCCGGGTCGCCCGGCGCGTACAGCAGGCTATCTTTCGCCAGTTGGGTGACGCACACAAAGCGCGCTTCGGCAGCGCCACAGGTGATGGTCACATCGTCGGGACTCATAGCGATGTTATAGCGGGTTTGCAGGCGGTCGGCGACCCACTGGCGCAGCGGGAGAATGCCGGGCCGGTCGGTGTAATGGGTGCGGCCTTCGTCCAGCGCCTTGATAGCCGCTTCGATGACGGCCTGCGGCGGCGCTTCGGGGCTGTCCGCCAGTTCTGGCGTATCGGGCAGCGCCGCGATACGGTCTGCCAGCGGGCGGGTGAGCGTAAGCGATGCGGTCATGATGGCACAATCTCCCGTTCAAATGGGAAGTCGATATTCAGTGTGCGGGCCAGTTCGGCTAGCTCGTCGAAGATGACAGCGTCCAACTGAGCGCCGCTGGCGCGGTAGCCTTGCTCGCGGCGATAGTCGATCTCGCCGGGCACGAAGATTTCGTCAATGCCGGGGCGCTTCTTCGCGGATTTCACCTGCTGCACAAAGTCGTCCATACGCGCTTTGAACTCGGCCACCGGCATAAACCATTCGATGTCGATGGCGATCATGGTGTGGCTGACATCCTGATGTGCCGGGTCGGAGTAGGGCTTGAGGCCGAAGCCGCCGCCGCTGATGACGCCGGTGATGACATCGGTCAGCATGGCCAGGCCGGAGCCTTTATACTGGCCGATGCCCAGCAGCGCCCCGGCCATCGCCGCCGAGGGATCGTCGGTCTCGTGGCCGTCGGGCGTCAGCGCCCAGTCGAGCGGCATCTTGCGCCCTTCGCGTTCGTGCCAGCGCATCATACCCTTGCCGGCGGTTGTGAGGGCGATATCCAGCACTACGGGGAAATCGCCGCCAGTCGGCGCTGCGATGCCCCAGGGATTGGTGCCGACCACGCCGCTGGATGCGCCCCAGGGCGCCATCTCCGGGCCGGCGTTGGTCATGGCGATACCGATGCAGTCCTGCTCAACAGCCAGACGCGCCGGGACCGCCGACGAGCCATAATGCGTGCTGTTGCGCACGATGACCGTGCCCACGCCGCTGATCTTCGCTTTCTGGATGGCGACTTCCATCGCCTTTTGCGCGACGACGCTGCCCAGCCCGTTGTGACCGTCTACCAGCGCCAGTGCCGGCGACTCCTTCACGATCTCAAACGGCACGCCGGGCTGGATGTAACCCTTGCTGATGCGTTCATAATAAGTTGGCAGGCGGCGCACACCCTGGCCCTGACCGGGCAGGCAGCGCAGTTCGCTTTCGATGAGGCCGCGTGTGCAGCGGCGCGCCTCGTCTTCAGAGACGCCCATCGCCATAAATGCGCGCTGCGTGAAGTCCTGCAGCGCGTCGACCGGTACCCGAACCAGCGTGATACCCATCGGTTTATATTCCTTTATAGGCTTTGTATTCTTCCAGTTGTTCCGGGGTGTAGACCTGCATCAGTTCCAGCTCGATGCCGCCCGCTTCCTGCTCCAGGAAGGCCACCCAGCCCTCAGGGTGGGGATGGCTGCCAGTGACTTTGCAGGCGCTGCACTCGCGCAAAGTTGCGCCTTTAGCCTGAGCGTCAGCCAGCGCCTTGTCGATATCGGGCACGGCATAGCAGATGTGATGCAGCCCTTCGTAGCCGCGCTCGTTGATCCACTTGTCGAAGCGCCCGCCAGCGTCCAGCGACTGGCAGAGCTGGTATTCGACATCGCCAACGTTGAAGATGGCCACGCGATTGCGCGATTTGGGATAGTCCTCGACGACGGCGTCGTGACCCAGGTCCAGGTAATCCTGATAAGTTTTGAGTGCGGCATGAACATCGCGCACGGCAAAAGCCATGTGTTTAATGTAAGACTCGTGCATCGTTCGCTCCCTCAGGACAGATTAAACAGCGTTTTCAGGTTGACGCCAGCGGTCAGTACCGGCTCGATACCGGACGTGGGCGAGGTCATCAGCAGCGTGATGCCTGGACCATAACCGGCGCGTGGGCTGTCTCCCTGGCCAACGACGCCGATGCCGATACCGCCACGAAAATAGCCGTGATTCCAACTGCTGTCGTAATCCTGGAGTGCGACCACGTCGCCCAGACGCAGTTCGTCGAGTCCGGCTTCTTTAAGGGCGGCGCGGTCTTTCGTCTGGATGTGCAGCGACCCGCCTTCGCTGGTGAGTCCGGCTCCGGCTCCCAGCAGGTGGGGCGGCACGCTCCCGACGACCGGCACAGCCAGTTTGCCGCTGTCGCTGGTGCTGACTTCCAGGTTTTCGAGTAATTCCGGCGAGCAGCTTTTGAGGCGGATGCTCGGATGATCTGCCAGTTCCATGCCCACGCCGAAGGACCGCACGACGATCTTATCGCCGATAGCCATCTTCTCGCGGTCCTCGCGCTTAAAGTGGATGATGACATGCTCGCTGAAGCGCCCGGACTTGCCGGTGACGACACCGCGCGCGCCAGCCGCGCCACCGCTCATGACGACGGCGGTGTTACCCACGCACGACAGAATGTTCAGGCCGCGATTACCGGTATCGTCGCCCAGGCTGATGCTCACACCGGGGTGAATCGTATCGGCCAGCCAGCCAAAGGCCGAGTCCCCGACCGACACGTTGTAGACGATGCCGCCGTAGGTGGGCAGCAGGAAGGGCCGCCCGTCCGCGTCCAGGCGATACGGTTCGGCTGGCAGCCCAGGGAAGCCCGGCGAGGCGATCTGCCCCATCACCGAGACCTGTACGAGTTTGTCTTTGTTGGTCTTGATGTTCATAGGTCCTCACGAATGTTCAGGTAGGTGGCAATATTCGCGCCGGGGTCGATAACCCACTCAATGGCCGGTTCAGGGCAGGTCATTAGAGTCAGTATGCCCGGACCATGCCCAATCATGATCGAGTCGCCGTGAATACAAAGGGCGATAGTCACCGCGCCCTTGCGGTAGCCGCGCCCGTAGCGGTGATCGTGGTCCGGGATGACGACCAGATCGCCAAGCCGCATCTGATCGATGCCCAGCTCGGCCATCAGTTCGCGGTCGCCAGACATCAGATCCTGGTCGACGTATTCCGAGTTGAGTTCCGCGCCCGAACCCATAATGCGCGGCGGCAGTTCCATCGTCACCCGCACGCGGATGCGCTGGTCGTCGACGGCTTCAATAGGCAGGCTGTTGATGAGCGCCGGGCTGCATTTTTTGAGTTCGATCTGCGGGTAGTCGGTGAAGGCCAGGCCGCGCCCGTGTGCGATGATCTGCACGGTATCGCCCACGCACAGCAGTTCGTTGGTCTCCGGGCCGAAATCCACCAGCATACGCGCGTGCTCGCCGGTGACGATGCCCTCGGCGCCTTTGGCCAGTCCGCTGGTGACCACCGCCCGGTTGCCGATGCACGTCAGATAGTGCAGGGCGAACTCGGCGGCGGCGTTGGGGTTGGCGATGGACACGCCGGGTTCGACATGATCGCCGGCCCAGCCGAAAGCGGGGTCGCCCACGCGGGCATTGTAAACCACACCCGCCATGCCCGGCAGCACACGGGCGGTTCCGCTGGCGTCCGGGATGTAACCCGGATAGCGCAGGCTGGGTTGGCTGATATTGCCGCACACAGCCATCTCGACTAATTGGTTTTCGTTAGTACGCAGTGGCATGAACCTGCTCGTCCTCTCTGAGTGAAATCTGCGGCGGTTGTTGCATCTGAATTGGTGAAAATCAGCATTTTCTTGACAGTTTGTTTGTAGCGACTTATAATCTCGGCATCAAAGATCGACTGTCGACAATCTACTGACAACAATGATTATAGGTACGATCAAAAGGGTTGTCAAGCAATCGACAGGTGCGGTCACCGGCATAGATGGGGTCGAGAGATCACAGCCATGAGAAATGATGCGGTCGCCAATTTCAGCCAATTAAACAACAAGCCGCTGCGTGAACAGATTGTCGATCTGCTCCGCGATGCCATCCTGAACGGGGAGCTTAAACCCGGTCAGGCACTGGTAGAAACTGAGCTGGCGTCGCGGCTTGGGGTTAGCCGCGCGCCTATCCGTGAGGCATTACAGCGGCTCGCTTCTGAAGGGCTGCTGGACACAATTCCTTACCACGCGACGACCGTGCGCAAGCTGACTCGGCGCGACATCGAAGAGTTATACAGCCTGCGCCGCGAATTGGAGGCGTTTGCTTTGCAGCGCATCCACGCGCGGGGCAACCCCGACGATCTGGCAGTGCTGCGCGGCTGCTGTGATGAGATGCTGGCCGCCGCCGATGCCGACGACATCAAAACACTAAACCAGGTGGATCGCCGTTTTCATGACACAATTATCGAACTCAGTGGACATAACCTGCTGGCGACGCTGTGGAACACGGTCAGCCTGCGCGTGCGTCAGGTAATGGCGCTGCGCAACCGCCATTTCCACAATCTCCAGCAGATCGCGCTCAACCACCTGCCCATCATCGAGGCTATGGAGGCCGGGGACATCGACAGCGCGACTGAACTTCTTAAAGAACACATCGCCCAGATCGGTGATCTGCTGGCGAATGACTGGATTCTGGACGAAGACGACACGGAAGGCGGATCGTGATGTTTGTCGCCGTGACCGGAGCAGGCGGCTTTGTGGGTCGTCATATGGTGCGCGCCTTGCTGGATGCCGGCTGCACGGTGATCGCCAGCGACACGCACTTTGACCCCGACCTGCGCCGTGAGTGGGCGGGCATTGAGGGCCATCGTCTGCGTATGGTCGAGGCGGCGGTGAGCGAACTGCCACCGGTCGCGCTCGATGCGCTGGTACATGCTGCCGCTCTGACCGCTTCCCCAGAGGAAGCCGGTCACTCGCCGGTCGCTAACCTGCGCGCCAATCTCGACCCGTTCTTCGACGCGGTCGAGTGGGCGCAGCAGAATGGCGCCCGCCGCACAATCGCGATCAGTTCAAGCGCTGTCTTTCGCCAGTCTGCGCCCGGCCCGCTGCATGACGACCAGCCGCCGCAGCCGCTGGGTACGTATGCCGTCGCCAAGACTGCCATCGAATACACGGCTGAGACGCTGCGCCAGTGTCATGGGCTGGATATACTGGCGGTCCGCCTGGGCAGTATCTATGGCCCCGGCGAAGCGATGCGTGCCAGCCGTCCTCGTGTGAGCCAGGTGCGGGCCATGATCGATGAGGCGCTGCAAACGGGAACCATCACCGTGACGCGCCCGGACGACCGCCGCGACTGGACCTTCGCGCCCGATGTCGGGCGGGCGATCGTCAGCCTGGTGCAGGCGGAACGGCTCAATCATGCGCTGTACAACGTCAGCAGCGGCGAAACGCTCACCGATTGGCAACTGGCACAGGCCATCCGGGCACATCTACCACATACGGAAATTACCATGCAGGCCGAACCGGGCGCGCTGAATGTGCGTGCCGGAACGCTGGTCAGTGATCGGCTGCATCAGGATACCGGCTTCGCAGACTGGACAAACTTTGTCGATGGGGTGGGGCACATGATCGCCGCCCACACCAGACTGGACATGCCCTCATGACCGCTCCGTTACGCATTATTCTGGCCGGGCTGGGTGTGCGCGGCACCTACTGGGCCGATGTCATCACCCGATCGCCGCGTGCCGAGATCGCCGCCTACGCCGACCCCAACCCGCAGGCCATTGAACGAGCAGCGGCACGCTTTGGTCAGCGGCCTGCTTTCGACACGCCAGAAGCAGCGGTAGAGTCGGTTACCGGCGCTGATGCGCTGCTGCTGGCCAATCCGCCTATCGGGCGTGAAAGTCAGATTCGGCTTGCCGCCGAGCGCGGACTGCCCCTGCTGGTCGAGAAGCCGCTGGCGCTCGACATGGTCGAGGCGGCTCGTCTGGTCGCCATCGCCGAGGCGGCGCAGGTGCCGCTGATGGTCGGCCTCAACTTCCGTTATCTGGCGGTGACGCAGGCTCTGATGGGGCTGCTCGAAGCCGGCACAGTTGGCGAGCCTTCCTTCGCGCGTTTTACCTATGAGCGCTACCGCGACGGTCACCGGCCCGACCTGAACAAATACCCGCTGACGATGGACCAGCCCATGCTGTGGGAGCAGTCCATTCATCACTTCGACCTGCTGCGTTACGTCTATGGCCAGGAACCGGTGACGATCCAGAGCCGTACCTGGAACCCACCCTGGAGCATGTATGACAGCGATGCCAACGTGGCGGCCATCATCACCTTTGACGGCGGGATGGTGGTCAACTATCAGGGGACATGGCAGGGAAACTGGTCGGTGCCCGGTTTTGAATGGCGCACCGAATGTACCCAGGGCATCATCAGTCAGCGGGACCAGTTCGGGGCGCTGCACTATGCCCGCCGCGATGATGCCGCGCTGGCACCCGTGACGCTGCCCGCCCATGAAACGTGGGTGACGGAGACCATCGGTCTGCTGGATGCCTTCCTGGACACGGTCATTGATGGCGCGCCGCTCCAGTGCAGTGGCCGCGATCATCTGTGGTCACTGGCGATGGTTGACGCCTGTATACGGTCCAGCCAAAGCGGGCAGGTGGTCCGCGTCGATAGTGTGCTGGCGGGGCTGGTATGACGGTATTGTTGAATTGTAACGAAATCTGTCCTTGCAGATTTGTAGTGTTATCCAGTTTTCAGAATTATCAGTTGGTGCTAGCTTATAAAAGCTCTTAAGGTGTCGTAAGCGGTCATAAAGGTCAGGAAGTTGTTGGTACTCCGATGTTACTGCGCCGACCGCGACACCAGCACCCTTTGGAGATTGTGTCCGTAAAAACAGGTAGGAGGTGCTGCTGCTCGGATGGATTGTCGAAATACTCATCAGAACACCGTTTACGTCGTTATAGCTTGTTAGAGGAGTAGGAAATGAGCAAAAGCAGCTTTGTCCGCGTACTCATCACCGTCATGATGATGGGTATCCTGCTGGTGCCGCTGAGCGCAGGCGCGCAGGCACCAGATGACGATACGCTGGTGATCGCGCAGACCACCGATGCCACCAGCCTCGATCCGCCTCAGGTTGGTTCCCGTCCCGATGCCAATATCATCGCTCATATGTTCGCCACCCTGTATGATATTGAAGCCGATGGCAACATTGTCCCCTATCTGGCGAACGACTACCGCCTGAGTGACGATGGCACCGAGATCACCTTCACGCTCAACGAAGGTCTGACCTGCCATGATGGTTCGCCGCTGACCGCCGATGACGTGGTGTACTCGTTCCAGCGTGCCGCTGACCCCGAGAATGCCTTCACCGGTAACACGCCGGGCTTTGTTTTCGCTTCGGTGGGCTATGCTGACGCCCGCGTGGAAAGCGAACTGGAAGCGACCATCATCCTGGAGCGCTACCAGTCTATCGCCCTCGGTCTGCTGTCCGAAGTCCATATCTACTGCCGCGAGTCCTATGAAGATCGCACCCTGGAAGAAGCCGCCAACTTCCCGATTGGCTCTGGCCCGTACCAGTTTGTGGAGTGGGTCAAGGACGACTACATCCTGATGGAGCGCTGGGAAGCGTTCGATCTGCGTGAACCGGGTTTTGAGCGCATCATCTGGCGTGTGATCCCCGAATCCTCGACCCGTACCGCCGAACTGATCGCCGGTAACATCGACATCATCGCCAATGTGCCGCCGGACCAGCACGAAGCGGTGACTAACTCTGGTGCTGCTGAGATTCAGGCCGTTGCTGGTCTGCGCCGCATCTACGTTGGTTTCAACTTCACCGACCAGTTCGAGACAGCCGGCAGCGAAGGCGCTGAGGCTATCAAGAACACCGATGTGCGCGTTGCTCTGCAATACGCCATCGACGTGGAGACCATCTGCAGTTTCCTGCTGGGTACCGAGTGCGAGCGCGCGAGTGGTCTGGTGAATCCGCCTAACGACAATCCCGACCTGGAACCGTATCCTTATGATCCGGAAATGGCCGAGGAACTGCTGGACGCCGCCGGTTACCCGCGTGATGAGGATGGCGTTCGCTTTGAAGTTACCCTTATGGCTGGCCGCAACCGTTACCTGAACGATGTCGATGTCGTGCTGGCTATCTGCCAGTATCTGGACGAAGTGGGTGTGCGCACCAACTGTGAACTGATGGACTTTGGCGCTCAGTTCGTGCCGCTGCTCGTCAGCCAGCAGGCTGGTCCGCTTTACTTTGTTGGCTCCGGCGGCGGTAACTGGAATCCGCTCTACGAAATGGCCGACTTTGCCAACGAGGCATCCAACCCCAACTATGGCTTCTGGGACAATCCGGAGTGGTTCGACCGCTGGCGTTCGCTGGCCGACATCCGTGACCCCGAAGAAGAGCGCGCGGTTGTCAATGAGATGTTGGAAGTCTTCTATAACGACCCGCCGTGGCTGCTGCTTTACAGCCAGCCGGACTTCTATGGCGTGAGCACCCGCATCGACTGGGAAGCCCGCCGCGACGAGAAAGTGATCGTGTTCGACGCGACACTGCGGTAACTCGCCGACACCCGTAACCCGGACATACGCCGTCCATGCAGCGGCGGCGTATGTCCCTCTTTCTGGACGTAACACCGAGCGAATAAGTAGAAATCTCCATGACCCAATACCTGGTAAGTCGCCTGCTTCAATCGATCATCGTCATTATCGGTGTGACCTTTTTCGCGTTTATGACGCTCCAACTCGCCGGTGACCCGACCTATCTCTATGTCAGTGACCGGGCCAGCGCGGAGGAAATCGCTACCATCCGGCAGCGGCTGGGTTTCGACCGGCCCCTGCACGAGCAGTACATCACCTACATGACGCGCATGGTTCAGGGTGATTTTGGGACTTCTCTGGTCACCAAGATGCCGGCGCTGGACTTAGTGATGACGCGCCTGCCGGCTACCATCGAGCTGACACTTTTCGCTATGATCCTGGGTCTGGTTCTGGCGATCCCGATTGGTATTCTTTCGGCGACACGGCGCGGTACGCCGCTGGATGGCGGCATTATGCTGTTCGCCATTTTTGGCCAGTCGATGCCGAGCTTCTGGCTGGGGATTATGCTTATTCTGACAGTTGGGCTGGGGCTGCGCTGGCTGCCCATCAGCGGGCATGTGCCGGTTTTACAGCCGCTGCTCAGCGGTGATGTAGGGTTGGCGATCAGCAATGTCCCGGACGCGCTGCGCCATCTGATCCTGCCGGGCATCACAATCGCCGTGTTTTCACTGTCGCGCAACGCCCGCCTCATTCGCTCGACGATGCTCGAAGTGCTCTCTCAGGATTATGTGCGCACCGCCCGCGCCAAGGGGCTGCGAGAGCGCAGCGTCGTCGGACGGCATGCATTCCGTAACTCGCTGATCCCGGTGGTCACCATCCTCGGCCTGGAGTTCGGCTTTCTCCTGAGCGGTGTGGTGGTGGTGGAGACCGTTTTCTCGTGGCCGGGGGTGGGGCGGCTGGTGTTTAACTCCATTAATCAGCGAGATGTACCTGTTGTTCAGGCGGCGGTAATTTCATTCTCCTTCTTATTCGTGCTGCTCAATCTGTTGGTTGACCTGGTCTACGCTCGCCTCGATCCTCGCGTGCGGCTCAACTGATTAACTCGGAGGGAAATCATGGCGCAGCAAGTCATGGAAAGTACACAGGTTGTGCGACTGGTCAACGGTCAGACTTTTGTAACGCCGTCCGCCTGGTTGCGGGCGCGTCGCAGTCTGGTGCGGGCGCGCTGGCCGCTGGTCGCGCTGTTTATCCTGTCGGCGATCACATTCCTGGGCGTTTTCGGCCCGCAGATCGCCCCTAAAGACCCGAATCGCCAGAATATCATATCGCGGCTGCAGCCACCCTTTACGGAAGGCCGAAGCGGTGAGGTCGAGTTCTGGCTGGGCACGGATTCGCTTGGCCGCGATGTGCTGTCGCGCCTCATCTATGGTGCGCGTATCTCGCTGCTGGTGGGCTTTGTGGCTGTCGGTATTGGCGGCGTCATCGGCACGCTGCTGGGTTTGACTGCCGGCTACTTCGGCGGCATCGTCGATCACCTGATTATGCGCCTGGCCGATATTCAGCTTGGGTTTCCGTTTATTCTGCTGGCGATTATGGTGCTGGTCGTACTCGGTTCCGGCGTGCTGAATCTGGTGCTGGTGCTGGGCATCGGTCAGTGGGTGACCTACGCCCGTATCGCGCGCGGCGAGACGATCTCCCAGCGCGAGAAAGAATATGTCGAGGCGGCCCACAGCGTCGGTATGTCGAATGTACGTATTATGTTTCGTAGTATCCTGCCGAACATTCTGGCTCCGCTGATTGTCATCGCTTCATTTAATGTCGCCAGCGTCATCCTGGCCGAAGCCTCGCTAAGCTTCCTGGGACTCGGCGTGCCGCCTACCGTGCCCACCTGGGGTGGTATGCTGGCCGACAGCCGCGACCAGCTCCTGGGTGGTAGCTGGTGGCTGGCGGTTTATCCGGGTGTCGCCATTATGCTGACCGTCCTCTCGCTGAACATCCTGGGCGACTGGCTGCGTGACTTTCTGGACCCGCGTCTGCGTGGCGCGTGATGCGTGCCCGTGCTGCCGCATCATCATCAAATAGGAGAAGTTGTTATGTCTCAGACATTTGTTGGCATTCAGATTGGCGCCATCAGCTTCATCGACGAAGGCGTCGAGAAGGTGCTTGATCTGCTTCAGGAAAAGGCTGGCGTCAACGCCATTATGGTATCGGCACTGTCGTGGAGCCTCGGCAACGCCGGACGCGCTTTCTTCGGCTTTCCGGATCATGGCGTGCAGGAACCGGATAATCTACAGGGTGGCGCTTTCTACAGGCCAGACCCGCGCTATTATCAGGCGACCTTCCACAAACAGTTCGACGCGCCAGACCCGCTATACAAGGGTTTCGACACCCTGGCCGATGTGATCCCGGCGGCGAAGGCGCGCGGTATTAAGGTCTATCCGTATTACTGCGAGACATCCGCTTCCAGTATTCGTTCGATCTGGCAGCCGGGCTTCCCGCATTTCCTGGACCGCGACCATTGGGGCAAAATCGCCACACGTCCCTCGCTGCTCAATCCGGAATACCGGACGTGGTGGCGCAGCGTCATTGAGGACTGGTTCCAGAATCATGACCTGACCGGTTTGCTGTGGGGTGTGGAGCGCCACAGCCCGCTGATGGACATCTTCCGCGCCGACTCCAGCACCGGCTTTGACCAGTACTTCGTCGCCGAAGCCCGCGCGCGCGGCATTGATGTGCAGCGGGCCATCGAGGGCTATCGCAAGATCGACCTGTTCCTGCGCGATGTGCGCCAGGGCCAGCGTTACGACGAGGGTGTGTTTATTCTGCTGCTGCGCCAACTGCTGCACTATCCCGAAGTGCTGATGTGGGAAAAGATGTGGCTCGATGCGCACCAGTCGTTCTACCATGAGATCGCCGGGCTGCTGCGCTTCCTGGACCCGGCTTACGAGGTCGGTCTGGGTATCTGGCAGGTGATTAACACCTACAACCCCTACCTGCGCGCTCAGTACGACCAGTCCGATTACGCCGAATACGCCGACTGGCTCAAGCCGGTGCTGTATCACACACCGGCGGGGGCGCGCTTCGCCAAATTCGCTGAATCCTGGCAGAAGGGTGTTCTGGCCGACGCCACGCCGGACGGCGCTTTCAACGCGCTGGCGAACATTCTGGGCCTGGAAGAATTTGTCGCCCCGCGTGAAGAATCGCCAATGGCTGGCTTCAAGCCGGAGTACGTCAAACGCTGGACCGAGAAGCTCGTCGCCCAGACCGGCGGACGGTGCAAAGTCTATCCTGGCATCGGCGTTGGCGTCGGCGACGGCGGCGACAGTAAACCCATCACGCCAGAGGACATCATCGCGGGCGTGCATGCCGGCTTCGATGGCGGTGCCAGCGGCGTGCTCATTTCGCGTAATTACTCTGAAGCCGAACTGCGCAACGTCGAGGCCATCGGCACGGCGCTGCGCCAGCGCGGCCTGATCTGAAAGCGAGCGACATATCATGACCATACGAGTTGGAATCTTCGGGGCCAGCTTCGCCAAAGCGGCCTATCTGCCCGCCTTAGCCACCGTCGATGACGTCGAAGTGGTGGCTGTCGCCAGTGCCCGCCTGGAGAGTGCCCAGTCGGCAGCCGAACTGTTCGGCGTGCCGCACGCCTACGACGACTGGCGTGAGCTGCTGGATAAACACGAAGTTGATCTGGTGGGCATTGCCACGCCGACCATCTATCATGCGCCGATGGCGCTGGCCGCGCTCGACGCCGGTGCGCATGTGTTGTGCGAAAAGCCGATGGCCATGAACGCCGACGAAGCCCGCCAGATGCTCGAACGCGCTGAGTCCCTGAACCGCCTTCATATGATCGGCCACGAGCTGCGCTTCAACCCTAACCGGCGCAAAATCCAGCAGCTCATCGCCGATGGTTACATTGGCGATGTGCGGCATGTGCACGTGGTCAACGTCACGCCCACCTGGGGCGACCCGGCCACCCGCCCGGCAGGCGACTGGTGGTCACTGGCCAGCATGGGCGGCGGCAGGCTGGGAGCCAACGGCTCGCACCAGCTCGATCTGCTGCGCTTCTGGCTGGGTGACATTGGCGCGATTTGCGGTCAGGTGGCGACGATGGTTCCCCATCGTAAAGACCCCAAAACCGGCGAGTCCTGGACCGCTACCGCCGATGATGTCGTCAGCTTCTCGCTGGAGATGCAGAACGGGGCCTGGGCGTCGGTCTTTCTGAGCGGTGTCGCTCGTCACAACATGGGCAATCATGTCCAGATATTCGGCAGTGAAGGTTCGATTCTGCTCTCCAACGACGACGAAAAACTGATGGTCGCCAAAGCGGGCGAGCCGTTCGAAGATATGAGCGAGGCCGACCCCAACGCCGACCTGCCCGGCGTCGGCAAGGGCATCTGGAATGTGTCGTTTGTGGGGCTGATGCGGGAACTGACGGCGGCCATCCGCGAGGGGCGGCCCACCCGTGCTGGCGCGACCTTCGCCGACGGTCTCAAGACCCAGTTGGCGATGGACGCCGTCCACCAGTCCTACGCCGAACGGCGCTGGATTACTCTGAGCTAACCGGCCAGCGAGCCGCAGGAAAGACCATCTATGAACATCGACCGTTACATCTCCAACCGGGCGCGTGGGCTGCTGGGTTCGCTGGGACGCCAGACCTCAGTGCCGCTGCCTGGTCTGATTAACCTGGGCAGTGGCACGCCGGACTTCGTCCCACCGCCGCCCGTTTTCGAGGCCATGCAGCAGGCGCTGGCTGAAAATCGCGTGCAGTACACCGCCTGGACCGGCATTCCGGAACTGCGGGCGGCCATCGCCAACAAGCTGCAAACCGAGAACAACGTCACCGTTGACCCCGACAGCGAGATCATCGTCACATCCGGCGCGCAGGAAGCCCTGATGGTCACGCTGATGACGCTGCTCGACCCCGGTGACAATGTGCTGACGCCGTCGCCGCACTACGACGAATATACCCGCGACGCGGCTATCCTGGGCGGCACGCTGATTCCGGTTCCCACGCGCATCGACAGCAACTTCACCATCGATGTTGCCGATCTGGAAGCGGCCATCACCCCGCAGACCAAAGGGCTGGTGATCGTCACGCCCAACAATCCCACCGGGACGGTCCTGCCAGAATCCACGCTGACCGCCATCGCCGAGCTGGCGATACGCCGTGATCTGATCGTCGTCTCCGATGAGATTTACGAGTACTACGTCTTCGACGATCACCGCCATGTGAGCATGGCCTCGCTGCCGGGGATGCGTGAGCGCACGGTGACGATCAACAGCTTTTCCAAGAGCTTCGGCATGACTGGCCTGCGCCTGGGCTACATCGCCGCGCCCGCCGCACTGGTCGAGGCTATGCTGCCATTCCATCACGCCATGATGATCTGTGCCAATGTGGTGACGCAATATGGCGGGCTGGCCGTCCTCAGCCAGCCGCGAGACTGGTTCCGTGACATCCTCAGCGAATACGACCGCCGTCGCCGTCTCTGGCTGGAAACACTCGACGCGGTGGGCCTGCCTTATGGCGAGCCGCAGGGCGCGTATTATGTCTTTATCGACATTCGCCCTACCGGACTCACCAGCGCCGAGTTCGTCCAGCGTGCCCGCGACGAGGCGCGGCTGGTGTTCCAGCCGGGGACTATCGGCGGCGGCGCAGGTGAAGGCTTCATTCGCGGCGCGCTGACGACCGCTTCACCGAAATTTGAAGAAGGTCTGGAACGCTTCACAACGTTTGTGCGGGGGCTGCTGTCATGACCGACCTGCGAGGCGCTTTCGCCATTGTCACCGGCGCGGCCCAGGGATTGGGGCGCGCCATCAGCACCGCCTATGCGCGCGCCGGGATGCGCGTCGCCCTGATGGATGTGCGTCAGGATTTGCTCGATGAAGCCTGCGCCGAACTGCGCCAGGACGAAGGCGCGGACTGTATACCAGTGACGGTTGACCTGGCCAACGCCGAATCGACGGTGCTGGCGATCCAGCGGGCAATTGCGCACTACGGCGCGCCGCGTGTGCTGGTCCACAACGCCGCCATCCTGGTCAATCGCCCGCTGCTGGATATTTCGCTGACAGACTGGCAGCGCGAGGTGAACGTCGGTATTCAGGCGGCTTTTCTGCTGACTCAGGCCGTATGGCCGCTGATGACCGAGCAGGGTGGGGGCAGTATCGTCTATGTGTCGTCGCGCTCCGGTATCGAGGGCTTCATGGATGAGAGTCCCTACTGCACGGCCAAGCACGGTCTGGAAGGATTCATGAAGTGCATGGCCCTGGAAGGTGCACCGCGCAACATTGCCGTGAACACCATCACACCGGGGATGTACATGCATACGCCGATGTCCGAAACGACTTATCCCGAAGAACTCCGGCAGAAATGGGTCGATCCGATTCTGCTGACGCCGGCCTTCGTCCATCTGGCGCGCCAGGACGCCGCCGGTATCACCGGCCTGCGCCTCAACGCCTGGGAACTGTCTCAGGAACTGGGCGGGTAGCCCGGTTAGTCTCGGCGCAACAACCACAACCAACAGACAGTTATCAGGGGCGATCACATTCGATCGCCCCTTTTTGATACCCTGTAGTCGTCACAACCCGATTGGTCGGTCGTCCCCAGTGATACCTGTCCGGTTTCGATTGTGACATTTGTCACAAAAGGAAAGTCTTTTTGGCAGATGAAACAATTCTCTCCTTAACGGATAATAGAGCGTGAAAGGAGGGGTACTCTATGGCTTATCTCCTTGAAAATAATGACTTTGAGGTACTTTTAACAACGTTACAAACACAGGGTTACACCGTCATTGGTCCGGTACAGCGCGATCACACCATCGTCTATGACGAAGTGCGCGCCGTTGAGGACTTACCCGCTGGCTGGACAGACGCCCAGGCACCCGGTAGCTATCGTTTGAGCGACCAGGGCGACGGCGCGCTGTTTGGCTATACTGTCGGTCCGCATTCGTGGAAACGCTACTTATATCCCGCTTCTGTTCGTCTATGGCAGGCTCAGCGACAAAACGGCACCTTCACCGTCGCAGAGGACACCCCCAAACCGTCTAAACTCGCTTTTCTGGGCATGCGCCCCTGTGATCTGCAGGCGGTGGCGCTGCACGATCGCATCTTCATGGAAAGCGAGTTCGCCGATCCATTCTATCGTGCCCAGCGACAGCAGGCGCTGTTCATCGTCGTCAACTGCACCCGCGCCGGTGGGACGTGCTTCTGCGCGTCGATGGACACCGGCCCCAGGGCAAAAACGGGCTTTGATCTGTCGCTGACGGAGATCGTCACCGATGACCGGCATTACTTTATTCTTGAGTCGGATTCCAGGCGAGGCAAACGCCTGCTGGACGCGCTGCCGGTGCGCCCGGCAGAAGCCGGCGAAGTGGCTGCCGCCGAGGAACGGCTGGCCGCCGCTGCCGCCAGTATGGGCCGCACCCTGGACACGGAACACCTGAAAGAGCGCCTGGAAAGCAGCATCGAACATGCTCACTGGGAAGATGTCTCCCGGCGCTGTCTCACCTGTGGCAACTGCACGATGGTTTGCCCGACCTGTTTCTGCACCACGATTGAAGATTACACCGACCTCTCCGGTGAGCATGCCGAACGCTGGCGCAAGTGGGATTCCTGCTTCACGATGGAGTTCTCGTATATTCATGGCGGCAGCGTGCGCTATTCATCCAGAGCGCGTTACCGTCAATGGCTGATGCACAAACTGGCGACCTGGGTCGATCAGTTTGGCACCTTCGGCTGCGTGGGCTGCGGGCGCTGCATCACCTGGTGCCCGGTTGGCATTGACCTGACCGAAGAGGCGCGTAGGCTGACATCAAAGGAAAAAGCGCGATGAAAACGCTTGATGTCCTTTTAGGTGAAATAGAGCTTTTTCACGAACTTGACCCCAAACATATTGAATTCCTGGCGGGCTGTGCGTCCAATGTGATTTTCCAGGCGGGTGAACTGGTCATCAAAGAGGGCGCACCGGCCAAGCACTTCTTCATCATTCGGCATGGGACTGTGTCGGTTGATGTTCACGATCCCCGGCGCGGTTATCTGCGCCTGCTCACCGTTAACGAGAATGAGGTGCTGGGCTGGTCGTGGATGTTCCCACCGTATCGCAGTCGTTTCGATGCCCGTGCGCAGTCGCTGGTACGCGCGGTCGCCCTTGACGGTGCCTGTATTCGTCAGAAATGCGAAGACGATCAGGTGTTTGGTTACCATTTCTACAAGCTCTTCTCGCGCGTGCTGATCCACCGCCTGGAAGCGGCCAGAATGCAGATGGCAAACGTCTATGGTTGACAAAAACGGACGACATGACCCCATGCGAACGACACCGTTCAGACTTAAACGGGTCATCAAAGAGACCTTCGACACGTTCACCGTTGAGCTTGAGTCGACCAACGGACACACACTCAGTTTTGAGCCGGGCCAGTTCAACATGCTGTATATCTTCGGCGTGGGCGAGATACCGATCTCCATCAGCGGCGATCCGTTCAGCCCGGAGATTCTGCACCATACCACGCGCGTGGTCGGCACGGTGACTAAAGCCATGCGCCGGCTGACGGCTGGCGAGACGATCGGCGTACGCGGTCCTTTTGGCAGTTCGTGGAGCGTGGAAGCTGCGCGCGGTTATGACGTGGTGCTGGTGGCGGGTGGCATCGGCCTGGCCCCGCTGCGACCTGTTCTCTATCATGTGCTCATGCGTCGCGAGGAATACGGCAAGATCGTGCTGCTGTATGGCACGCGCAGCCCCGATGACATTCTGTTCCGCAAAGAACTGGAACAGTGGCGGGCGCGCTTCGATCTCGATGTTCACGTCACCGTCGACTACGGCGACGAAAAGTGGCATGGCAACGTCGGGGTGGTCACCAAGCTGATTCCCAAAGCGCCGTTTGATCCCCTGCACACGATGGCGATGGTTTGCGGACCAGAGGTGATGATGCGCTTCAGCGCGGCGGAACTGCTCAAGCGCGGTGTGCCAGCGGATAACATCCATGTCTCGATGGAACGCAACATGAAGTGCGCGGTTGGCCTGTGTGGTCACTGCCAGTTTTCGTCGTACTTCGTCTGTAAAGATGGTCCGGTATTTCGCTACAGCCAGATTCAACAGCCGCTGGCCCAATGGGAGGTCTGACGATGACCGACAAAAAGCCTAGGCTCGCGGTCTGGAAGTTCGCGTCGTGTGATGGCTGCCAGTTGAGCATCCTCGATTGTGAGGATGAGCTGCTGGCGGTGGCCGATGCGGTGGAGATCGCCTACTTCCCAGAGGCGACCAGCGCCGAGTCCCCGCCGCCATATGATATCTCGCTGGTGGAGGGGTCCATCACCACCGAACACGACATCAAACGCATCCAGACCATTCGCAAACGTTCCAAAGCGCTGGTCACCATCGGCGCCTGCGCGACTGCTGGCGGCATCCAGGCGCTGCGCAATTTCGCCGATGTCCGCGACTTCACGCGCACGGTCTACGCTCGCCCGGAGTACATCCGCACGCTCGAAAAATCGACACCCATCGCTGACCATGTCTTTGTCGATTTTGAGCTGCGTGGCTGCCCGGTCAATAAGTACCAACTGCTGGAGGTTCTCAACGCCTTTCTGAATGGACGCAAGCCGAACATCCCCGCTTATAGCGTGTGTGTGGAATGCAAGCGCAGCGGTGTGGCCTGTGTCGCTGTCACCCAGGGGATCGCCTGTCTGGGGCCGATCACCCACGCTGGTTGTGGCGCGCTGTGCCCGCGCTTCAACCGGGGCTGCTATGGCTGCTTCGGCCCGATGGAGACGCCCAACCCGGCGTCACTGGCGGACTGGTGGCTGGCGCACGATATGCAGCCCGCCGATATCCGGCGCGCGCTGCGGACGTTCAACGCTTACGCGGAGCCGTTCCGCAAGGAGAGCGAACGCCATGAGTCGTAAAACGATCAAAGTCGATTACCTGGCGCGCGTCGAAGGTGAGGGCGGCCTGAGTATCAAAATGAAGGACGATCGCGTGGTCGATGTCCAGCTCAGGATTTTCGAGCCGCCGCGCTTCTTCGAGGCGTTCCTGCAGGGGCGCAGCTTTATGGAAGTGCCGGATATCACCGCGCGCATCTGCGGTATCTGCCCGGTCGCCTATCAGATGAGTTCGTGCCACGCGATGGAGTCGATTGCTGGCGTGCAGGTCGATGGTATGCTGCGTGAGCTGCGCCGTCTGCTGTACTGCGGCGAGTGGATCGAAAGCCATGCCCTGCACACCTTCATGCTGCACGCGCCGGATTTCCTGGGCTATCCCGACGCCATCCAGATGGCGAAGGACCATCCCGATCTGGTCAAACTGGCGCTGCGCCTGAAGAAGCATGGCAACGACATCATGATTCGGTTGGCTGGCCGCGAGATTCATCCGATCAACGTGCGTGTAGGCGGATTCTATCGTGTGCCGACCCGGCAGGAACTGCTGTCGCTGGTTGATGATCTCAAATGGTCCAGAGATGCCGCGCGCGAAGCGGTCGAGGCGCTGGCTGGTCTGTCCTTCCCGGAGTTCGAGCAGGACTACGAATACGTCGCCCTGCGCCACCCGGACGAATATCCCTTCAATGAGGGGCGTCTGGTGTCGAACAAAGGGCTGGATATCGACATCGCCGACTACGACCAGCACTTTGTCGAGGTTCATGTCGCTTATTCCAGCGCGCTGCACTCGCGGCTGAAGAAGCGCGACAATTATCATGTTGGCCCGCTGGCCCGTTATAATCTGAACTTCGACCGGCTGCCGAGCAGCGTGAAGAAGATCGCTAAAGCGCATAAACTGGAACCGCCGGTGAACAATCCGTTCAGGAGCATCGTCGTGCGCGGACTCGAAACCCTGTTCGCGGTTGAAGAAGCCCTGCGCATCATCGAGAGCTATGAGCCGCCGCCGCTTCCTTATGTCGAGGTGGTGCCACGAGCAGGAACCGGTCACGGTTGCACCGAGGCTCCGCGTGGCATTCTGTACCACCGGTATACCCTGGACGATAATGGAATCGTCCAGGATGCTCAAATTGTGCCGCCCACATCGCAGAATCAGAAGACCATCGAGAATGACCTGTGGCGCTTTGTTGAGCAGGGCATCGAAACCAATATGGAGCATGATGTGCTGGCTCACACCTGCGAGCAGGCCATTCGCAACTATGATCCATGCATCTCGTGCTCCACGCACTTTCTGAGGCTGGACTTTGAGCAGGTCTGAACCGGAAAGACGAACATATGCTTTGTATTGGTGTGGGCAACGCTTATCGCCGGGATGACGCCGCCGGCCTGGAAGTGGCGGCCCTGCTGCAAGGGACACATCTGACGGTGCGACAGCTCAGTGGAGAGGGGGCGCAGTTGATGCTCGCCTGGCGTGACGCGCCCCACGTTATCATTATCGATGCGGTCTCGTCGAGCGGCGTGCCTGGGACGATTTACCGGCTCGATGCCGCCGTCGATCCGCTGCCAGCCTACTTCTTCCGTTGCTCGTCGCATGCTTTTGGCGTGGCCGAAGCGGTGGAGATGGGGCGCGCTCTGGATGAACTACCAGCCGATCTGGTTATCTACGGTATCGAAGGGGCCGACTTCCGTGAAGGAGTTGGGCTTTCGCCGCCGGTCGCGGCAGCGGTAGCCGAGGTCGCGGTCCGCATCCAGCAACTGTAACATCCCTCACGCGATCCATCATGACGCAGCCCGGACCTGTGTGCCGGGCTGTGTGTTTTCCATAGACTTACCATTTATTGGCCTGTGTTATATTAAGGAATATTTTCACAGGTTCGTGTGCTCTATAAAATATGATAAGATGTTTTTTGATTGTGTTATTTGGATTATACTGTGGTAAACAACCGGGTTCGTTTTTATTCACAATGGTTTTATTGCGAGAGCGGCATCTGGTCAGAATACCGGTAAAGACACGACTACTGGCTTCACTCCATACCGATTTGACCTGCCTCCAGTGGATTACTCCCGCACTGATTATCAGAAACCCGGCGTAACATCCAACTGCCATGAGAGGGCCTGACCTTTCTGGTGATTGTTCTGATTAAAGCAGGTTCACCCGCCTGATCAGGGAGACATGCTTTTGAAGACAGACCTGCTGTCAGCATTTCGGCGTCTGGACGCTTTGCTGGGGCGGGCGGTGCAGTTGGTGCCGTCAGTCTTTGGTGATGATGCCCTGAGTGATCCGTATCGGGGTCTCTATGTTGATTGGGACGCCGTTCAGCGGCTGCTCAATCAGGCACCGGGTATGCCACATTTCCCCATCACCGACCATAACGGATTGGTTGCTCCGCATGAAGCGCCGTCACTGAGACGACTCGTTGACCGCTACGGCCTGACCGCTTTCGATCTGGATGTGCTGCTGGTGGCACTGGCCCCGGAGATCGACCTGCGCTACCGGCGGCTGTATGCTTATCTTCAGGACGACGTCACTCGCAAACACCCCACCGTAGACCTTACCCTCAACCTGCTGTGTGATTCCTCAGAAGCGCGGCTGCTGCGCCGGGCGCACTTCGCGCCGGATGCGCCGCTGATCCGTCACGGTCTGCTGCATCTTGAAGCAGGCGATGACCGCCCAACCGCGCCGCTGCTGGCGCGTGCGCTGCATGTCGATGAGCAGATCGTCCGCCTGCTGCTGGACCAGCCCGGCCTCGATTCCCGACTGGCGACCTGCTGTGAATTAGTTGCTCCAATGCAGACTCTGGACGAACTGCCGCTGATGCCAGCGGTCCGGCAGATGCTGCTGGCGCTGGCTGCGACCCATAATAGCGCGCCGTGCCTGTATTTTGGCGGACCGCAGGACACCGTCAAGCGACAGGCAGCGGCAGGACTGGCCGCTGCGCGTGGCTGGTCGCTGCTGGTGGTCGATGTGGCGCGTTTGCTGGCTGAAGTGACTGATTTCTCGCCGACTGTGCGGTTAATCCTGCGTGAAGGCTGGTTGCATAACGCGCTGGTCTTTTTCGACGATGTTGATATTCTGGCCCGTGATGATCGGGCGCTTCAGCGGCATGATCTGCTGGCCACGCTGGATAGTCATCCGGTGTCGGTGGTGCTGGCCGGTGCGCTGGACTGCCCGGCAGACAGTCCGCTGCTGCCGCTGGATTTCGCGCCGCCCGATTTCCACACCCGGCGCGCTATCTGGCAGGCGGAGCTGGCACGGGCCGGTATCGCCGCATCACCGGACGACATCACCGCGCTGGCCGGGCCTTATCGCCTGCTGGCCGGGCAGATCGCCCGTGCCGCCGACCGGACGGCGCGCCAGCGTGCAATCAGCGAGGCTCCAGACCTGGCACTGTTGCTCCGGGCAGCGCGCGCGCAGTTCAGCGATTCGCTGGGCGAACTGGCGCAGAAGATCGAGCCGGTCCACACCTGGGATGACCTCATTCTGCCGGATGACGCTCTACAGCAATTGCGCGAGTTATGCGCGCGTTTCATCTATCAGCAGCAGGTGATGGACGACTGGGGCTTTGATCGCCGCCTGTCACGCGGCAAGGGAATAGCCGCGTTGTTCGCCGGGCCGTCCGGCACCGGCAAGACGATGGCCGCCGAGATCATCGCCAGCGCGCTCAATCTGGACCTGTACCGCATCGACCTGTCGCAGATTGTCAGCAAATACATCGGCGAGACGGAGAAGAACCTGAGTCGCGTCTTTGTGGCTGCTGCCCAGGGCAACGCTATCCTGTTCTTCGACGAGGCCGATGCGCTCTTTGGCAAACGCACCGAGGTCCGCGACTCGCACGACCGCTACGCCAACATCGAGATCAGCTATCTGCTGCAGCAGATGGAAACCTATGATGGCGTTTCTATTCTGGCGACCAACCTGCGCCAGAACATCGACCCGGCATTTCTGCGGCGGCTGGCTTTCGCCGTGCATTTCCCCTTCCCGGACGAGGACAGCCGCCTGCTGATCTGGCAGGGGATATGGCCGCAGGCGACGCCGCTGGCCCAGGATGTCGATCTGGCATTTCTGGCGCGCCAGTTCCGCTTGAGCGGCGGCAACATCAAGAACGTGGCGCTGGCAGCGGCTTTCCTGGCGGCGGAGGTCGGCGAACCAGTACACATGGCGCATCTGCTGCATGCCACCCGCCGCGAGTTGGAGAAGTCCGGCAAAATGCTCAGCGAGGCCGAACTCAATGGCTTTCACAAGCAACCCGCAGCCGAAGGGATGCGCGATGCCTGAGAATCGCCATACCGGCGATGCCGCCGCCGTTGCACGACAGCGTGAGCCTGTTTTCATTTTGGGAGGGTAACATGCGAGGACGCAAGCGCGACTTACAGGACCGCCAGAACGGGCAGCAGCCACAGTCTGAACCTGCCCGGACACCCGAAGGCGAATCCGAGAATCCACAGCGTGATCTGCTGGCGTTGCAGCAGAGTGCGGGCAATAGGGCGGTGACCGAACTCCTCAACGATGAGAAGCAGTCCTTCCCACCGGGCGACCCGCGTGCGGTGATGGATCGCCTGGGGACCGGGCGACCGCTGGACGGCGCGCTGCGGGCGCGAATGCAGTCCGCGTTTGGCCGCGATCTCTCGCAGGTGCAGGTCCACACTGATGATGAGGCCACCCGCCTGACCAACGAGCATAATGCGCGCGCGGTGGCTGTCGGCGATCATGTCGCCTTTTCTCCGGGAGAGTATCGCCCCGGCACGTTGGTCGGCGATGGGTTGATCGCAC
>CAZXCK010000002.1:76440-89675 GCA_964639225.1 uncultured Anaerolineaceae bacterium | reverse complement strand
TCTGCCGGAGTCTCTGCCCAGATAATGCTGCGCGAAGCATTGACAATCATGCCCAGCCCGTGACGGTTCAAGCCGGCTTTGACAGTGGCCTCGACGCTGGCCCCCTGTGCCCCCACACCCGGAACCAGCAGCGTCATGTCGCCAATTAGCGCGCGAATCTGTGCCAGTTCATCCGGATAAGTCGCACCGGCGACCAGCATGCAGTTGCCGGTGGTGTTCCATTCATCGCGCACCTGCTCGGCGACGATCTGCCACAGCGGTTTGTCATTCACCAGCAGGTCCTGGAGTTCACCAGCGCCCGGGTTCGAAGTACGGCACAGGATGATGCATGCGCGGTCCGCGCGTTCCAGGAATGGCGCCAGGGCTTCCCGGCCCAGATAGGGGTGCAATGTCACCGCGTCGAAACCCATGTGGTCGAAAATCGCGGTGACATAGCCGGTATTGGTGCTGCCGATGTCGGCGCGCTTAGCATCGCAGATGGTCAGAATTTCCGGGTGTTTTTCCCGAATATAATCCACCGTCAGATGCATTTCATTCATGCCCCGGTCGCCACGCGCTTCGTAGAAGGCCGTGTTGATTTTGTAGGCGCTGGCAAAGGCATGTGTCTCGCGGATAATCCACCGATTGAAGGCATACTGAGGAAGCGCCTGCCGCCTGAACTCCAGCGGCAATCGCTCGTGGTCGCTATCCAGGCCCACGCATACCAGCGAATTGATGGCACGGGCGCGGGCTTCGTATTTTTCGATGGCTTGCATGGTTATTTCCCCTGCCGTTCGGCCCATCCGTGCGGGTCACTGAGCCAGTCGCTGATAGTGGCTGCTTCGTCTGGGTTAAGTATCTCACGAGCCGTCGCCTGTGCCAGAATCCTGGTGAAGGATGTCAGGGTGAGTAGACGGGTGCCGGCCTCGGTGAAGCGCTCGACGGTTTCGCTGAAACCATAACTGACGATGGCGATGCAGTCCTCAGCAACAGCGCCGTCGCTGCGCAATGCCTCGATGCCCGATAGACTGCTGCCGCCGGTGGTAATCAGGTCTTCGACCAGCAGTACACGGCGACCTTTGACGCTGCCACCTTCGATGCGGCTTTGTGTGCCGTGGGCTTTTGCTTCTTTGCGCACAAAAACTGATGGCTTGTGCATGGTATAGGCCAGCGCCGCACTGTGTGGAATGCCAGCGGTCTCGATCCCGGCAATCACGTCAAAATCCAGTCCGTGCGCTTCGATGCTTGCCAGAAAGCCGACGATGACCCGCCGCCAGTGCTGGGGCCAGTATGGAAGCACACGATTATCTACATAGATCGGTGAGCGAATGCCTGATTTGAAGGTGATTGGCTCGTCCGGGGTGAAGCGCACCGCCCCGATCTCAAGCAAAATGCGCGCGACCGTATCGCTGACTCGATGAATTTCCACAGGTTTGCCTTCAGATGATCTGCACGGTTTATATGTGTGTCTCGTTCAGAATGGCCGCCGCTGCCAGTGGACCACGAAACACCAGCGCCGACCAGTACTGCGCCGCGACCGCGCCGTCTAGCTGGAAACGCTGGTAGCTGACTGGGTCCTGCACGCCACCGCAGCCGATTATATCAACTGGCAGCTCACTTTGCTGCTGGATGACACGCAACTGTCGTACTGCATCGACAGCCTGCTTGTGCAGGCGTCCTCCACCTATGCCAGCGATTAGTGTTGGCTGGTCTGGGGCGGGACTGCCTAGCGTGTTGGTCGCCACGACGGCGCGTACGCCGGTTTCGGCGAAGGTATCCATGAGCACTTTGTACTGAGCGGCGGCCAGCCCAGGACTGACTTTAACCCACAGTGGGATTTCGCGCCCGGCGGTAGCGCGGTACTCGCGCAGCGTGTTGACAGCAGTGCGACACAGGAGTTGTGCCTGGGCGGCTGTCTGCCGGTTTTGTGGATCGTCTTCGGTGTTGGGACAGCTTAGATTCAATGTGAACCATGACGGAAACACGCCGTTGGCCAGAAAGGCCAGCAGCGATTCCTGGACATGCTGGTTCTCTTCGTCCAGGTCGTCAATGCCTGGAGTGGTGGCGATGTTGATCCCATAGACAAGGGGTAGCTGGTTCTGGCGTGCTTTGAGAAACGCCGCTGCCGCCGCCGCGCCTGGATTCCTGAGACCGACACGGTTCTGTGTCGAGCGTGTGGGTACGTCACGCCAGACGACTGTCCCGGGGTTGCCGGTGCGCGGCCAGCGTGTGAACGAGCCAAATTCGACTGGCCCCAGCAGTGCCGGGACACTGCGCCAGCCCGGCATAATATTGGTGCCATTATGGACGACGTGGAGCGCGGCTGTCTCTGAGTCGAAGCCGTGACCTTTGACAAAACCGGCGGCCAGCATCAGCGGGTAGGGTAAATCCACACCGCCAGCGATGATTGGCTGCAACTTGAAGGCGTACTGGTTGAGCAAAGTCAATGCCTCACAGGCCGCGTCACCCGCGTCGAGGCGAGCCAGCAGCGCCAGCATATCGTGATGGGTCTGCTGCGCGGAACGGCTGAAGATCAGCGGGCGGGCTGTGGTGTAAAGTAGGGACGCTGTCCTGAGCAGGCTGGCCCGCAGCATTTCAGACGCAGACATTACGACCAAACCCCGGTTCGACGAGTATCTGCTCGCCGTCGTAAACCTTGTGCCCGCGAATCCAGGTTTCGCGGACCTTGCCATAGACGCGCATCCCCTCAAACGGTGACCAGCCGCACAAGGTATGCAGGTTGGCGCGCTCGATGGTGTAGCTGGCGTCCAGGTCGATGACGGTGTACGTATCTGGTGGGCAGCTCAGGCCGAAGATGTGGCGCGGATTGTCTGCCACCAGCTCGACGATGCGTTCGGCTGTCAGGCGGCCTTCGCGCAGTGCCGTACACAGGAGTGGCAGTGTCGTCTCCAGGCCGGGCACGCCATAGGGCGGTGGCTCGGCGGTCTTCTCGGCCAGGGTGTGCGGGGCATGGTCGGACTCGACCACGTCGATGATGCCATCCTGAAGCGCCTGCCATAAGGCGTCCTGGTCGGCCTGCGTCTTGAGCGAGGGCTTCATCCAGCCCAGACTGCCCAGGTGATCGACATCGCGCTCTGTCAGCCACAGGTGATGCGGGCACACGCCAGCGGTAACCGGCAGATCTTCTGCTTTGGCGGCAGCGATGCGCTCGACTTCGTAAGCCGTGCAGACGTGGACGATGTGCGTCGGCTTACGGTAGTGGCGCACCAGTTCCAGAACAGCGTCGAGTGTCTGATTTTCGGCATGATTGGCGAAGATTTTGCTCCCTGGCCAGTGAGCGTAGTGCGCGTCACGCACGGTCTGATCTTCGATCAGCAGATTGCCGGTGGTCGAGTTGTTGAACATCTTGACGCCGCATACATCGTCGATGACTTGCGGATACTCATCCCAGTTGCCGGACGCCGCTGCACAGAAGTACACGCCCCAGTCGCATATGGCCTGTGTGCTGATATCTTCCAGTTTGCGATCCAGCGCGGCCCGGTCGACGGTGGGTGGGGTGGTGTTGGGCATATCCAGCACAGCCCAGTAACCTCCAGCCGCAGCGGCGGCGGTCTCACTGGAGAAGGTGCCTTTGTGCGCCCACGCCATCCCACGCAGGTGTACATGGGGGTCCACTGCGCCGGGGATCGTCAGTGTGGCTGGCATTACAGCTTCTCCACTCCCAGCACTTTAGCCAGCAGCGCCATGCGAATGAACATGCCGTTTTCCATCTGCTGGAAGTAAACCGCGCGCGGGTTCTGGTCCAGAATATCGTGATCGGCGGGTGTGCCCATTTCGTGGCGGCGTGGGAGGGGATGCATAAGAATAACATCGCGCTTGGCCTGATTCAGTACGGCAGGTGTCATAATGAAGTTATCCCGGATAGCGTCATAATCTGCCTGTCGGGCGAAACGCTCCTGCTGCACACGAGTCCAGTATATGACATCAGTCTGGTCCAGAACTTCATACAGATCGCTGGTTTCGTGAACCGCGACATCGTGTTTGTTCAGGAAGTCGACAATGGTATCCGGCATACGCAGCGATGCCGGCGAGACGAAGCACAGCGTGGTGTTCCTGGCGCCATACAAGGCGATCAGCTTGGCCAGCGAGTGGACTGTGCGCCCATACAGCAGGTCGCCAACCAGCGTAATCGTCAGGTTATCGACACGCTTCTTCAGGTCTTTGATGGTGAACAGGTCGAGCAGTGCCTGAGTTGGATGCTCGCCGATGCCATCACCACCGCTGATGATGGCCGCCGGCGTGACGATGCGCTCATTGAGCCGGTCGAGATAGTAGGCAGCCTGATATGACGAGCCACTTTCCGGGTGCCTCAGTACCAACACATCGGCATAGCAGCCAGCAGCGCGCACGGTGTCGGCCAGGTTTTCGCCTTTGTATACCGAAGAGAACTGGACACCGTTGCTGGCGGCCACCACTTCACCGCCCAGGCGTCGCATGGCAGCCTGGAAAGACATATCGGTACGGGTGCTCGATTCGAAAAACAGCGAAGCCATCACCCGGCCCGCGCACAGATAAGGTAGTTCGGGGTCGTGCTCGACGACTCGTTGCCGCAGCGACTGCGCACTATCGAATACGATCTCCAGGTCCTGCTGATTAAACTGTTCAACACTGATAATGTGTTTGCCGACGAAACTGCCGTCAATGCGCGGAGGGGTGTACAAATGCCGGAAATGGTCCGACTGCCGCATCTGTCCGAGGTCTTTGACGTCGCTGGACATGTGTGCTCCTGGGGGCGTATGATGTTGGGTTGAAAATCACGAAGACTCTACCAGTGCGAGCAGGTCATGTCAATATGGCCACCAACCGCTGAAATTGGCTTGCGTCGTCGTTGGTCTGTCATCGGGGATGTGCCATAATAGCGGTGAACCATTTTTTCAGACTGGAGTTGATTCAGATGAATATTCAAGCGATGCCGGTTTCGATCCTGGAGACCGATGCCGATACGGTGCTGGTCTATCTGTTTTCAGGAGATGAGACGCTGGCCGGTGCGGCGGCGGCGCTTAACAGCGCGCTGGATGGTCTGGTTGCGGACCTGTTCGATGGCGGCGATTTTTCTGCCAAAGCCGAGCAGGTCGCCGTTGTGTATCCGCGCGGTGCCATCAAGGCGCGACGCGTGTTACTTGCAGGCCTGGGTGAGCGCGAGTCGTTCCAGCTCAACGGGCTGCGACGCGCGTCTGCGGTGGCGTCGCGGCGTGCTCGTGACCTTAACGCAGAGCGGCTGGCCATCTCGCTGCCGGCAGCGGAGGAACTCGTTTCCGCCGAACTGGCTCAGGCGGTTGTCGAGGGGGCGCTGATGGGTCTTTATGCCTATCATGGGCAAAAGACCGATGATAAGCCGCAGGTCGGACCGCAGTCGATTGAGGTCATTATCGACGATGAAACCGGCCTGGCAGAACTGCTGGCTGCGGCTCAGCGTGGCAAAGCCTACGCCGATGGCGCGTGGCTGGCGCGCGATCTGGTCAATATGCCGCCGAACATCTGCACGCCGGAGTACCTGGCTGAGCGCGCCGGTGAAATGGCCAAAGAGCACGGGTTGAAGTTCGAGGTGCTCGGTGTGCAGCAGATGCGCGCGCTGAAGATGGGCGCGCTGCTGGCCGTCGCTCAGGGCAGCGACGCGCCGCCACGCTTCATCGTCATGGAACACAATGCTGACCGTGCTAAAGAGCTGGACACAGTGGTGCTGGTGGGGAAGGGCGTCACATTCGACACTGGCGGCTACAGCCTCAAAACACCGGATGGTATGGTGGGTATGAAAGCCGACATGGGCGGTGGTGCGGCGGTGATTGCCGCTATGCAGGTTATCGCCGCGCTGGATGTGCCGCTGCATGTAGTGGGGCTGGTTCCGGCGGCGGATAATATGATCAGCGGTCATGCCTATCGTCCGCAGGAAGTCGTGACGGCCAGCAACGGCAAAACGATTGAGATCATCAGTACGGATGCCGAGGGGCGACTGTTGCTGGCCGATGCGCTGGTTTATGCCCAGCGTTATCAGCCGGGCGCAGTGGTCGATATTGCAACACTGACTGGTGCCTGCCTGGTCGCTCTGGGCAAGGTCGCAGCGGGGCTATTCGCCAGTGATGACGCACTGCGCGACTCGTTGGTGGCAGCGGCTGAAGCCACTGGTGAACGCGTGTGGCCGATGCCGCTGTTTCCAGAGTACAAGAAGGATATCGAGTCGCAGACAGCGGATATGAAGAACTCCGGCGGGCGTGCGGGTGGCGCTGCGACGGCTGCGGCTTTTCTCAGCAATTTTGTCGATTATCCGGCCTGGGGGCATATCGATATGGCCGGGATGATGCTGGACGCCGAAGGCAATCCGTGCATACCAGAGAAAGGTGGCACGGGGTATGGCGCGCGGCTGCTGGCACAGTTCGTCGAGCGGTGGGCAAACTCCGCTGGCGCGAAGACATAATAGGCTGGGTGGATGGCAACCCGGCACTGTTTACCATGCCGGGCTGCCGGTTTCGTGATTGACGAAGGTCGATTGAGGCCACTATACTGCCCCTTGAGACGCTACAAACTGAGGGACATTCATCGAAGAAGGGATATAACTTACTATGGCAACCCAGAATAACGACTTCCTGTTCCGTGAACCCAGCACAAAATCCAGAGAGTTGGTCAGACGGGATCAAAAGGTGCTGTCGCCATCTTATACGCGGTCATATGGCTTTGTGATGGGGCACGGACAGGGCGCTGAAGTGTGGGATGCTGATGGCAATCAGTATGTTGACTTTGCCGCCGGTATTGCTGTCCTGTCTACCGGCCACCGCCATCCCAAGATCATCCAGGCTATCCGTGAACAAACAGAGCGTTATGTTCACATCGGCGCGACGGATTTCTTCTGCCCGGAGCAGGTAAAACTGGCGGAAAAGCTCCAGCAGATTATCCCCATTGATAAGGCCAGCCCCGAAGACGTTATGGTGTACTTCGGCAACTCTGGCACCGAAGCGGTTGAAGCGGCACTTAAGCTGGCGCGCTATCAGTCCGGTGCCCGCCGCCACATCATCTCTTTCTATGGTGGCTTTCACGGTCGGACGATGGGCGCACTGTCGGTGACAGCCAGCAAAGCCATCCAGCGCGCTGACTATCCGTTTATTCCCGGTGGCGTGGAGCATGTGCCATACCCCGCCAAGAACGCCTGCGCGGACTGCTGTGGCGAGGGAAGTTGCTCTACCTGTTGGTGCGACTCGGTGAAGTTCATCGAGGAGTTCATCATCAAGCGCAAGGTGCCGGGTAATGAGATTGCCGCCATTATCGTCGAGCCGATTCAGGGCGAGGGCGGTTATGTGCTGCCGCGTGACGACTTCTTCCCGCGCCTGCGCGAGATGTGCGATCGTTACGGTATTCTGCTGATCTCCGATGAAATCCAGGCGGGTATGGGGCGTACCGGTAAATGGACGGCAATGGAACACTGGGGCGTCAAGCCGGATATCACCTGCCTGGCGAAAGGATTGGGGTCCGGTTTCCCGATTGGGGCCATCGTCACCCGTAGTGATGTGATGAAGGAATGGGTTCCTGGCGCACACGCCAGCACCTTCGGTGGCAATCCGCTGGCCTGTGCTGTGGCCAGCGCCACTATTGACGTGATCGAGGGTGAAGGCCTGCTGGAACATGTTCACCGGCTGGGTGAGTATACGCTTGAACGCCTCAACGCCTTCAAAGCCAACCATCCGTCAATTCGTCGCGTAGAAGGCAAGGGCCTGATGATCGGTGTGGAGTTCGGTGATGCCGAGGGCAACCTGCTGCCGGAGTTTCGCAATCAGGTTGAGCATCGCTGTTTCCTGGACGGCCTGCTGAACCTGGCCTGTGGCACCAGCGCCCTGCGCATCGCGCCGCCGCTGGTCATCACTGAGGAACAACTGCGCCAGGGTCTGGACATCATGGAAAACGCCATCGCCCAGCTCGAGGAAAGCATCTGGGAAGACCTCAGCTCGGCTCAGATGGCCCACTAGGCGGGCAGGCGCGCCGGTCGCATGGGACGGCGATTTTCGCAATCAGTGCTGATTGAATGGTTTATGTTGGCGGCTATCCTGCTGGTAGCCGCCTTCCTGCGCTTGGGGTCACCGCAGATTGTCGAATTCAAGCGTGACGAGGCGGCTTTGTCGCTGTTGTCGCTGGATGTGGCGCGCGATGGGGACTTTCCTCTGTTAGGGATTGGCTCGTCGGTGGGCGTGCCCAACGCTCCGGCTAATGTCTATCTGCTGGCTGTTCCCTATGTTTTCAGCACCAACCCGGCGATTGCCACGCAGTTTGTTGGCCTGCTCAATGTGCTGGCGATTGCTGTGACGTATGGCTTTGCCCGGCGCTACGTCGGCCCGGTTCCGGCCCTTATCGCGGTCGGACTGTTCGCCGTCAGCCCCTGGGCGGTAATTTTCTCGCGCAAAATCTGGGCGCAGAACATGCTGCCGTTATTCGTGGTTCTTGTGGTGCTGACGGGCATTTTAGGCTTTATCGAACGTAAACGCTGGGCACAGGTGGCGCATCTGCCGCTGCTGGTCATCACCGGGCAGATTCACTATGCGGCGTTTGTGGTCGTGCCAGTGTCTGCGTTGTTGATCTGGCGCGGGCGCCAACATCTATCGCGGGCGTTTGTGATCGGTGGTGTGCTGGCGCTGCTGCTGACCCTGCCATATGCAGCGGGAATGCTGCGAGCGGGGGCACTGGTTGCACTCAACGGTGCGAGTTCAACTGCTGATACGGATGAGCTGGCTCTGACGGCGCAGGCGCTGCGTGGTGCGGCGGTGCTTATTGCTGGTACGGAGATTCACTCGCTAGCTGGCCCCGAACGATTTGAGGATTATCTGGCGCGGGTACCGGCGGTGTATCCGTTGTTTGTGGTGCTGGCCGGGATGGTGGTGTTGTCGGCGGGGTGGCTGCTGCTGCGCGCGATTCGCCTGCGTGACGCGCGCACACCAGTTGATGTGGCTTTGCTGGTTTGGCTGGCTTTCCCAATTGTGGCGTTTTCATTGACATGGACGCCGTTTTACATCCACTATCTGACGCCCGTGTTCCCGGCAGCATTCGTGATTGTCGCTTTTGCCGGTCACGACCTGTCGCGCAGCGCCACGAGCTATGCGCGGCTGGTGTTCGGCTCTGTGGTGATGCTGGTTGTCGTTATTGGCGTGTTGCAGGTGAGCCTGTGGCTGGCGCTGCTGGACTTCGTGGAGACCGAGCACACACCGGACGGCTTCGGCACACCGCTGAGTTATTCGCTGCCGATCCGGCAGGCTGTTCTGAACGGCGAAGCGCGCCAGGTGATCGGCGATGTCGGCGGCTTGTCGATCGCGTTTGATGAGGAACCGGCTGTCTGGGCGGCACTGCTTTATGACATGCCACTGGTGCGCTTCGAAGACCACCGGACGCGGGTTTACCCAGTTGAGACGACACAAACGCTGAGCAATGACTGTGCGGCTGCCGGAACGCGCTTTGATCTGCGTGAGGACGAAGGCTGCTATGTTCTGAATACACGGGAGCCGGATGATCTCGATCTGGGTGCGCTGCGGGCGGCTCCGCCGGCGCGTTTTGATAATGGCGTAAACCTGCTGGCGTATGGGTGGGATGCATCATGTCTGACGCTGGTATGGGAGATCACCGCCACGACTGACGCTGACTACAACTTTGCTGTGCATTTTGTTGATGCAGCCGGTGATCGCGTAGCCCAGGCGGACGCGCTCTCGTGGCCGGGTGTGTACTGGCGACCCGGCGATCGAGTCGTGCGTGAGTTCTGCCTGGCACAGCAGAATTTGGATATTGTTGGTGTGGATATTGGCATGTATATCCACGATGGCGAGAACTTCTTCCCGGCGAATTTGCTCGATGAGATGGGCGCGCCAGTGGGGCAGTCTGTGCGGCTGTCGTTCGACTGATGCGTTATATCCCTCGCAGTCCAACTGAACTGGCAAATCGGTTGTGTGCGTTATAATGGCCAACGTTTGAATATTTTAGAATGAGATGAGGTGCAAAGTGGGTAAAGAGAAGCGCCCGATTGAAGTTGATGATCTGTACAAAATCGGCGCGGTGGAAGACCCGCGCATCAGCCCGGATGGACGCTGGGTAGCTTACGTCCGGGTGACACTCGACAAAATGGAAAATGGATATAAGCGCAATATCTGGCTGAGTGCGGTGGACGGCGGCGAGCCGCGCCAGCTCACGCGCAGCGGTAAGGACTCGCAGCCGCGCTGGTCGCCGGATGGCAGAAAGCTGGCTTTTGTGTCGGCGCGTGGTGATCGTCCGCAGGTGTATCTGCTGCCGGTCGCCGAGCCGGGCGGCGAAGCGCGTGCCCTGACCGATGCGCGTACCGGTGCCGTGACGCCGGACTGGTCACCGGATGGCCAGCAAATCGCCTATCTTTCACCATCTACTGCGGAAGAGCGCGCTAAGGAAGATGCTGGCGAGAAACCGGAGCCACCTGCCGACAAGCTGGCTGGCAAGCATCAAAAGGAGCGCCTGGAGGAGGAAGAACGCAAACGGCTTGACCCACTGTTTGTGTGGCGCGTGCCGTACCGTGAAGGCACGAGCTACCTGGATGGGCGATATGCGCAGGTTTACGTCATCCCTGTCGCTGAGGGGCTGTCCGAAGAAGAGTCCAAACCGCGCCGCCTGACGAACATGGACACGAACTATCAGCCGCCGCGCTGGTCGCGTGATGGCAAACTGATTTATACCGGACGTCAGCGCGATGTCAGCCAGGATGAGCCGTTCCGCGATAACGTACTGGTCAGTCTGCGTGTGGATGATGGTACTGAGCAGATTCTGACTGACGATTCGCATACCTGTTATTCACCGCTGCCATCGCCGGATGGTCACCATATCGCTTTTGCTCGTATTCCACGCGAGGGTGGCAGCCTCACGGAGAGCGTCACCCGACTGGCGGTGATGCCTGTTGGGGGTGGCGACGTGCGCGACCTGAATCTGGAGTTGGACCGGTCACTTGGTAGTGTGGACTGGGCGCCGGACAGTGAGGCATTGATCTTCAGTGCGGGCGACAACGGCATCGCGCCGGTTTATCGTGTGGGTGTGGCCGGCGGTGTCGTCGAGACGCTGCTCTCCGGGCCGTTCCTGGCCGGGTCGGTCAATGTGGGGCCGGATGGTGGTCTCGCGTATGTGGTTAACCGTGCCGATGATCCATGTGAACTGTACTATCTGTCCGCTGGTGATCCTGAACCGCGCCAGATGACTCGCTTTAACCGGGATTTCCTGGATGAAGTTATCGTCCAGCCAGTGCAGGAGATGCGTTTCCAATCCCCTTCTGGTGTCGAGATTCAGGGCTGGTACATTCTGCCGGTGGGTTATGAAGAGGGCCAGAAGTATCCGCTGGCGCTCAACATTCATGGTGGCCCGCATGTGATGTGGAGTTCGCACGAGCCGACGATGTTCCACGAGTGGCAGTTTCACGCCGCCAAAGGTTACGTGGCTTTCTTTTGTAATCCGCGTGGCGGTGATGGCTACGGCGAAGCCTTCCTGCGGGCGCTGCACAAGGCCTGGGGCGATGTCGCTTTTGAGGACATCATGGCGGGCGTCGATACGCTGCTGCAAAAGGGCTTTGTGGATGAGAAGCGGATGGCGGTCACCGGCGGCTCGTATGGTGGTTATATGACGGCCTGGGTGGTCGGCCACACTGACCGTTTCGCGGCAGCGGTCTCGCAGCGGGGCGTGTACAACCTGATCAGTTTCTACGGAACGAGCGACGTGCCAACCCTCATCTCGTCCGAGTTTGATGCGCATCCCTGGGAAGATCACGAACTGCTGTGGAAGCATTCGCCGCTGGCCTATGCTCACCAGATCAAGACGCCGCTGCTCATCATCCATTCGGAAAATGATTTCCGTGTGCCCATCGAGCAGGGTGAGCAATTGTTCGCTTTCGTGCGGCGCAGCGGCGGCACTGTGGAGATGGTGCGCTATCCGCGTGATGGGCACGAGCTTTCCCGGAGTGGCGAGCCGGAGCATCGTGTTAGTCGTTTGACCCGGATGGTGGAATGGTTCGACCGTTATTGTATGCCAGATGCCAATCAGGAATGACGGCATGCCGACTCCTGGCGTTCGGAAGTGTGAGATCGTAGTATATTTGTGGTAACATGGCTCGTGCAGGTGGGCTGTATGCATCGAGTGCGCGCCTGCACGACAATGTTTGAGTTCTGGAGAATGTTCATGCGCTTGAGATTATATGGTTTGCTGGTTCTGGGACTGGCACTGGTTCTGATGGTGGGTGGTGTCGCAGCGCAGGATGGCGATGCCGACGATGGCGAGTATGGCGCACTCTATGAGGATATTCCTCAGTTTCGCGGGGACGACGGCGCGTTCACGCTGGGTGATCCTGATGCTCCGGTGACGATCATCGAGTTCGCCGACTATCTGTGCGGCTTTTGCCAGACGTATCACGAATCCACGATGAAACAGTTCATCGAGGAATACGTCGCTACGGGTATGGCAAATTTCGAATATCGCTTTATGCCCATCATCGACGCTAATTTCTCATCCTATATGGCTGCCACAACCGAGTGTGCCGCCGATCAGGGCGCGTTCTGGGCGACTTACGATCTGATGTACGAACTGGCATCTAATCGTACGCTGGATGGTGATCTGGTGGCGACTGTTGCGGATCGTCTGGAGCTGGATGGGGAAGAGCTTGATGCTTGCGTGACCGAGATGGGTACGCGCCCGTTCCAGTATGAGCTGGATTACAATCTGGGTGTTGAGTTAGGTGTGACCGGTACGCCGGCGATTCGCGTACGTGTGGGCGATGGCCCCGAAGGTGCGATTGAGATTGACGGCGATGTTTATGATCGTGGTGGCCCGGCACTGCCGATTCTGGCAGAGTTTGTCGAGAGTGAAAACCCGCAAGAACTGGTCCGGCTGGTAAACCGCCTGCTGGACGACCAGATGCTGCCGGATGACAGTCTGGTTACTGGTGAACCCTGCGCGGCCCCCTGCTGGAATGACATCACTGTTGGTCAGACCGACTGGGATGATGCGGTTGCCATCCTGGAAGCGGACGACGAGTTCTCTGAGGTGCAGATTCAGACGGCCCAGGGCAGCGCGGCCCAGCGCGCGTTGTGGGGAGTTCCAGGTGCTGATCCCTGCTGCCAGATGGTGACATTTGATGGCGAGTCGATTGCCTATATCCAACTGCTGTTTTCGCCGTTGATGACGCTGGCCGAAGTGCTGGACGTGCATGATGAGCCGGATTATCTCATTGGCAGCGAGACAACACGTGATCAGGCGGTGTTTACGCTGAT
>CAZXCK010000002.1:74921-76340 GCA_964639225.1 uncultured Anaerolineaceae bacterium | reverse complement strand
TCGGGGATGTCGTACCAGCGATAGGTTGACTCATCGTCGGTGACATCGGTCAATGGTGCATGGATCACCGTCACCCAATCTGACAACCCGTGCTTGTCCAGCTCGCGGCGTGTACGCTCAACATATTCTTCGTTGTGTTCAACGGAGATGAGTTTACCGCTGCCGACCGCTTCCAGCGCATAAGCCAGCACCAGCGTCGATGCCCCGCTGCCCAGTTCGAGGACGCGGGTTGGCTGACGGCGTCGGACCTGCTCGGCCAGCAGCAGGCCGAAATCGGGCGAAATGGACCACAGTCTCATTGGTGGCAGCGCATAACGCAGCTTCAGCGTAGCTTGCAGCGACATCAGTGCTTCGATCTGGCGGTAATGCTGGTAGTTCTCGACCTGCAGGCGCTGGTAGACGTTCATCAATGTGGTGATGAGAACGTAGCCCAGGGCGAAAAGTGTAATCGCCAGCCCAACGATCCCCATAAGCAGCATGGACAGTCCCGCCAGCCCACCGATAAGCAGCCATTGGTTCAGGGTCTGCTGGCGGAATCGCTGAAATTCGGGGTTCTGCGTCTCTAGTTGGCGCAGTGGAGGCAGTGCCATAATAATGTGTGCTCCTTTTCTAACGATGACGACGCGCCAGTTCGGCGTTGACATCATCCAGCGAAATATCAAGCTGGGCCATCAGCACCAGCGTATGATAGAACAGGTCGGCCAGTTCGTTGATCTGATCTTCACGTTCCTGACCGAGTGCGGCGACGATTACTTCGACAGCTTCCTCGCCGACTTTCTGTGCGGTTTTGTTGGGACCGGTGTCAAGCAGGCGGTTGGTATAGCTGCCTGGCTGGGGGTTTTGCTTTCGGTCGTGGATGATGGCCTGTAGCTGATGCAGCATATCGGTCATGGTGTTACTCCGTTTCGAAATCGGCCAGTGTGCGATAAAAGCAGGTGATATTGCCGGTATGACAGGCTGGCCCGGCGGGTTCAACCAGGATCAACAGTGCGTCGGCGTCGCAATCAACCGCGATATGGCGCACCTTCTGGACATTACCGGATGTTTCGCCTTTGTGCCATAGTTCGCCCCGGCTCCGGCTCCAGAAGACGGTTTCGCCGGTCTCCAATGTGCGCCGTAGTGACTCGGTATTCATGTAGGCCAGGGTGAGTACCTGCCGCGTTGTCGCGTCCTGGATGATGGCCGGAATGAGTCCCTGTGCGTCCCATCTGATCGTGTCGAAATCCAGATCGGTGTTATTCGACGGCATCGAGCGCCTCCCATCCAGTCAGTCGAACCGGCACGCCGCGCGCGGCCAGGTCGCGCTTGAGGTCACCGATGCGCAGTTCGTTGTAATGGAACAGGCTGGCAGCCAGGGCAGCATCGGCTTTGCCGGTGGTCAGTGCATCGTGAAAATGCGAGACTGCTCCGGCTCCACCT
>CAZXCK010000002.1:0-74911 GCA_964639225.1 uncultured Anaerolineaceae bacterium | reverse complement strand
TGCGATAACTGGAATCGACACGGCATCAGCGACAGCCGCGGTGAGTTCCAGGTCATAACCGGCTTTGGTGCCGTCCCGGTCCATGCTGGTCAGCAGAATTTCGCCTGCGCCGCGCGCCTCGACCTCTCGCGCCCAGGCGACCGCTTCCTTGCCGGTTGGCACCCGACCGCCGTTGATGTGGACAATCCAGCGACCGTCAACGCGCTTGGGGTCGATGGCGACGACGATGCACTGGCTGCCGAAGCCCCACGCGCCATCGTCGATGATCTGCGGGTTGCGGATAGCCGCGCTGTTAATGCTTACCTTGTCGGCTCCGGCCAGCAGTGTGGCGCGGATGTCTTCCAGGGTGCGGATGCCGCCGCCCACGCAGAAGGGGATAAATACGCTGTCGGCGACGCTGCGCACCATATCGAGGGTGGTCTGGCGGTTTTCGTGGCTGGCGGTGATGTCCAGGAACACGAGTTCGTCAGCGCCTTCGCGGTCGTAGACGGCAGCCTGTTCGACCGGGTCACCAGCGTCACGCAGGTTGACGAAGTTGACGCCTTTGACGACGCGCCCGTTATGTACGTCCAGGCAGGGGATAATTCGTTTAGCCAGCATCCTGATTCCTCGCTGCGTTCAGGGCTTCGGTTAAAGTGAGCCGACCTTCGTAAAGCGCCATGCCGATGATGACACCGGCGACGGCGCCGCTGGCGGCCAGTTGGGTGATTTCGGCCACAGTCGCCACACCGCCGGATGCGATCACCTGTAAGTCGCTGTCGCGGCCCAGGGCGATAGTCCGCTCGACATCGCTGCCGGTAAGCTGGCCGTCGCGCGCGACATCAGTGTATAGGGCGTGTCGGACTCCCTGCTGCGCCATAAAGCGTCCGTAATCCAGCGGGGTGAGTTCAGTTGCCTGCTGCCAGCCGTGCGTCGTGATTTTGCCGTCACGGGCGTCGAGCGCTACACAGATGGCGTCCGTGCCGAAGCGTTCGACAGCCTGCACGACTATTTCCGGTTGTTTTATGGCGACTGTGCCCAGAACGATGCGTTTCGCGCCCAGTTCCAGAGCGTGGGCGATGTCTTCCATGTTGCGCAGGCCGCCGCCGAACTGCACGCTGACGTTCAGACGGGCAATCTGCTGTAAGACCGCGAGATTGTTGTTTTCCGCCTGGAAGGCGCCGTCCAGGTTGACGACGTGCAGCCATTTTGCCCCCTGGTCGATCCACTGCTGGGCGGTGTTCAGCGGATCATCGCTGAACAGAGTCTGGCGGTTGGGGTCGCCTTCTTTGAGGCGCACCACGCGCCCGCCGCGCAGGTCGATAGCTGGATAGACGATCATGATACTGTTTCCCCAATCTTCAGGAAGTTACGCAGAATTTGCAGGCCAATTGCCTGGCTTTTTTCCGGATGGAACTGGACGCCGTAGATATGGTCACGCTGGACGGCGGCGGCGAAGGGCTGGCCGTAATCCGTCTCAATGATCAGATCATCGGCATTGGCTGGTACGCAGTAGTAGCTGTGCACGAAGTAGGCATAGCTATTCGGTGGCACGTCGGCCAGCAGTGGCGATTCGCGCCTGAGTTGGAGCTGATTCCAGCCCATGTGTGGAATCTTAAGTCCCAGGTCCGGTGAGAAGCGAGTCACATGGCCGGGCAGGACAGCCAGCCCGGCATGCTGGCCCATTTCGTCGCTGTGCTCGAACAGGAACTGCATCCCCAGACAGATACCGAGATAGGGTACGCCCGCCGCCAGAGCCGTTTTAAGCGGTTCTACGATTTGCTGGCGGTGTAGCTGCTCCATGCCCGCGCCAAACGCGCCCACACCCGGCAGAATAATCTGCCGCGCGCCTTGCAGGTCGGCAGGTGTGCGGGCCAGTTTTAGCTGGTCCACCCCCAGATGATTCAGGGCGTGCAGCACACTGCGCAGGTTTCCGGCTCCATAGTCGATGACAGCGAGCATACGCGACTCCTCAGTTGCGTTTCATAAATGCAGGCAAACAAAAAACCCCGCTCCGGCGCGGGGTCTGGCAGGCAGCACGCAGCAATCGTGACGGCTAGCGACAGGCCAACACCGGGTTGTCTGTACGATTGAGCCAATGATGATGCATTGCGTGCGCCTTTTCTTTTCATTGGATTTTTGCGAGTATAGCGGCGGGGCGTAGAGTTGTCAACGTCCCCGAAGCGCCTGGGTTGCGTTACAATAGCCTCATATTTGAAGGCTCTAACTGACAGGATCAATGACTGATGAGTTCCATTATCGCCTTGTTAACCGATTTTGGCCTACAGGATATCTACGTTGGGGTGATGAAAGGAGTGATGCTGGATATCCATCCAGAGGCGCGCCTGGTGGATATTTCACATGCGATCGAACCGCAGCATGTACGCCAGGGGGCTATCGCGCTGCGTGATGCCTGCACGTTTTTCCCGGCGGGTACGGTGTTTCTGGTCGTCATTGATCCGGGTGTGGGCAGTACGCGTCGTCCGGTGGCGGTCCAGGTAGGGAGCTATACCTTTGTGGGTCCGGATAACGGCGTGCTGACCTATGCGCTGGAAAAGCTGGATGCCGAAGTTCAGATTGTGGAACTGGTCAACCCAGAGTACCGACTGCCGCAGGTGAGTACTACATTTCATGGCCGCGATATCTTCGCACCGGCGGCTGCACATCTGGCGGCGGGGGTGCCGCTGGCACATCTCGGCCCGTCGCTTGAGCGTCTGGTCCAGCTACCACGCCCGGAGTTGAATATCGTGGGTGCATCGGTGACTGGCGAAGTCACGCAGATCGACCGCTTTGGTAACATCACCACCAGTATTGGTCGGTTGCGCTGGGTGCAGGAAGATCGGCTGCTGCTGGAACCGGTATTTGAACCGCAGCGCGGTCCGTTGATGGTTAGTGCGCCTGAAGCAACGGTTACGCTCAACGGCCAGACCATTCACGAGATACGGGTTTCATACAGCGAAGCCTTGCGCGGCGATCTGCTGGCGCTGGTGGGCAGTACCGGGTATCTGGAAGTGGCAGTGAACCAGGGCGATGCGGCCCGGCGGCTTGAGGTCTCTGTTGGCGATCGGGTGGAGTTAGTTGTAGGAGATTTCGATGCAGCAGTTCGTAATTGATGGCGGTAACTCGCTTAACGGAGAAGTCAGGCCAGGTGGCAATAAAAACGCCATCCTCAAAATGCTGCCTGCCTGCCTGCTGACCGATGAGCCGGTTGTACTGCACAATGTCCCGAAAATCGCTGATGTGCTGGTGACCATCGATATCATGATTGAACTGGGTGCTCAGATCGAGTGGATCGGCGAGCATTCGGTGCGCGTAACGACGGCGGACGTCAAAACCTGGAAACTGGAACGTTCGCTGGCCCAGCGGATTCGGGCCAGCTTTGTGTTTGCTGGTCCGCTGCTGGGACGCTTTGGCCGGGCGGTGCTGCCTGTGCCCGGCGGTGATGTCATCGGCGAGCGGCGTGTGGATACGCATATCGTCGCGCTGCGCCGCCTGGGTGTAGAAGCTGAGTACGAGCGTGGACTGTTCAGCCTGCACGCCGAGCATCTCACCGGCGCGCCGATTCTGCTGCGCGAGGCAAGTGTCACCGCCACAGAGAACGTTATCATGGCGGCGGTGCTGGCGCGCGGTACGACAGTCATCAGCAATGCCGCCAGCGAACCGCATATTCAGGACCTGTGTAACATGCTGGTGACCCTGGGCGCGAAAATCGACGGCATTGGCTCCAATCAGTTGACAATTGAGGGGGTGGAGCGGCTGCACGGCGGTGAAGCCCGCGTCGGCGCGGATTTCATCGAGGTTGGCAGTTACATCGGCGCGGCGGTGATGACCGGTGGCCATGTCCGCATTAAGGACGCTGACCCGCAGCATCTGGGGATGGCGGCACTGGTGTTTGAACGGTTGGGCGTGCGCTGGGATGTCGAGGGCCAGGATGTCATCGTACCGGCCAGCCAGTCGCTGACGGTGGTTCCGGATATTGGCGGGCGTATTCCTATCATCAAAGCGCAGCCCTGGCCAGCATTCCCGCCGGACCTGATGAGCATCGCGCTGGTGGTGGCGACACGCAGTGCAGGCGCGATTATGTTCCACGACTGGATGTACGAAAGCCGGTTTTTCTTCACCGATAAGCTGGTGCGGATGGGCGCACGCATTACGTTGTGCGATCCGCACCGGGCACTGGTGCAGGGGCCGACGACACTGCGCGGTGTGCCGTACATCTCCAGTCCGGATATTCGCGCCGGCATGGCTTTGGTGCTGGCGGCCCTGGGAGCGCGTGGCGAGACACGCATTTCGAACATTGGCCAGATCGACCGGGGTTATGAGCGTGTCGAGGAGAAGCTGGTAGGGCTGGGCGCTAACATCCAGCGCATCGTGCTCGACGCACTTGCGACCGCCGAGATCACGCAAATTCAGATTGAAGCGGAGATGACCGATAAGAACAGTTGATGCTCGACCGTTGTTTAAGTGCCGCCACCAGAGTTGGATGGCGCACGTTTGCCGCGCACACGATCGTCACCGATGCGGCGGGTGATACCCAGCGAGTCGAGATGTTCCAGCAGGCCGATGGCGTACTTGCGCGACGTGTTGAACCGGTCGCGCAGACCTTTGGCGTCGATGCTGCCGTCACGGTCAATGATGGTCAATGTGGCGTTCACCATCTCATCGTATGCCGAACTGCTGAGGATGATGTCACGCTGAATCTGCACGATCTCGCCCATGTCGATGAGGGCGCGCAGAACGCGCTCTCCAGTGATGTCGACGGCCTCCGTGTATGACGGTGGTGCGTAGGGTTGGGTTGCCATTTGCTGGCGCAGCCTGTTGACGGCGGCCTGCTGCTGTTCGCTAAAGCGGACACTGTGATCTGGCAGGCGGATGTTGTTGTTCTCGACGACGACCTGATCCTTGAGGCTTTCCAGCAGCAAGGCCAATGTGGCGCTTTTGATCTCCAAGCGGCTGCGCAGTTCTTCGCGTGGCATGCCAGCGCGCAGCGGTGTATCCTGATGAAATTGTTCCAACAGAGTCAGAATTTGCCGTTGTCCGGCGCGATAGCTGCTGGTCGCCATCAGGGAGTCGTCGGTCAGGGCAGTGAGCAGCCCCTCGGCCAGTGCCTGCCTGACAGCTTCATCGAATTCTACCGCCGCCAGGCCGGTAAGTTTCTGTAATTCGGCAGTTCGGATGGGTTCCGGGCTTTCCGCGTGCTGTGCCAGGCGCTGCGCCGGTGTTCCCTGTATCAGCGTCTCCAGGGTGTTGATAACGGTTGGTTGGAAGCGCCGCCAGCGACGGCGTGGATGTGGTTCCACGACTACGCCGCCGCCGATGGTCTGCGCCGGTGATGGAATACGCATGATGTAGCGATCACCGCGTGCCAGGGGCAGGGCGTCCTGCAAGCGAAGTTGCAACCAACCGGATTCCCCAGGGGCGAGCGTTTGCTGATCGAGCAGGCGTGCACGTGCCAGCGTCTCGGCTGCGCCGCAGTAGACTTTAACTTCGGTGTTATGGTGCAGTGGACGTTCGGCGTCCGGCAGGTGACGAAACTGCACATCGACTAACCTGGTGGGGTGAATGAGGCCCGGATGCGTCAGGACGTGCCCGCGTTCGATGGCGCGTTTTTCCACACCAGAAATGTTAACCGCCGTGCGGCTGCCGGGGTAACTGACCGGTACCGTCTGCTTGTAGCTTTGCAGACCACGCACACGCCCACGCAGGCCGGTCGGTTGGATTTCGATCTCATCGCCCACGCGCAGAGCACCGCCTAGCAGCGTGCCAGTGACGACGGTACCGAAGCCGCTCATAGAAAATACGCGGTCGATGGGCAGGCGCGGCTGATCGTAGTCCGGTCGCTGGGGCAGGCCAGTCAGCAGCGTGTCGAGGTGTTCGGCCAGTTCGGGGATACCGTCTCCGGTATGCGCGGAGACACGCAGAACCTCGGCGTGTTCCAGCGCGGTGCCTTCCAGCACGCCAAGCACATCAGTTTCGACAAGTTCCAACCAGTCGGAGTCGCTGGCCATGTCGGTTTTAGTGATGACGACCAGGCCATTTTCGACGCCAAGCAGGTCGAGAATGGCGAGATGCTCGCGGGTCTGTGGCATCACGCCTTCGTCGGCAGCAATGACGAGTAGGACGGCGTCGATGCCGCCCACACCAGCCAGCATATTTTCGATGAAATCTCGGTGACCGGGTACGTCGACGATGCCGATGGTGCCGCTGTGCGGCAGCTCCAGCCAGGCAAAGCCCAGGTCAATGGTCATCTCGCGGGCTTTCTCTTCAATTAGCCGGTCGGGGTCAATGCCCGTGAGGCGACGCACCAGCGTCGATTTGCCGTGATCGACGTGACCTGCTGTACCAATAACGCGCATTCAGGTTAACCTCTGCGGAGTGTGGATTGCATCAGGATGCCGTGCCGTTGCTGCCGTCAGAGCTGGGTGGCGCTGGCGGGCTGGTTGTGTCGTATTCGAGCAGCAGGGCCTGATAGCGTTCGCGATAGAGCTGTGCGCGGTCGCGTTCCAGCTTCCACATGCGTTCGATGCTGTCGTTGATGGGGCGAATCTGCGCGCCGATCTCTTCCAGGCGCTCGACAAAACGCTCGAATTCCTTGTCGTGTCCGCGCCAGACCTCATCATTAGAGAGTGTAAACTGCTTCCAGCGTTTCTGGTCGTCGGCACGCCAGTCGTTCCATTCCTGGCGAAAGCGCTCCTCGCTCAGGCGCTGCATCTCGGCGACCTCGTTGATGCGGCGTTCGAGCCGGTCGCTGATACGCTGGAAGTCGTCGATAATCTGCTTCATGCTGCGATAGGCTTCGGCCCAGGTCTCGAAGCGCTCCAGGTTCTGCTGCATGGTTTCATCGTGGTCGCCGAAGCGTTTCATCATCTCGGCGATCTGTTGATCGCGCTGCTGCAATTGCAGGGTCTGCTGGTCAATAAACTGCTGAATCTGCTCACGGCGTTCGCGGTCACCGTTCTGAACTTCCTGCACGCGACGCTCGTTGCGCAGCGCGAGATCCTCGATGAGTGTGAGCTTGGGCTTGACGCTGTCGATCTGCTTCTGGATTTCGGGCAAATCCGTCTCCAATTCGGAGATACGGCGGATATCCTGGCGGCGCTGTTCTTCGAGGAAAGCCAGCCTGCGGTCCGGTTCTTCGAGCTTTTTCTGCAGGTCTTCGAGGCGCTGCTGTAGTGCGTTGAGCGTTGCGGCCAGCCGATCACGGTCCTGCTGCATGGCCGGAACTTCCGTCGTGGTCCGTTCGATTTTACTCAGTTTCTCCGAGAGTTCGATGACGGGGCGGCTCATATGCTGGCGCTCAACCTCGGCCCGGCGCTCGGCTTCACGCTCGGCGCTGATACGTTTGGCTTCTGCATTCTCGAAGAGCTGGTGCATTTCCTTGCGCACCTGCTCAATGATGTCCGTTTCGCGTGTGGTGGGAACAAACTGGTTCTGCATTACCGTTTGCTCGGATTCGACGCTGTTAAGCCGTTTCTGAAGGGCGTCGATGACATCCTGTTGCTGGGCGACGCGCTCTTCCATTGTGGCGATGGTGGTCTTATCACGCCGCCGCTCTTCGTCGAGCCACTCGATCATGCGGGCGACCTGGTTGATGTCCATGTTGGCTAACCCTCCGTACAGGTTTCTGTATTTATGGACGGATTGGCTGCATTATAACATACTGGCCGCCGATTATGGATGTGTGGTGTCGCTTTTGCCGGGGCAATCGCCGCCTGCTGTTGGCGCCGGTTGGTGTAGCGATGTAAGATGTAAGGGCAAGCGATTGCCTGCTAAATGATCTGCTTCAATCATCAGGAGAGTTGCTATGGGACTCAGGCGTGTATTCATCGTCGGTGTAGCGGTGTTTTTGTTGTTTGCTGTTTTGCCGCTGAGTCTGGCACAGGAGAGCACAGCAGAACCGGCGCCGGTCCTCAGCGGCGAGACATATATCGTGCAGCCGGGTGATACGCTTTTTCGCATTGCCACACGTTTTAATCTGACGACCACCGAACTGGCTGCTGCCAATAATATCACCAATCCCAGCCTGATTTATGTGGGGCAGGTGTTACAGATTCCGGGGACAGCCGTGCCAGATGAGGAGCCGCTGCCGCCGACGACAACCTATGTCGTACAACGTGGCGACTCGCTGATGCGCATCGCCGCACGCTATAACACCACTGTCGCGGAACTCATTCGACTGAACAATCTGGCAAATCCGAATGTCATTGTACCGGGGCAGACTCTGCTGTTGCCGGTTACCGATGAAACCGTCGAGCTGCCGACAGTGGCAGTGACGCCGCAGCCGGAAGAAGATGCGTCGCCGATCATCACGCCGACGCCTGAACCTGTGCCGCCGCCTGCCGATACGAACTTCGGCTTTGGTGTGTTGGCATTCTACGAGGAACAGGATGTGTCGGCGCTGGTGCAGCGGGTCAGCGAGCTGGGGCTGGGTTGGGTTCGACTGCGGGTGGAGTGGCGAAACATCGAGCCTGTTCAGGGCGAGCTGGTGCTGGACGAGCTGGACAGCGTGGTTGAGCAACTTGATGCCAGCGGTCTGCAAATTCTACTGACCGTAACTCATGCGCCAGCCTGGGCGCGTACCAGTGCGGACGAAAACGGGCCGCCAGATGATCTCGGTTTGTATACTGATTTTGTGAGTACGCTTGCGGCGCGTTACAGCGGTGTGGTCGATGCCTATCAGATCTGGGAAGAGCCAAACCTGCGCCGCAACTGGAACTGCGAACGGCGTATGTGTGATACTGATTATGTTGAAATGTTGCAGCAGGCCTACGTCGTCATCAAAACTGCCGACCCGTTGGCTCAGGTTATTACGGCGGGGCTGGCTCCAACGCGCTTCAATGATGGATTGAATGCCATTGACGACCGCCTGTATCTGGAGACGATGTATGCCAACGGCGTAAGCGCCATTTCCGATGGCATTGGCGTACATCCGGGGGGCTGGGCTAATCCGCCGGATGCGCTGTGCTGCGAGCCGACAGGCAACGTCGAGACGCACTACGAAAGTGACGTTTTCTACTTCCGCGAAAATCTGAATGTTTACCGCGATATTATGGTGAATGCTGGCGATGCGGACACCGCCATATGGATTACCAAATTCGGTTGGGGGACCAGCGAGGATACGGACCCGCCAGGTGAGATCAACATCTTTGTAACGTACACCAGTCTCAACCAGCAGGCGATCTTTGTGCCGCGTGCGTTTGAGCTGGCCCAGGAACTCGGCTATGTGGGGCCAATGTTCCTGGACAATCTCAATGGTTGCCAGAGCGTGCAGAGTCAGGTTCTGGCAGAGTTGTGTTACACCAGTCTGATTTCGCCGGATGGCGCGCCGCGCCCGGTCTATGATGCGGTGCAGCAGATGGATAAGTCGGTGACGGTTCAAACGCCGTCATCTACCGAGAATGATGAGCCGGCCCCGGTATTTGTTCCGTTGCCCCTGGATGACGAGGACGACGCAGCCGAACCGACCGAGGCTGACGAGCCGGTGTCACTGACGCCACAGGGATAATCAGGTTCAGAACCCGATACCCGACAGACAAAAATCAGGCCACTTGCTCTGTGGCCTGATTTTTTTGTTGACACGAATGTATAAGAGGCGTGTAATTATCCCAGCCGGGCCTGGAGTACAGCGATATATAACGGAATCAGACAGGCGACCGACAGAAACGCCAGAATACCCAGAGCGATGGTCACACCATCCAGTTGGAAGCCGTTTTCCTGATCCAGATCATCGGCGATGCGATTGTAAGGCGTCTGTGCTGGAAACGGACGGCTGTCATGGACATTCTGCGGGGCCATCGGACGGCTTCTTGTGTTGCCGTAAGGCGCGGCAGGCGTTCCGCTCCGGTTGTAGTTGATTGGGGCCGGGGCTTCGGGTGCAGGGTTGTAGCGCTGGGTTGGGGGTCCGATTGGTGGCGGCGCCTGGGGGCGCGGCGGCGGCGTTACTGGATGCTGAGGATAGGGCGGTGTACCAGGACGTTGCTGCTGCTGTGCGGGTGGTGGCGGCGCCTGTGGTGGCTGAGATGGCGGCGTCGACGGGCGCTCGCTTTTCGACTCAGGTGGCGGTGTGGATGGCGGTGCGACGCTTTCTGACGGGTTTTGTGGCTTGGACACTGGACGGGCATTGACCGGCGCACCGGCCACGGTGTTGTTACGGCCCTGATCTCGATAATCGACCAGCACGCGCCCCAACTGATCGGCCATACGGAAGCGGCTGTTGCGCTCTTTACTCATGGCCTGGTGCACAATCTGTGCCAGGTTTTCGGGTATATTCGGATTGAATTCGCTGGCCATTGGAACTGGTGTGCGAATGTGAGCCAGGGCGAGTTCCTGCTGGTTGCTACCAGTGTAAGGCAGTCGTCCGGTGAGCATTTCGAACAGCACAATGCCGATGGAGTACACATCCGATGCCGTCGATGGTTTTTCACCCTGTGCCTGTTCCGGCGCAAAGTAATGTGGGCTGCCCCAGACCACAGACTGACGCTGCACTGGTTGGGTGTCGCTTAACGCCTGGGCAATACCAAAGTCGGTGATTTTGACGATATCATCGCGGGTAATCAGAATGTTCTGTGGTTTAATGTCGGCATGGACGATGCCGTTACGATGTGCGTAGCCGATGCCGCCGCAGATACCAATCGCCAGGCTCAATGCGCGGTTGATCCCCAGCGCACCGTGTGAACGGATGATTTTTTTGAGATCCTGACCGTCTACCATTTCCATGACCATGTAATGGGTGGGGCCGTCGCTGCCGACATCGTGCACGGTGACAATGTTGGGGTGGGAGAGGTTGGCGATGCTGCGTGCCTCGTTCTGAAAGCGCACAATAAAGGTGGGATCAGCAGTCAGGCTGGGCCGGAGTACCTTGACGGCGACGTTACGCCCCAGCAGCTCGTCAACGGCGCGGTAGACGACCGCCATGCCGCCCGATCCCTGCTGCGAGATGAGTCGATAGCGTCCATTTAACAGGGTTTCGCCAGACATATCGTCTTGTACTCCCAAGCTGCCCACACTTAATCGAATATTGTACTGCGCATCACGGGCGCGTCAATGGGTCAAACAGGCGCTGGTATTCCAGCATGGCGCTGCGGTCGGTCAGGCTGGAGATATAGTCGGCCACGACCCGATACACGGAGTTGTCGTCATCTTCCAGCAGCTTCTGGTAGTAATCTGGCAGCAGGCGCGGTTCCTGTATGTAACTGGTGAACACTTCGTGGATGAAACGCTCGGCGCGTTTTGCCATGCGCAGGACCGTATAGTGATTGTACATATTGTTGTACAGGAATCGTTTGAGGGCGCGATTGAGTTCGATGAATCGAGGGCTGTGTGCGACGACATTCTGTGTGTGTCGCTGTACATCTGCCGGTGACTGCGGGTTCAGAGCTTCCAGGTTTTCCAGTGACTGCTGCAACACATCATCGACCTGCATGCCGATCTGCTCGCGGATCAGCCGGTGGCGTGTGATTTCGTCGATTTTGCCGTTACGCCAGGCCAACCGGTCGCAGAGTTCGCGCCAGATTTCGAGTTCGTTGAGGTCATCTGGCGCGATGAGAGCGGCCTGCAGGCCGTCATCCAGATCGTGAGCGTTGTAGGCCAGTTCGTCGGCGACATTAGCTATCTGCGCCTCGATGCTGCCTCGGATGTCAACATCAAAGCCTGCCACATCGCTGATGTCATATTCAGTTTCGTGTTTGGCAATGCCTTCCAGTGTCTCGCGGGTGAGATTGAGACCTTTCCAGTTGGGGTAACGCTGCTCCAGTTCGCTGACGACACGGTAGCTCTGGTAGTTGTGGTTGAAGCCACCGTGGTCGCTCATCAACGCATTAAGGGTCGATTCGCCAGCGTGACCGAAGGGGGGATGGCCCAGGTCGTGGGCCAGGCAAATCACCTCGACTAGGTCTTCGTTAACACCCAGGGCGCGTGCCAGCGTGCGCCCGATCTGTGCGACTTCAAGCGTGTGAGTCAAGCGCGTGCGATAATAGTCGCCGGCATCGTTGACGAATACCTGGGTTTTGTATTCCAGGCGGCGAAACGCGGCGGAATGGACAACCCGATCCCGGTCACGCTGGAAGGCGGTACGGTATTTGGGTTCGTTCTCCGGGTGGAACCGCCCCCGGCTGTTCCGGCTGAGCAACCCATAAGGAGCCAGTATTTGCGTTTCATGTTCTTCCAGTTGCTGGCGTGTCACATAGGCTGGCGACATGAAAAAGCCCCCTTTTTGAAAAATAGCCGACAATCTCTATGCGTGTATTGTACTGGTTATGCTGCAATTATGCCGCCTCGGGTTTCAAGCGAACATAATCACCGACAGTTAGTCGGAATTTACGCTGGCAATTAGGTCGATACGCTGTGTGACGTGATATAATCATGCTGCTATTGGTGTGGCTGTGGATGAAAGGCGAAAAATGCGACGGATTGCCTCTGTTATTGTATTGTTGCTGGGGGTGTTTTCGCTGCTTTGGGGATATACCGCCGAGGCTCAGACTCGTTCTCTGAGATGGCTGCAATGGGATGTTGTGATTGATAATATCGACACTGTCGAAAACCGTTTTGATGTACGAGAGATTTACGATATCCAGTTTGAGGGTACCTTCCGCACCGGCGTAGCGACTATTGAGTTGGTGCGTCTGGAGCGTATCGAAAACATCCAGGTTTTTGAGGGGGGGCAGGCTCTGCAACGGGCGTCGTCGTGCCCCAGCGCAGCCGGTACGTTCTGCACCGAGCGTCAGGGTGAGGAAATCCTGCTTGAGTATAACTTCCGCGAACCATTGACCAATGCCCGGCAGACGTTCGAACTGGCTTACACAGTCATCGGGGCGCTGCGAGTCTACGAGGGTGGTGATCAACTGTGGTGGACAGCGGTTCCGGGCGAAAGATTTGGTTTTCAGGTGGATAGCAGTACGGTTACTGTGGAACTGCCTCCAGGTTTCGCGCCGCGCGAGGGAATTGACCCAGTAATGACATATGGCACCCCAACGGATGTGACGGTCAATGGAACAACGGTCAAAGCGACAACGCAGCGTGGGATCGTCGGCGACCAATCATTGGAGATTCGCGTTCAGTATCCTCACGACCCGAACGCGCGCGTAACGGGCTGGCAGGCGGATTTCGACTCCCGCCGCGACTTTGAAGAAAATGTCAAACCGCTCATCGACGTGGGGTTGATTTTGCTGTCGCTGGTGCTGGCGATTGGCGGTCCGCTGGGGGTTTACTGGCTGTGGTATACACGCGGGCGCGATCCGAAGGTAGGGCCAGTGCCGGAGTACCTGAGCGAACCACCAAACGATCTGCCGCCGGCGCTGGTCGGTACGCTGGTCGATGAAACCGCCGATATGCGCGATATTCTATCTACGGTGATTGATCTCGGCAGGCGAGGATATCTGGTCATCGAGGAAGAGCAGGAAAAAGGACTGTTTGGCACGACCAGCAACTCGTTTACTTTCAAACGCACCGATAAAGCGACCAGCGATCTGCTGCCATTTGAGAAGCGACTGATCGACCGGCTGTTTGGCGGCGGTCAGGAGCGCAGTATGGACGCGCTCAAGAACAAGTTCTACCGGCATATCCCGGAGCTTCAGAACAATCTGTACGATGAGCTGGTCAAGCGCCAACTGATCAAACAGCATCCAGAGAAGACACGCAATCAATACCGGGGCTTTGGTACGGTTCTGGGAGTTGGGGCTATCTTCGTTGGCTTCTGGGCAATGGGGATTGCTGAGGACTTCACCGGCGCGCTGGTGTGTGTGCCCATGTCGCTGGGTGTCGTCGGTCTGGCACTGCTGGCGGTGGGGACACACATGCCGGCCAAAACCCGCGCTGGAGCCGAAGAGGCGGCCAAATGGAACGCCTTCCGCGAGTACCTGCGCAATATCGACAAGTATACGCAGGCCGATGCAATCGCGCACGATGTTACGCAGCGTTTCGAGGATTACCTGCCGTATGCTGTGGCTTTTGGTATTGAACGTTCGTGGATACGGCGCTTCGCTCAGATTCCCACCACGCCGGCGCCGGTATGGTATTATCCGACGCATCGTTATGGCCGCAGCTTTCGGGCAGGTTCGCCGCCACCTACGCGCATGGGGCTGCCATCGTCGGGGGGTGGCGTGGGTGATGTGGCACGTGCTGGCGGGGGCGGCCTGTCGCTGGAGAATATGGCAGGCGGCATCACCGGCGGGCTGGAGTCGCTCTCGAGTGGTATGACTAAGATGCTGGAATCTGCTTCGCGCACACTAACCAGCCGCCCACAATCATCGGGTTCCAGTGGGAGCTGGGGCGGTGGTGGCCGCAGCTTTAGCGGTGGCGGTAGTTTTGGTGGTGGCAGCAGCGGTGGCGGCAGTCGTGGATTCAGATAAACAGGCGCTGCTCTGGCCAGTGTGGAAGGCACATAAGGAGATGAAAGCATAATGGATCGGGGACGCTTGATTGGCATCAGTCTGATCGTTGTCGGCCTGGGCATTGCCGCAATTGCCGGCCTATTTCTGGCGATTCAGGCGGGAGCCGATGATGAGTTCAGTGTTGGTGGGGCTGTGCTGGGTGCGTTTTTTGTGTTTGTCCCGGTGGCGATCATGGTTGTGTTTGGCCTGCTGCTGATTGCTAAGGCTGGACAGGAAGCTCAGGAAGAAACAGTGATGCGCAATCAGCGGCGTCTGCTGGACATTGTGAGCAGTCGTGGGCAGGTTGGAGTCCATGAGGTCGCGCTGGAGATGAATGTCAGCGTGGACAGCGTGAAAGAGATGGTGCATCAACTGGTTGGTTTGCAGGTCTTCAGCGGCTATGTAAACTGGAATGATGGTGTACTCTACTCATCGGATGCCGGACAACTGCGTGACCTGGACCGGTGTAAACGCTGTGGTGGCGATATTGAACTGGCGGGCAAGGGGGTGGTTGTATGCCCCTATTGTGGTACAGAGTATTTCCTGACCTGATCCCCCGATGTTTGGGGCGATCTGAATGAGCATGCGAATTTAGTATAGGCGCAGTAATGCACCCAATAGTGAGGATAAGCCGATGGCATCTGATCTGTACAATCAAATTGTCAGCCAGCGTGGATCGCTGGAACGTCTCGTCGCTCGTATTCCTGGTTTCAGAGGCTACCAGGATAAAACAGCGCGCCGCACTGCGGACTCAATGCTGCGCGATTATATTGCCGCCCAGATTCAGCAGCGGATCGATCGTCTGGTGCGCATTGAGAAACTGATTCTCGATACACTGGGGACGGCTAATTTGTCCCAGACGCGCGATGTGAAAGCGAACATTCAGCTTTTCCATGACAAGATCAAGACTGCCGCACCGGGTTACACGGGCATGTGGGCGCAGATGAAAATCGGCCCGGAGGAACTGGATAAGCTCTATGCTTTCGACGAGGCGCAGATCGTGTATGTGGATAAAATCGATCTGGCGCTGGATCGTCTGCAGGAGGCGGTGATAAACCGGGAAGGTGTAGAAGCTGCAATCTTCAACCTGAACGAAGTGGTGGCGGAGGCAATCGCCGCTTATGACCTGCGCCAAGATGTGTTAACAGACCTGAGCAGCCGCATTTAGCCATTCTACGATTTTTGTAAAAGGAGCGAATTTCATGGCGCGCATTATTGATGTTATCAGCCATACCCAGGTTGCCGAAGAAGAACTGGCTTATCGAGCGCCGCCAGGCGGCAACGGTGACTGGCGTATGGGGTCGCAGGTCATCGTCAACGAAGCACAGGCGGCGGTGTTTGTTCGCGGGGGTAAGGCCCTGGATGTGCTGGGTCCGGGGCGGCATACGCTGTCTGTGGCGAATATTCCGGGGCTGGCTTCGCTGGTGGGGTTGGTGACTGGTGGTCGTACACCGTTTACTGCCGACCTGTATTTCGTCAATCTGCGTATGATGCCGCAGGTTGGGTGGGGGACATCCAAGCCCATATATCTGCGTACAAGCGCCGGCCTGGGGGTGATGCTGCTGCGCACGCATGGCGTGCTGGGTATGCAGGTCGCCGACCCGATGATGTTTGTGATGCATTACGCGATGAATCGCGATGTCACCCGGTTGAGTGATATCAAAAATCGTATTCAGACGATGCTATTGGGTGAAATCAACAACCTGATGCTGAAGTCTGGCGCGCAGGACATCATGGAAGCCAATGCCGTTCTGGACGAGATCGAAGGGGCGATGCTGGTACAGGTCAACGATAAGTTCCTTCAACTCGGCCTGCGGATTAACGCTTTTGAAGCGAACCCATTTGATACGGTCAATGTGCCCATTGAGGAACTGCGTGATATTGTTCCGCTGGAAGTGTGGCTTGAGGTTCTGGAGCGCCAGAAACGCCTGGATATTGGTATGGCGGCGGCCCAGAATGAAGGTCTGGGCGGTGGACTGGCTGCGGCAGGTGTAGGTCTGGGTGTTGGCCAGCAGGTCGGCGCTGCACTGGGCCAGCAGCAGAGTGCCGATGTATCCGCGTTGCAGCAGCAGATGATGCAGCAGCAGCAGATGATGCAACAAATGATGCAGCAGATGATGCAGCAAAACCAGCCGCCAGCGCCTGCACCGGCAGCGGCGCCCACTAACCCGCAGACCAAAGAGGACATCCAGGCTTTGATCGATGGGCTGGATATGAAACTGGCGATGGGGCAAATCTCTGAAAATGTTTATAACCAACTGGTCAAGAAATGGCAGGAGCGCCTGTCTCAACTTGGTTGATCGCAGAGCCGGTGGGAGCTAGAGAAAAGAGAGCACAGCAGGGATAATCGTGGGCTGCGCTCTCTTTTTTATCAGGCCTGCTGTTGTTGGGCTGCATTGCTGTCGAACTCAAGAGTGGCGAGTTCGAACTCCTGAATGAACTCCTCGATGTTATCGGGACCGCGCATATCTTCGGCTTTTTTGCGATCACGCAGGAAGTTCTTCAGATTGGGTTCCTTCTTGGGGTCGGTGTGGAGCACCGGCACGGTCGGGTCTTCGATTTCGATCTGGGCGCGTGGGTCCACAAACACGATTAGCGGCTGGATCTCCAGATTAGGGTCATAATCCTCGGTGATATAACGAATGTAACGGGCCGCGTCTATGGCTTCCTGAGTAGGGTTGCCAATACCGTCCATACGGAAGATCGAGAAGATGCGTCCAATGGGGGAGCGATGCTGCTTCCACTTGTCGCCCTTGACGGTGAACCGGCCATCCTGATAGCGGGTGATGATGGCAAACACTCCCTGCGGCGCAATCAGCACGTGGCGCGCCGGAAAGTGATAGTAGTTGTACAGGGCGCTTTTGCCGCTGAGACCTTTCAGCCCTTCCTGTATCGCTTTCTCCGGGCGTGGCATACGAATCCACAGGTTGGTCATGCGGACTGAGATGATCGTTGCCAGAAAGCCGAGCAGGAGCACGGCTGGCATAATCAGTGAGTAAAGCAGCGGGTCCATTTCTTCCGGGTCCATCAGGCCCAGAATCTGTCCGTTGGCGACGAAGAAGCCCACACCCAGAATAGTGAGGCTGGCGAAAAAGAGATAGGTCGCAGTTCTGCGATTCCGTTTGACAAGGGTTTCGTTGGTGACAATCCGCATTGTGTTTGCTCTGATTTCCGATTCTCGATTATTGGTCATATAACCCGGCGAAACAGCCTTCGCCGGGCCGGTTTGCAGATCAGTTCATTATAACGCTTCAAACCAACAGCGTTAACTCTGGGGCACAAAATACGAAATCACCCCGGCATACTCGATTTCCGCGCAGATCAGCTCACCGAAACGAACGGTTGGCAGAATCTCCCACTGGCGCGGAACACCGTAAGCCACACCGACCAGCGCCCGGTCAATATCGGACGACGGCGGACGCAGGCAGTGAGTCACGGCGTCGGGGAGGGCTTCCTGTTGCGTGGCGCCGAAGGTGTATATGTTATAGACCACGCCACGCCGTGAGAACCCGTCTGGGCTGGGTGGCTGGAACTCTGGCCGGTCCAGGTTACAGTGCATGGCCAGATTGCTGCGATAGGTGACGATGACATCTTCTCGATCATAATAGAGATCGGTGCAGACTGGCGAGTAACCAACCATTACACCGATGTTGACGCTGGACGGGTCTCCAACCAGCGGTCGGATCGGACGCCCCTGGTCATCACGTGGCACGCCGTCGTCAATTGATGGGACACTACCTGTGGTGGGGCCAGTTGTCGATGGCACGTCGCCGCTGCCATCGGTGATGATCTGTGCTGTGATGCGGGCGATGCCGTCCATATCCAGATTCACGGGCGCGCTTCCATCTGCCGGACCGAAAACAGCCGCCGATTCCAGATTGCTCAGGTCGAATGTGCCACCGGGCTGCCAGGCCCAGTAAGTGAGTACTGACGAGCCTGATGTGTCGGCCCGGAATTCAAAGTCTACCGGCATGTAGAAACCGACCCAGACCACTGGTGCCGTGATCTCCACCGGTTCGGGGAACGTATATGTAAAAAGCCCCGACTGTTGGATGTCTACCTGTGTCTGCTGCACCAGGGTCGCATCAACCGGTGAACCCCCGCCCGGGTCCTGGTAGATGACCAACTGGACAGGCTGGCCAGGTGTCGCACGCTCGACGTCGATGCTCACACTGCTGATAGAAACCGGCAGGTTGACGTTTAGCGGGCTGAGATCGAAGCCGTTCATAATCAGAGAAGGTTCTCCGGTGATGAACCAGGTACTCGTGCCTGTGCCACTGTTATTGCTCAGGGTAATCTCGGTGGTGTCTTCGGTGTCCTGTGCCCAGACCGGCACTGCCAGAAGCAGCAATGCCATACTGATAACCAACATTCGTTTAAGATGAATTGACATTGCCTGTTTCCTGTCTGCGATCAAATACACAAGCGACTATCCTATTGGAGCCGCCAATCATGTATAATGCGCCTCATATTTTAGGAGCAATCGGTCGGCTGGTCAAGCAGAGTCGTGGCAGCGGTTGCTTTTTCGGTTGTCAGTTTGATGGACCCGGAGGTTTACTGTATGCAGGAATTTGCCTTGTTGGCGTTTATTCTGCTGCTGGCACTGGGGGCGTGGTGGTCACTGGTTGTTTTTCCCAAGCAGCGAGATTTTCAGAAACGCCAACGGTTTGCTCGTTCGTTGATGCGCGGTGATGAAGTCATTACCTATGGCGGTGTTATTGGCAAGGTTATCGATATTGATGCCGAGCAGGGGATTGCATTCGTTGAAATCGCTGATGGCGTGGTTATCCGCCTCATTACAGCGGCGTTGATGCAGCCTTATGATGCTGAGGAGATCGCCCGCAACGCCCGTATGGGCCTTGAAGAAAACGTAACAGAGACACAGCAGTAATTGTGCCCCTTCCAGGATGGGGCACATTTGTTGAGGACATCATTTGATCGTTGTCAGGGAAGGTGCTTTTCGCCCATGAGTACCCATTATCGCTGGTTTGCTATCGTGTTAATGCTTGCAATTGGCGCGATCTGGATTGCTTTACCGAATACCCCTAAACCCGATTTTTTGCTGCGTGGCGGTGACGAAAATCGGCTGGTTCAATGTCTGGAAGAACAGCGGCTCAACCCTGAGATCGATTGCTCTGGTTTTGAGCCATCGTTTGAATTCAGTCAGGGGTTGGATATTGTTGGCGGTCTTCGCGTGCTGCTGCAGGCCGAACTGCCGTCCGACGCTTTTACAGTCGAAGAGTTGAGTGAGACCGCTAACAGTGTGGATCGCCGCGTAAACGCGCTGGGCTTGTCTGAGGCGACGGTGCAGGTACAGGGAGACAGTCGTATTCTGGTTGAACTGCCCGGTGTGACCGATCCCGAACAGGCGATTGCCACCATTCAGCAGACAGCACTGCTGGAGTTCGTCGATTTTGGCGGGCTGGCTGGTCGCGGCGGTGAGTATGTTGGCCGTCAGATTCTCACCTCGCAGCAGGCGGAGATCAATCAGCAGCGACTGGTAACCGCGGCAGAACAGGGCGAAGAAGCGGCAGCCCGCGCCGAGGCTGAAATCGCTGCGCTGGAAGCCGATCGGCTGCGCAATCCGGTTGACGGTCAGCCGTTCCAGACTGTCATGACAGGTGCTGGTCTGCAGGCGGCGGTGGCTGAGTTTGACGGGCGCAACTGGCTGATTCGCTTTGACCTGACCAGTGAGGGTGGGGAGATTTTCGGGCCGTTCACAGGGGCGCGTATTGGCGAACCGCTGGCGATTGTGCTGGATGGTGAAGTCTTGTCAGCCCCGACAATCGAAGCCCGTCTGGATACCGGTGGTGTGATCACCGGACAGTTTTCCGAGGAAGAAGCCAAGCAGCTCGCGCTGCAACTTCGTTCGGGGTCGCTGGCTATCCCGCTGCGCGTGGAGACCGCTGAGCAGGTGGGGGCTACACTGGGCCAGGAGTCGGTGGAACTCAGCCTGCGGGCGGGCTTTGTCGGGGTGCTGGTGGTTTTCTCGTTTATGCTGATCTATTATCGTTTGCCAGGTTTGATGGCAGGTTTTGCGCTGGCGGTGTTCATTCTGCTTAATCTGGCGTTGTTCAAGTTGATACCAATCACGTTGACGCTCCCGGCGATCACGGGTTTTCTGATTTCTATCGGTTCGGCTGTGGACGGTAACATCCTGATTTTCGAGCGTTTCAAAGAAGAACTACGCGCTGGAAGATCGATCTCAGATTCGCTGGATGCTGGCTTTGAACGTGCCTGGTCATCGATTCGAGACTCGAATATCTCGACCATTCTGATTTGCGGTATTCTGTTTCTGTTTGGGCAGACGCCGGGTGCCAGCATTGTCAGCGGCTTTGCGCTGACGCTGGCAGTGGGGTTGATACTCAACCTGTTTACGGCGGTACTGGTCACACGCACATTTCTGTATATCTTTATCCTGGGCAATTATCAGAAAGTCGAGCAGCGGAAGTGGCTGTTGGGCGTTTAGTCTGAAGGGTACATGCGACCATGTTTAATCTTGTACAAAAGCGGCGCTGGTATTTCATGGTGTCGGGTGTGATTATCAGTACAGGCCTGCTGATTATGCTGTACTCCGCCATTTCGACAGGCAGCGCATTCCGTTTGAGCATCGACTTCATGGGTGGCAGCATTTACGATCTGCGTTTCACTGAACCTGGCGCGACCGAAGAAGGTATTCGGCAGGTCTTTGCAGAACAGGGCGATGACGGCGTCATTATCCAGCGTCTGGGCGAACCGGATGATTACCGATGGTCAGTACGTGGTCGTTTTCTGGAAGATCAGCAGGCGGTCGAAGCGATCATCCGGGAGTTGGACACACTGGCACCTGTAGATACCGACAGCCTGCGCATTGAGCGTGTGTCTGAGACTGTGGGTGAGGAAGTTACCCGTGCGGCGCTGCTGGCAACCATGGTGGCGGCTGTTATTATCACAGGGTTTATCGTCCTGGCATTTCGTCAGGTGCCTAAAGCGGTGCGCTATGGCGTGTGTGCGATTGTGGCGATGGCCCACGACTTACTGGTTGTGATGACTTTTGCTTCGTTGATGGGGTTGTTGTTTGGTTGGGAGATCGACGCGTTGTTCCTGACGGCGATCCTGACTATCGTCGGCTTTTCGGTGCAGGATTCAATCATTGTGTTCGACCGCATCCGGGAAAACATCCCCAAACACATTGGCGAACCCTATGAGGCAATTGTCAACCGCAGCCTGTGGGAGACGATCCATCGTTCGCTGGCGACGCAGCTTAACGTGAATTTCGTCCTGGTTGCGATTCTCCTGTTTGGCGGCGAAACCCTTAGACAGTTTATCGCAGTTTTGCTCGTGGGGCTACTATCCGGTCAGTTTTCGTCGATTTTTACAGCCGTGCCGCTGCTGGTCTCGTGGGAAAAAGGCGAAATTCCGCTTTTGAAAGGTGACACGGATCTGATAGTGGCCGATGCCAGGGCCTAGCCCAGGTCAAGGACAATACCAGTATGCGAGGAATTGTATTTGATGGGCAGCATCTGCGGATGGAGTCAGAGCTGCCCTTCCCATCTGTAGAGAGCGATCAGTCATTGTTGCAGATGCGCCGGGCGGGTATCTGCAACACGGATCTGGAAATCGTTAAGGGCTATATGGGTTTTACCGGTGTACTCGGCCATGAGTTTGTCGCCCAGGTGCTGACCGGCCCGGATGAGCTGGTTGGGCGTCGCGTCGTAGGAGAGATCAACGTCGCCTGCCAGGCCTGTGAGCAGTGCCGGCAGGGTGTTCCCAGCCAGTGCTATCACCGGACGACTGTTGGCATTGATCGCCATCCGGGTGCGTTTGCTGATTATCTGGCATTGGCGACACGCAATCTGCTCGTTGTGCCAGATTCCGTAACCGATGACCAGGCGGTTTTTGTGGAGCCGCTGGCGGCGGCCTTACAGATTCTGGAAGCAGTGCATATCTCTCCACGAGATCGGGTCGTGCTGATTGGCGCGGGTAAGCTGGGCCTGCTGTGTGCCCAGGTGATACGTCTGCTGGGGGTTGACCTGACCGTGATTGTTCGCCGCGAACGCCCGGCGCAGTTGCTTGATCGCTGGGGTATAGCTCATGAGTCCCCTGATGGTCTAGCGCCCCGTTGTGCGGATGTCGTAATTGACTGCACCGGCACTGAGAGTGGTTTTGCGTCGGCGCTGGACCTGATTAAACCTCGTGGTGTACTGGTCCTCAAGAGTACATATGCCGGTCTGCCACAGGCAAACCTCACGCGCATCGCCGTCGACGAGGTTCGAGTTGTCGGCAGTCGCTGCGGGCCGTTTCCGGCGGCGCTGCGCCTGCTCGCAGACGGCCTGATCGACTGTGAATCTATGATTGATAAACGCTATTCGCTGGCTGACGGTCTGGCGGCGTTTGAGGCAGCTTCTCAAGCTGGTGCACTTAAGATCATGCTGGAAGTTGATGGCGTCTGAACTCAGTCTGTGACAACCACCGGCAGTATCACATGAAAAGTGGTGCCGCTGCCTGGTTCGCTCTCGACCCATATCTCGCCGCCATGCGCTTCGACGATGTGTTTGGTGATTGCCAGACCCAGGCCGGTGCCTGTGTTATCACCAGCGGTTGCCTCCACCCTGAAGAACTTCTGGAATATCTGCGATAAGTGCGGGCGTGACATTCCCGGCCCGGTATCGCTGACGCTGATCTGGGCAGCGCTGCCGCTGTCGCTGCGTGTGGACACACCGGTTATGCGAATTTCGCCGTGTGGGTGGTTATATTTGATAGCGTTGGTCAGCAGGTTGAGCATCATTTGCTTGAACTTAGCTGCATCGGCCTTAATGGTGATCGGCTCCACATCGATCAGAATAGATAAGTTCTTTTCCTGGGCCTGGGCCGCCACCACTTCCACGCTGTCATGGACGCACTGCTGCAGGCTCAGCGCCTCGGTCTGGAGTCGCACGCGTCCCGATTCCATCTGCGCCAGTTCGAGAAAGTCCGTTGTCAGTCTCAACAGACGGTCGGTTTCTGCCTGCATGGTGAGCAGCATCTCATCGCGCTGGCTATCATCGACCGTGTTGTGCAGCAGAATGCCAGTACTGGCGCGCAGCGCTCGCAGCGGTGTGCGCAGCTCGTGGACCATCTCGGCGATGAAGTCGCTCTGGCGAAAGAGGCGCGCGTTTTCGATGGCGACAGCGGCCTGGCTGGCGAGTGTCGTCAGCGTGTTGATGTCAACATCGTTGAAGCGCTGTCTGTCTCGCTTGTTGACGACTTCCAGTACGCCGATCACTTTTACGTGCGTGCTCATGGGCACGCCCAGCAGGTTTGTCGTATGGAAGTCGATAAGCTGATCGATTTCCTGAAAGTGACCCGGCTCCCGTGTTGTGTCCTGGATGACACGCGGTTCGCCGTGCCTTGCAATCCAGCCGGCGATGCTGCCTTCCATAGGGATAATGATGTGCTGCGCTTCGTTGGGGTTCATGTTGGTTGCGATTTCGAAGCGAAGTTCGCCGGTGATCGGGTCGATGAGCAGAATAGAGGCTGCCTCACAGTTGACCAGCTCGGCAGCCGCTGCGACAATCTGCTGCAGTAGGGCAACGTGGTCGTAGGTTGAGTTAAGCTGGCGGCTGATTTCGATTATACGTTCGTAGTGAGAGAGTAAACTCGCTTCGCGTTCGGGGGGCGAGTCTGGACTCATGTCATGCGCTCCAGTTGATGCACGATTTCGGGCAAAACTTCTGCCGCACGCGCGTGGATGACCACATCCGCCATGTGGTCTGCCGGAGTCGGGTCCAGGTTGATGATGATGAGCCTGGCTCCGGTGCGGCTGGCAAGAACAGGGATGTCACTGGCGGGCGCTACTTCCAGTGACGAACCGACGATGAGCATAACATCACTTCTGCGGGTGACATCCTGCGCGCCTTGCAGCTCGCGGATCGGGAGCTGCTCTCCAAACAGGATGACATTGGGTTTGATGACACCTCTGCATTTGGGGCAGTGGGGTACCCGATTATCCTCCAAAAACGTTCGCATGATATCTTCGCCATCATAGATGGCAAAGCAATGAATGCAGGTGGCCTGGCGCATATGTCCGTGCAGTTCATAGATATGGCTGCTACCCGCACGCGAATGCAGCATGTCGATGTTCTGTGTGATGACCGCCTGAACGTATCCCATGCGTTCCAGCGCGGCGATAGCGTGGTGGGCGGCATTGGGTTGTGCATTGATGGTCTTGAGGGCCAGTGGACGCACCCAATTGTAGAAGCCCTCAGGGTTATGACGGAAACCGTAGATACTCGCGACCGCCATCGGGTCTACGTTGCGCCATAATCCGGAATCCGGGCTGCGGAAGTCGGGTATACCGGAGTCTGTACTGACCCCGGCTCCGGTAAAGACAACGCCGAATTTTGACTCTTTGAACAGGCGAGCCGCGCGCTGGATTAACTCAAGTCGGGTTTCCGGGAACATCGGTTAGGGCATGGCTTTCGTTAAACGACGTACAGATTGCCCCACTTGCGGTCAGTGGAGCACAGGGTCGGTACTGGTCGCGCATGGCAAGATCAGTTTGCGCCCGATCCAGTTTAGCGCGTTTTCTGAGGCAGCGCCGATTTGATTGTCTCTGCGAGTTTGATAATCTGGCTGGAGACAATTGCATTAGGTTCGTGCAAAACAATGGGCACGCCTGCTTCCACCGCGCGGAAAGCCAGTTCTGGCGCTGGCGAGATGACCGCACGTACCTGGTGGTTGAGTTCGTGTTCGACATCGTGCCAGGACAGTTGCAGGGGTATCTGCGTGCGGGTGAACACCACAATATCAATGCGATGCTTGCCGTTTTTAGCCAGCTCTTTTAGCAGATCGCGCGCCATCTTGAGTGAGACGCCGGCTGGCTCTACGGTGATAATCAGGCGTTCCATGTCTCGATGTATATTGTGAATAAGCGACGAATAGCCTGCACCCAGGTCATAAATCACCGGGCGGCCCAATTTGCGCAGCGTATGGGCGATGGCGTTGGCGACGTCTGGTTTGACATTGATCAGCGCTTCCTGAGGCTTGCAGGAAGCCAGCAGCGCGCGCACGCCGCTCGAACTGGTGACCATATGCTCTTCGATGAGGGCGGCGCTTATCTGTGCGGCTGAACGACTGGCGACAATGCCCATCCCAGAAGATTCCGCGCCCATATAGAGATTCAAACTGCTTTTGCCCAGGCAAAAATCCGCCAGGAAGGGGGTTTCTCCCATTTTTCTGAGCGCAGCCGCCAGATTGAGCGCCAGTGTTGATACGCCCAGGCCACCTTTGGTGCCGATAATACCAACCGAATAACCGGCGGGTGGCTCGTTCGGGGCCGGCACAGATGTTCCCTGTGGGGTGGGGGTACGTGTCAGTATAGCCTTGACTCTTGACGCCAGTTCTGCGGGGTGGGTGGGTTTGGTCAGGTAGTCATCAGCTCCGGCTTCGAAGCCAGCTACTTTGTCATCGATCATCGTCTTGGCGGTAAACATGATGATGGGGATGTTTTTGGTTACCGGATTTGCCCGTAAGCGGCGGCAGACCTCATAACCATTCATATCTGGCATCATAATGTCAAGTATGATGAGGTCAGGTAGTTCGCTGGTTGCTTTGGCAAGTGCCTGGTTGCCCGTACTGGCAACGACAACCTGATAACCCTGTCGTTGCAGCATGATACCGATCAGGCGTAAGCTATCAACGTCATCGTCGGTGATGAGAATTTTGTCTGCCATTTTGAATTCTACTTTGTAATAGAGCGATAACAAAGTCTAGCATGAAAGAAATAGCGGTGCAAGGAATGTAGCCCACCGATTAATCATGACACCACTCACTTGCCCACTGAATCCTGAATATATTATAATCCTTAAAAGCGATTCTGGTGAGAATTAATTATCAACCCTGGTGAACTTAACTCTTGAGTTTTTCATTTGCACTGCGAATCGGCTTGGTGTGATCCAGGCACGAATGTGCAGTTACAGGTAGGGAATGCCATGTCTTTATTGCAGGCCAGTAGCCATACCGACAATACTGTCCTGGAGAAGGTTATGCATATGATCGCCAGCACACCATCATCAGCGGCCAGCCTCTCCAAACTTCTGGAATATATGATACAGGCCACCGCTGCTGCTGGTGCGGGGCTGGTGATCTGCAATGAGCAATGCCTGATTATCACCTCACAGTTGGATGCGCCACCCGACCTGACTCAAAGCAAGGTACGACAAATGGCTGGTTCGCTGTCAAGACCGTATCAGGTAGATCCACCATCGTCTGCAGCGTTTGTCGATAAGGGCATACCCTGGCTGGCTGCGCCAGTTTATGTGGACGAAGAACTATGCGGTATGCTGTGGCTGGTCTTCAGTGATGCGCCAGACCTTAACCAGCAGCAGCACGATACGCTATTGTCACTCATCGATGCCTTAATGGTGGTAGGGCGCGGTGTTCTGCTGCAAGCCACTCAGGATAAGCTCTGCAGGAATCAAGGGGAATTCATCCATCTGGTGTCCCACGATTTACGGTCGCCGCTGACATCGATCAAAGGGTTCGCCAGCATGTTGGAGTCGGGCATGGTGGGCCAACTCGACGATCAACAGATGTACTACGTCGAAAAGATCCTGTCGGGTGTCGAACAGATGACTTCGCTGGTGGACCGAATTCAGGACGCTGGACGATTTGATCCGCAGACAGGGTTTTATGAGATGGAGCGCGGGCCATGTAACCTGGCGGAGTTGACAGAACAGATCGTCCAGAATCATCTGATGCCAGCGGAGAAGCAGGAACTGACGATTGTCCATCAGGTCACCGGAGAGGTGCCTATCGTCAATGTGGACTTCACGATGCTGGAACGGGCAATCACCAATCTGATCGACAATGCGATCAAATATACGCCTAATGGCGGCCATATTGTGGTCGATTTGCAGCGCCATGACGACATGATCCTGTTCAGCGTTCGTGATGACGGATTGGGCATCAGCGACGAACAGAAAGGACGGCTGTTTCAGCGTCATGTGCGGCTCCTCCGTAAAGAGCATAAACGTATCAAGGGCACCGGGCTGGGATTGTTCATCGTACGGAGTGTTGCGCGCCGTCATGGTGGTGATGCCTGGGTCGAAAGTGTAGAGGGTGAGGGCAGCACATTCTATATCAGTATCCCTCTGGCTGGTGATAACCTTTTTCCGGCAGTTCAGCCGGATGCCTGATGCGCTTGAATTTCCTCGTTTTGTTGTTGACACATCTCCAGATACGCATTCGCCATCGTTCAGATATGCTTGTTCCAAAGTGGCTGTCTATTTGCCTGCCCGTTCAGATTCCGGAATGATATCATGCCCATCCAAGTATTGCCTGATCCGCTCGTATCTCAGATTGCAGCCGGCGAGGTTGTGGAACGACCAGCATCGGTCGTCAAAGAGCTTCTGGAAAACGCACTGGATGCGGGCGCTTCACATATTCATGTGACAATCGATCGCGGTGGCCGTAAGCTGATTCGTGTCAGCGATGACGGCACTGGTATACCAGCGGCAGAGGTCAAGCTGGCGTTTGCGCGACATGCGACCAGCAAACTTCAGACAGTGGATGACCTGCAGGCGATTATGACACTTGGTTTTCGTGGCGAAGCATTGGCGAGCATTGCCTCGGTGAGTCGCATCTCTATGACGACGCGCTATCGTGGTGAGCCGGCTGGTACGACGATACGGGTTGAGGGTGGAAACCTTGTTAAACATGAACCGGCAGGATCGCCGGCTGGTACGATTATCAGTGTTGAGAATCTGTTTTACAACACCCCGGCCCGCCTCAAATTCCTGAAGAAAGAGTCGACAGAAAAACGTCATATTGTCACGCTCGTCATGCGCTATGCGATGGCATATCCACAGGTCCGGTTTTCTCTGGAGCAGGATGGGCGCGAGGCTTTTCGATCTAGTGGCAGCGGCCAGCTTATCGATGTGCTGGCGCATGTGCTGGGGCTGGATGGTGTGCGTGATCTGCTGCCGGTTGAACTGGCAGCGGCTGCCACCGATGTGGCACCGGCTGTCAACGTGAGTGGATTCACGTCCACGCCGAGCCTGTCACGCTCGGAGCGGTCGCATATCGCTTTGTTTATCAATGGTCGCTGGATACTCGACAGCAATCTGACATACGCTGTCGTGCAGTCATATCAGGGATTGCTTAAACCGGGACGCTATCCGGTCGCGGTACTCATGATCGGCATGTCGCCGCAGGATGTGGACGTCAACGTACATCCGACAAAAGCCGAGGTCCGGTTCCGAAATCCCGGTGCGGTTTTCGCCGCTGTTCAGCGAGCTGTACGCCGGGTGCTGGTCGATAGTCAGCGCCCCGACCTGCACGGATCACCATCACACAGTTTTGAAGCACCGGTCCAGAAAAGTTATTGGGAATCGCAGCCACACACACCGGCCTTCGGCATAGATAGCAACAAAGATGACCGAGTCACAAAACGCCGTCAGCGAGCCGATGAGGACGACCTGACACATTTCCCGGAAGGGCCAGGCGGACCGGCCAGGCCGCGTACCCTGCCGGTACTGCGTGTCGTCGGGCAGGTGGGAGCTATGTATATTGTCACCGAAGGGCCAGCCGGTATGTACCTGGTCGATCAGCACAGCGCACATCAGCGTGTATTGTATGAAGAACTCATGGAGGCTTATGCGTTGGGGGCAGGGGTTCCGCAGCAGGGTGTAACCGTGCCTTATACTGTTGATATGAGCGCTTCTGAGGCGCAGACAGTGGAACAGCATCTGGACCTGCTGGCCGCGCTGGGTTTTAACGTCGAACCATTTGGCCCAACGACTTTCGCTATACGGGCCGTGCCTGTGATACTTAAACAGGCCGAACCGGACGCTGTGCTACGCGGTATGGCCGAAATACTGGCCAGTAAACGGTCTGATACGGGTGGCCTGGAAGACCGGCTGATAACCTACATTTGTGGCTGCGCAGCCTATAAAGCCGGGCAAATTCTCAGCCCGGATGACATGCAGGCTCTGGTACGCCGGTTGGAACGTTGTCAGTCCCCTATGGTCAGCCCTGAAGGGGCAACGACGATCGTTCACATGAGCGGCGACCAGCTTGCCCGCGAATTCAGCCGCCGCGTTTAACGACTCTGCCAGGTGAATCGACCTTCTCGCAGTGGAACTCCCTGAACGCGGGTGAAGGTTCCATCATCATTGATAGTCGCAATAGAGACATTCCATGTGAACTGATGAAGTTCGCCGCTGGATGGTATCAGCGATTCTGGCAGGCGAATGTTGGTACTGCGCGTGGCATCGTTCCAGATAGTTTCTGCGGTCGTATCTATTACTTCTACCAGATAGTATTCTCCAGCTTGAAGAACACCCACACTGGTCCATTGAAGGGTAAGAATGCCAGGGGGCACCAGCGCGCCCTCTGGCGGTGAAATGAGGCGTGCAGGTGGATAGGTCGGCGTGGACGTTGGCGTCTCGCTGCCGGACGGTGTTGGCGATAGCGTTGGCGTGGGCGTTGGCATGGGCACCAATACGCACTGACCTTCACGAATGACCGGATTGCAATCGGGGCCGCCGCCGGGTTCTTCAAAATTGCAGCCAGAGAAATTGATGTCCGCGTTGAGCTGGCTCATCAGTTCCAGGGTCAGACCACCGTACTGTTCGACAATGCCGACCGTCACCTCGCCCGGCTGGACAATGTGACAGTCAAATTCGGTGTTTTCTGGCAGGCCGCGCACATCAACCCGGCGCGTCGCTGCAATCTCCTGCGTGAGTTCAATGCCTTCTGGTATGGGCGTGGCTGTGGGGCGGGGAATCAGGATGACATTACCCGGACCGGGCAGCGAGTCCGCATTGGGGACATTGTCGTTCAGTCTCACGATTTCGGAGATGACATCCATTGTGCGGTAGTTAAAGGGTGGTCGCTGGATCAGCAGGGTGAGTACGTCACCCTGCTGGATTTCATATTCCCAGGGACCGGGCGTCTCTGTTGGTAGGAGAGTCTCGGTGGGTCGCAGGGTAGGCACCAGCGACGGTGTGGAAATCCGCACCTGCTGGATCGGGGTGGGTGATGCTGAAGGTGTTGGCGTCGCGGTGCCGGCGGTGTCAGGCAGCGGGTCAATGGGTTCTTCGACGATACTTTCGACTGTCGGCGTGGCGTCCTGTACATCGAAGTTACACCCAGCCAGCATAATCATCAGAACAGAGAGTGCGCTGAAAACGATGAATTTCTGCATAATGAGCCTCAACTAACGGCTTTCCCACGTAAACGTCAAAGTCTCTGTCGTGTACTGGGGGTTATCCGGATCAGTCAGATTAATGACACTTACGGACCAGGCATAATTGTGACGATTAGATTCGCCTTCTCCCTGCCAGTCCTCGGGGACAACGAAAGAGGTGTCGCGTGTGGTTGTCGTGTAGACCACGCCTGCTGTCGTGTCTTCCACGCGCAGCCGGTATACCTGATCGGCACCCAGGGTTCCGGTTGGCACCCAGCGCAGTGTTATCAGATCGTCACGATCAAAAAAGGCGCGATCACTAGGGCTTTGCTGGACCGGCGCGTTGAATGTAGCAGTCGGTGTGAGTGTGGGCGTCTCGCTGCCTGACGGTGTGGGCGACAGGGTGGGCACAGCGGTTGGCGCTGGCACCCGAATAAGCTGATTTTCGCGTAGCTGGACGGTGCAGCGCGGTCCACCAAAACGCTGGCCGAACTCGCACTGAGAAAACGTAATCTCCGGGTTCAGTTGTGACAGTACCTCAACACTGGCATCGTATTGCATCCCAATAACGATGATGTTCTCGTCGCGCTGCACGGTATGGAACATAATCCCTGGTGGCAGCGTGGCGGTGGGTACAAAAAGTGGATCGAAGTCTTCGTCAAAGGCTCCCGGTTGGCTGGCAGCAACAGCGTCACTGTCGTCGGCACTGGCCTCATCATCTGCTTCGGCAGGCGCTTCTGCTGGCGCGTCAGGGCCTGGCGTGGATGTCGGCCAGGGTATTTCCAGTACCTGACCGGGACGAATGAGATTGATATTGTCCAGATTGTTGATTTCAGCCACCAGCGGGATGACATTCATGCTAACGTGACCGCAGCGCAGCACCACATCATACAGGCCGGTATCGGTGGTGAGAACTTCCTGCATGCACGGTTCCGGTGTGGCGGTAGGCTGCGGAACTTCGGTTGGCTCGATGGTGGGTGGCGCGGTGGCGCTGGGTGGCGCTGGCGTAACGGTCGGCAGGTTAACCGGTGCGCGCCCGCCGCTGCTGTCTGCCGCGTTATTGTTGCTGCCGTTGTTGGTATCGGATGAAGAAACTGAATCCAGCAATGTTGGCCCTATTGCCAGCACCAGCCCGCCCAACATGACTAAGACCAGCAGCACCAGCAGTCCACGCAGGTAGGCCTGTCCTGTGCGGTGAAGATCACCTTCGAACAGGTCGGTTTCACCGTGTCGATAGTCGTATGATAGCGTCTCCACCGCGCGCGGCGTTTGAGGCTGGTTACCAGCAGCGCTGACATTGCCGAGCGTTTTGCCGCAGGTGGAACATATTGATGCGTTGCGGTGGTTGGGTGTCTGGCAAATTGGGCAAATCTTGTGCGGTGCGGCCAAGATCGGTTCTCTGCATCATCAGAACAAACAGCTAACAGAGGCCAATTATACGCAGGTTAGCGCCTTGCTGCGAGGGCAAAAGACGACCATAAACGGCCCGTGTCGAATAATCGCACGGGCATGCTGTTTTGATATATAATGGCAGTTACAGAACCCAACGGGTTTAAATTATGAACCTGCAATCTGTTTCATGACCTCTGGGAAGGGTTATTCATGTCGTTGGTTAAGCGGGTGGTCGCTTACCACATTGCGCGATTGAAAGACAAAAATCCTGAAGCGCGGCTGAAGGCTATTCGGGAGTTGGAGCTTTTGTCCGACCCTGATGCGCTCGAACCGTTGCAGCAGGTTTTCAGGCAGGACCCCAACGCCGATATTCGGCGGGCTGCGCAGGAAGCAGGCCGTAAGATTTTCCTCAAAAACAACAATCAGTCCTGACGGGCGGATGCTAGACTTAAATGATAAGTCCCCGGTGTTTTTCAGCCGGGGACTTGCTTGTATCGTCTGTTGGGATTCGTTGATTATTTGCTGCTCAGTTGTGCCAGTCGGTCGCGGATGCTGGTGCTGCTGGCTTCCAGTTCGATGAGCCGGTCGCGCTCGCGCTGGACGACTTCGGGCTTGGCCCGACTGACAAACTGCTCGTTAGCGAGCATGCCCTGCGTCTTGCTGATCTGCTGATCGAGGCGCTCAAGCTCTTTGCTCAACCGTTCAACTTCGGCCTCGATGTCGATCATGCCAGCCAAGGGCAGATACACTGTCACATCGCTGACGACAATCGAAGCGGCGTCTTCTGGAGCCTGTGTGCCGTTGGCCAGTATTTCCATGTTGGCGACGTTACACAGCCGCGCAAACAGATAAGTGTGCGCTTCAATGATGTCGCGGAAGCTGCCGGGCGTGGCCTGCGCGGTGACCTTGCGACCAGGGTCCACATTGTATTCGATGCGGGTAGCGCGAATTCCCCGGACCATATCCATGAGAATGCTCATCCGGTTCTCGGCGTCATGGTCAATTAGTTCCGAATGGGCCTGCGGCCAGTCAGCGATGATGAGCGCTTTGCCGGAGTGGGGCAGGTAGCGCCAGATTTCCTCGGTGGCGAAAGGCATAAACGGATGCAGAAGGCGCAGGCTGGTGTCCATCACATGGACCAGCATCTGCAAGGTGTGAGTCCGTGCTGTGGCATCGTCGCTGTAGAGCGCGTTCTTGCTCATTTCGATGTACCAGTCGGCGAATTCATCCCACAGGAATGATCGAACTTGACGCCCAGCCTCGCCGTATTGATAGGTGTCGAACAACCGCTGCACAGTACCGATGAGCTGGTTCAGACGGCTCAGAATCCAGCGCGAGGGCAGGTCCAGTTCATTTGCGACTGGCAGCCCGACAGGGATTGACTCTTCACCCAGGTTGGCGGTGATGAAGTTCGCCATCTGCCAGATTTTATTGACAAAGCGCCATTCGCCTTCAATGCGGTTGGGGTCCAGGTTGACATCGTTGCCGGGCGTGCCGCTGGTCACCAGGGTGAAGCGCAGCGGGTCCGCGCCGTACTTGTCGATCAGTTCCAGCGGATCAATGGTGTTGCCCAGCGTTTTGCTGATCTTACGGCCCTTGGCATCTCTGACAAGTCCGTGCAGATACACCGTGTGGAACGGTGGTTTATCCGTGAACCACAGGCCCATCATAATCATGCGCGCCACCCAGAAGAACAGAATGTCGTAGCCTGTCTCCATAATGTCGGTGGGATAGTAGCGGCGCAGGTCTGGTGTGTCCTGTGGCCAGCCAAGTGTGCTGAAGGGCCACAGTCCGCTGCTGAACCAGGTGTCCAGCACGTCCTCTTCCGGTGTCCAACCGTCTTCTTTCGGCGCGGTACGGCCCACATAGATGCGCCCATCCTCATGGTACCAGGCCGGGATACGATGACCCCACCAGAGCTGGCGGCTGATGCACCAGTCCTCGATGTTTTCCAGCCAGTGATAATAGACACGCTCGAAGCGTTCCGGCACGATCTTGATTTCGCCCTCGCGGACGGCTTCCAGTGCTCGTTCGGCCAGTGGCTGAATCTTCAGGAACCACTGTGTGCTGATGAGTGGCTCGATGACTTCTCCGCCGCGCTGGCTGCGTGGTACGACCATCGTGTGGTCTTCAGTTTTGATGGTCAGTCCGGCGGTTTCCATATCGGCCCACAGGCGCTTGCGGCACTCGAAACGGTCCAGCCCTTCGTAGGGGCCGGCGTTTTCGTTCATGGTGGCCTTCTGTGTCAGGACGTTGACCACAGGCAGACTGTGCTGCTCTCCGAGCTTGTAGTCGTTGAAGTCGTGTGCAGGTGTGATTTTGAGCGCGCCAGTGCCGAACTCGCGATCAACGTATTCGTCGGCGATGATCGGAATCTCGCGGTTGAGCATGGGCACGTAGGCATTCTTGCCAATGAAATGCCGGTAGCGGTCGTCATCAGGATGGACGCAGACCGCCGTATCGCCCAGGATCGTCTCCGGGCGGGTAGTAGCCACCGGCAGGAATTCGCCGCCCTCCACCGGATACTTGAAATAATACAGCTTACTGGTTTCCTCAGAGCGTTCCACTTCCAGGTCGGAGACGGCGGTCTGCAAACCCGGGGACCAGTTCACCAGGCGCGGTCCGCGATAGATCAGCCCTTCTTCGTACAGGCGGATAAAGACTTCCTGCACGGCGTTGGAAAGCCCTTCGTCCAGCGTGAAGCGTTCTCGCGACCAGTCGCAGCTTGCGCCCAGGCGGCGAAGCTGGCGGATGATGGTGCCGCCGTATTCTGCTTTCCATGCCCAGGTGCGGCGCAGAAATTCCTCTCGACCGAGCGCCTCTCGATTGGTTCCCTGTTTTTCCAGCATCTTCTCCACCTGAAGCTGGGTGGCAATGCCGGCGTGGTCGGTTCCAGGCACCCACAGGGCCGCTTTGCCGCGCATGCGCTCATAGCGGATCATGAGGTCTTCAAGTGTGGAAAACAGCGCGTGGCCAATGTGCAGTGCGCCGGTTACATTGGGCGGGGGCATGCTGATAGTGAACGGCTCCGCGTCTGGCGCGGCACATTCTGGCCTGAACCAACCGTTCTGCTCCCACCAGTCATATAGGCGGCTTTCCGCCTCAGCAAAATCAAAATTCTTGGGCATCTGGCGCTTGATTTCGGTAGCCATGCTATGTAATCCTGTGTGCGAATTATGAACTGGTTGTCAAGGGTTTGCGCGCCACGAGCACCCGCTCGGCACGGTCTGGCTGGTCGATAATGTCCTCAAAACCGACCTCTAGCAGTACGACCTTTACCTCGTCTGTCGACAGTGGCCTGAACGTAACCTGCTGTTTGATCGCCTGGTAGTTGCTGCCTTTGCCTTTGACAATGTAGAGATTCTGGGTGGCGATTACCGGCGGGCCTTCCTGCCATTCCCATACGTCAAAGGTTATGAACTCGGCGTCATCGTCGTCGGTACTAATGAATCCAGGTATGAAGCGCGGACGGTCTTCCATAAACGGGCCGAAGTCGCGCATGCCGATGACGAGCAGACCGCCAGGCCGCAGTAGATCGAAGAAGATCAGCAGGGTGGTCTCGATCTCGTCGTCGAGCAGTAGATGTGGCAGGGCGTTGCCCTTGCTGATAATGGCATCGAATGGCCCCTCGACGACATCGGGCAGGTCAAGGAAGCCGGAGCGGTGAAACTCGACTTTGTCCGTAACGCCGTACTGTTCAGCAATCTGGTTCGCCTGGCGCAACATGCCGGGGCTGGGGTCAGCGGCGACGACGCTGAAGCCCAACTGGGCCAGCGATACTGCCTGCGTCCCGGCCCCGCACGAGGCATCCAGAACGCGTTCCACACCTTTATTGCGGAAGATTGCGCGCAGGCTCAGCCCCTCGCGTTGGAGCTGCGTTTCCCAGTCCCGGTAGAAGTAGGGATAATATTCGGCAATCGCATCGTAGAAATCAGTGGTGTTGTTACTGATTCTGTTTGATGCCGCATTTTTTGCCATGATTTCCTCCCGATGCAACAAAAAACCCTCTCATCCTGCAATACAAGGACGGGAGGGTAGGCTCTCGCGGTACCACCTTGTTTCGGCAGATGAACTGCCGCACTTGTTGGCGCGATAACGGGCGCTGCCGGCTGATCTTAGTGAGCTGATATGAAACATAGTGCTCTTCGGACCAGCGACTCACGGGTGACGTTCGATAAGTCGTTACGAGCAGGCTTTCAGCCTTTGACCTGCACTCTCTGGCGTAAGGAGAATTATCTACTCTTCCCGATCAAAGTCTTTGATGAGCGTATTTTCTTGAGGCGGAGTATAGCATGCGCCCACTTTGAGTGTCAATCCCTGGCGTCGGTCGCTTGAGAATGGCCGGTTTCGAGCATGTTGCGAATGCGAGCGGCGACCATGTCGATGGCGACCATATTGAAGCCACCTTCAGGTATGATGACATCCGCGTAGCGTTTACTTGGTTCCACAAACTTGAGATGCATCGGGCGTACAGTATTCAGGTACTGTTCGATTACCGACTCCATTGTGCGACCACGTTCGACGATGTCGCGCTGAAGACGACGGATGAAACGTAGATCAGCGTCAGTATCGACATAGATTTTGACGTCGAATAGTTCGCGCAGGGCGGCGTCGCCAAAAATCAGAATACCCTCGACCAGAATAATGGGCTGCGGCCCAACGGTCTGCGTGCGTTCGGTGCGCTGGTGAACCGTAAAATCATAGATGGGGATTTCGACCGGTTGGCCGGCCTGCAACTGTTTGATATGTTCGATCATAAGATGCGTGTCGAGCGCATCAGGATGGTCGAAATTGAAGGTGTAAAGTTGCTGAGGCGGCAGGTGGCGCAGGTCTTTATAATAGGCGTCGTGGGGGATATAGGCGATATGACGATGGCCAACCCGATCCAGCAGGGCGTTGGAGACGGTGGTTTTGCCAGAACCGGTGCCACCCGCGACGGCGATTGTGACAGGGTGCCGGTCCGTAGAATGTGCGTCGGTGTCCATAGTTTCCTGTCCTGACACAAGAACGCCCGCAGCAGCATCTGTGCGGGCATTTGGAGAAAAGCCACCGATGGGATTTGAACCCATAACCTCACGCTTACGAAGCGTATGCTCTGCCGTTGAGCTACGGTGGCGGTTCGCTTATGCCGGCATTATAGCAACTGCCGCAGGCGCAAGCAAGGTCAGAATTGACCACTTTGCCAGCGCATTTAATGGCGGAAATGGCGTATTCCGGTCATCACCATGGCGATATCGGCGCGGTTGGCCGCTTCGATGACTTCCGCATCGCGGATAGACCCGCCCGGCTGGATGATAGCGGTCACACCAGCGTCAATGGCCGCTTTGACGCCATCGGCGAAGGGGAAAAACGCATCCGACGCCATAACCGCGCCTCTGGCCCTTTCGCCGGCTTTGGCAACGGCGATCTGAGCGGCGTCCACACGGCTGGGCAGGCCGCCGCCGATTCCTACTGTAGCGCCAGGTACGGCCAGCACGATTGCGTTTGATTTGACGTGCGTGACGCACTTCCAGGCGAATTGCAGCGCGCTCATTTCTTCAGTTGTGGGGGCGCGCTCGGTGACTGTACGCAGCAGTGTGCCTTCAGGATCGCCCATGTCCGCATGCTGGACCAGCATACCGTGCTGAACTCTGCGTAGTTCAAACTCAGCGCCGCTGAATGGGAATGGAATCTGAAGCAGACGGCAGTTTTTGCGTTTTTCGTTGAGCAGTTCCGCAGCCTCGTCGCTGAATGACGGCGCTGCGATTGCCTCGACGAACAACGAACCGAGTGTTTCCACAAAGTCCAGGTCAACCATGCGGTTGACGGCGATTACGCCGCCAAAGGCAGACACCGGATCGCTTTCAAGGGCGGGTGAGTAGGCCTGGGCGATGCTGATGGCGCTGGCGATGCCGCAGGGATTTAGATGCTTGACGATCACTACGGAAGGATCGCTGAAGCTGCTCACAGCGCGCCAGGCGGCATCGAGGTCAAGAATGTTGTTGTATGAAAGCTGCTTGCCGCCCAGCAGTTTGCCGCCCAGTGGTCCATCGGTTGATGACTGGCTGTAATAGGCAGCGGCCTGGTGCGGATTCTCTCCATAGCGCAGGTCCTCTACCTTCTGCATGCCAATCGATAACTTGGCTGGAAGCTCGACTGCGGTTTCTGTGTTGCTGGCTGTCCCGCGTGACAGAAAAGCGTGAATGGCGGTGTCGTAGTCGCGGGTATGGGCAAACGCTTTGATGGCGAGCGACCGCCTCAGCGCCAGATCGACGGCGTTGTTGGCCTGAATTTCGGCGGTCACGGCTTCGTAATCGGCAGGGTCACAGATGACGGTCGTGTACAGGAAGTTCTTTGCGGCTGCACGCAGCAGTGAGACACCGCCGATGTCGATTTCTTCAATCGCATCCTGAAGTGTGGTACCGGCCCGGCTGATTGTTTCCTGGAACGGGTACAGATTGCAGACCACCATATCAATTCGGCTGTAACCCATACGGTCGAGATCATCGCGGTCGGATTCGTTGTCGCGTGCCAGAATGCCAGCGAAAATGGCTGGGTGCAGCGTTTTGACTCGTCCGCCTAGCATGGCCGGAACGCCCGTTTCTTCATCAACGGACTGCACCGGTAGGCCCACGTCAATCAGTGCCTGCCGGGTGCCACCACTGGCGATGAGTTCCCAGCCCATGTTGACGAGACTGGTCGCAAACGATTCAATGGCCGTTTTGTCATAAACGCTTAGTAAGGCGCGAGGCATGAACATCTATCTTTCTGTTGGCAGAAATGCGGCAAAGTGATTGTCGGTTTAGGTTCTGTGTAGTTGTTACAGGCCAGAGCGTCTGGCATCCTCTTCGGTCCAGCCCTGTTCTGTTTTGCGCTGCTGTTCGGCCTCGAATCGGCTGCGGGCCGGATATTCCAGCGCGGCGAAGATCATCAGTGCGCCAAGACTTATGGCCACACACGCCAGCGCCAACGGAAACGCGAGACGAAATCCGCCGCCTAGCACCAGCGCAGCGATGACGCCTGGAAGCACGGCCACCAGTGCGCTAGCGCCGAGGAGATTGAACAGTACCGGCAGCAGACCACCGTGAACAGGCTCTCTGCGCAGCGAACTACGAGCGGTTAGCGGACCAAAGATAACAGCAAAGATGATACAGACGATAACGGCGTCCAGCAAAGGTCGTTCCATATGATTCACCCTGATCGTTCGGGGCGCTCCCGGCTCAGGGGGAGCGCCTTCTGATGTCGCGGTTGTGGTGAGTTTGTGGCAACCGGTTCTTTAGAACAGGGTATACACAAACGGCGCGATACCGCTGGTATTGCCCAGGACGATTATGATGGCGAAGACGAACAGGGTCATCACCATTGGAATGAGCCAGTAGAGTTTGCGTTTCCAGAGAAAACGCAGCAACTCGCCCATCACTCCCAGCCTAACCAGAAAATCCTGCATAGCCTTACATTTGCCCCCTGTGGTGGATTATTTGCGGACTAACAATGATCCCAGTACAAGTAGATCAATATCACTGTTTCTGAAGGTATTATACGCCTCGCGGGGCGTGTTGACGATAGGCTCGCCGCGCAGATTGAACGACGTATTCAGCACGACTGGCACGCCAGTGATCTGGCCGAAGCGCTCGACCAGCCCATAATAGCGCGGGTTGGTTTCACGGTCGATGAGCTGAAGTCGTCCGGTACCCATGTGAGAGACAGCAGCGATCTGGTCCTGTTTATCCGGGTTGACCGGACTGACCATCAGCATGTAGCGCGGGGCCTCATGTTTGTCGACATTGGGGTAGTCGAAATATTCCGGGGCGCGTTCTTTGAGAATGACTGGCGCGAAGGGACGGAACGGCTCACGGAACTTGATTTTGGTGTTGACAACTTCTTTCATCTCTTCGCGGCGTGGGTCCGCCAGGATACTGCGATTGCCCAGGGCGCGCGGCCCCCACTCAAAGCGGCCCTGATGAAATCCGATAACCTGCTCTCGCGTGAGTTCTTCGGCCAGGATGTCCAGCAGTTCGTCGTCGCGGTCGGTAAAGGACTCGTAAGGGACACCCGCGCTGTCCAGGAAGTCCCGGCATTCGGCGTCACTGTAGGCCTGGCCCCAATAGGCATGAGGCATGGCAGCTCGCCTTGGCTGGCCCAGCACAACATGATAGGCCCACAGCGCGGCCCCTAATGCACCGCCGTCGTCGCCGGCGGCTGGTTGGATGTAGATTTCGTCGAATGGTGTCTCCGACAGTACTCGATAGTTGGCTTTGGTATTGAGCGCGACGCCACCAGCCATCACCAGTTTGTCCAGTCCGGTTTCGCGGTGCAGATAGTTGGCGATAGCGATGAGCGTATCCTCGGTCACACGCTGTACACTGGCAGCGACATCAGCATAGTGCTGGTTGCGCTTGATGGCCCCCTGTTCCGCTGAACGTTCGGGGTTGGTCATCATCGTAAAGAATTCTTCATCAGGTGGGCGCGGTTGGCCGAACAGCTCGACAAAGCGGCCATTGAAGCTGCTGGTTGCCGAATGGTGAAAGCTGAAATAGTCCATATTCAGGTCGAAACTGCCGTCCTGTGGGTTCATCCGGAAAACGCGCTCCATTCTATCCAGGTAGCGCGGCTCACCATACGGGGACATGCCCATGACTTTATATTCGCCGTTGTTGACGCGGAAGCCCAGGAAAGCCGTAAAGGCTGAGTACAACAGGCCCAGCGAATGCGGGAATCGCTGCTCGCTGAACAGATTAATCTCGTTCTTGCCGCTGGCTTCTCCTTCCCACAGGCTGGTCGCTTTGCCGAGCGTTGTTGTCGTCCATTCGCCGACGCCATCGACCGTGAGGACTGCCGCCTCTTTGAACGGGCTGGCGAAGAAGGCACTGGCGGCATGGCTCATGTGGTGGTCGCAGAAGAGCAGCCGGTCATAGGGCATACCGACTTCTTTCTGGATAATGTTCTTGATCCACAGTTTCTCTTTGAGCCAACTCAGCATGGCCTCGCGCCATACGTCCGATGAATGCGGAAATGTGTTGAGCGTGGTCAGCAGAATGCGCTCCAGCTTGACCAGCGGTTTCTCATAGAATACGACATAATCCAGATCGGGGCCGGTGATCCCGGCCTGCTTCAGGCAGAATTCAACGGCCTTTGTCGGGAAGCCGTTGTCGTGTTTCTTGCGTGTGAACCGTTCTTCCATCGCCGCAGCGACGATGTCGCCATTGTGGATGAGCGCGGCGGCGGAGTCATGATAAAAACAGGATATTCCCAGAATATACATGAGGCTTCGTCAACCTTGCTCTCGGGCCGAGTCGAGATTGTCATCGGTCGGTGGGCGGTCCAGCCATTTGGGTTGATCGGTGTGAAATGACCGAAGGCGCAGATGATCGCTGGTGAAACGGGAGATCAGAGCGAAGGGCACGAGGATGGTGAAGTAGAACAGCATCACCAGACCCCGCCCCTGGACATCGCCAATAACGGATGCAATCAGATTGAATCGGCTCCATGCCAGACGCCAGATGTGCAATGAATACGCTCCTGATGTTGTTGATTGCAATAATCTATGATGGCAGTCGGATGACTTCTTGCAGCTCACATGCCCCGACTGCTAAGAGTTTATCATCAATTCAGGCTTTCTGATGCTTAATCCATTGACGGAACTGCCAGTTTGCATAAATCTGGTAAAGTCTTTCCATCAGTGGCAGCGTGTACATGGCCCGGTATAGTGTCGATGGATAGACGCGCTTCTTACCCTTTTGCAGGCCTGCAATTATCCGTCCGGCGACATAATCGGGTGTCTGTATCGGGTAAACCACAGGTGCGCTGTTGGCAGCACTGGCAAAAAAGCGTGTGCGGGTTGCGATAGGATACACCAGCATCAGATGGCCATTTTCTGGCATTTCGTAGCGATAAGCTTCAGCGAAGCGATGCAGGGCCGCTTTGGTTGCGGCATAATGCGCATAACCGGGCAGAGCGGTATGGGCCATCGCTGAAGCTGTGATGATCACTGCGTAGGGTTGTTGGTGGTTGATCTGCGCCATTTTTGCCAGCGTGTAAAGCGGTGAAAACACGTTGACTTCGTACAGGTCGCGTACACGCTGCCAGTCCGGTTTTACGGTCTCGTAGTAGGCGAAACCAGCATTGGCGAAGAATGTGTTCAGCCCGCCCATCACTTCCTGAGCAAAGGCGAATACGGTGTCGATTTCCTGTGGCTGACTGAGATCAGCTTTGAATGTATGGATATTGGCGACCGACCGTTTGAGCACGCTCAGGTCGATATTGGCGCGATCTACAGCGATGATTTGACCGGGCTGACTGGCGAGTTGCTCAAGCAGCGCCCAGCCAATGCCTGACGCTGCACCGGTAATGACACTGCGCCGGTTACCGATCTGCATCTTCCGCTCCATTGGGAATTGTTGCCGGTAGGGGAAACGTCAACTCGAATTGTGTCGCCCGTACCACGCCGACAGGCCGCAGTTCGCTGAAATCCGGGAACTGGTCGGGGTTTACGGTTATATGGTCCAGTTGTGCCAGTTGGACGCGCCCCTTACCAAATGGTGCAGTGGTCAGCAGTTGACCATCATCGCGCTGCTGGATGATGGTGGGACGAAATGGCAACCAGCGCGTGTTAAACGGTAGCTGCGGCCCGCGTGTGCGGGTTGCGATGTCCAGTGCTGGCTGGTTATCGACGTGCATAGCGAAATGCTGAGTGCCGTTGGGCAGCGTTTCGACATCAAAGTTGGCCAGTGTTTTGGGAATGCCCCAGTTCTGGCGGCCATTGACCACGCTCGCCAGTGTGGAGACGGCTATCTGGGTGATCGAGTAGTAATTCTTCTTTGCGTGGCGAAATGTACCGGGAATGAGTAATGCTTCTCGATAAGGCCCAACTGGTGATGTGAAATAATCAACCAGCATAACCGCACCCAGACCGCCCCGGTAACGACCGGTCAGAAACGAAGGTATACATCCATGTTGAATGACAAAATCGCGTGGGAATCGGAACAGCAGAATGGTCCCTGAGCCGGTGAGCTGCCAGGGTGGGGGGGCCTGAAGCGTATCAGACAAGTCAGCCATATCGTGTTCAGCTTCTTGGAGTGGCTTTCGGGTAATATGAGCGCCCCCGGATTTTCTCCGGCAGCAGGCTGTCTTCGGTATAGGCGTCGTAGCCTTTGCCATAGCCCATGTCGCGCATCAGACCAGTGGGCGCGTTGCGAAGCTGAAGCGGGATTGGTAGATTGCCGTGCCGATTGACATCTTCCAGCGCTTTGAAGAACGAGTCACAGGCAGAACGATCTTTAGGGGCCTGAGCCATATAGACGGTCCCATGCGCCAGGTTAATCTGGCATTCGGGGTAGCCGATGGTCTCGACTGCACGAAAGACTTCATTGGCGACAACCAGCGCGGTGGGTTGAGCCATACCGATATCTTCGCTGGCGAAGATAACCATGCGCCGCGCGATGAATTTGGGGTCTTCTCCGCTGGCGACCATGCGCGCCAGGTAGTAAAGCGCGGCGTCGATGTCGCTGGCGCGCATACTTTTGATATAGGCGCTGATGGTGTCGTAGTGTTCTTCCTGGGCTTTGTCGTAGCGAAGGTGTTTGGATTGCAGCGCATCGCGGACATGTTCCAGCATAATGGTTCGCTGATCGGCTGAAGTGTACAGTTTGCTGGTCGTCTCCAGCAGGTTGAGCGCCTGCCGGCCATCGCCATTGGCAAATGCGGTTAGAAAGTCCAATGCCTCATCATCGATACGGATGTCAAGCACCTGTGCCCCTCGCATGACGATCTGCCGGATGTCATCTTCGCTGAGGGATTCCAGTACGTATACACGCGAGCGTGACAGCAGTGCCGCGATAACCTCAAAACTGGGATTCTCGGTGGTCGCGCCGATGAGCGTGATGGTACCATCTTCGACGTAAGGCAGCAGAAAGTCCTGCTGGGCTTTGTTGAAACGGTGAATCTCGTCCAGAAAAAGCAGTGTACCAGCTTGTTGCTGGCCGGATTGCTTGTCGAGCAGACGTTCCATCGGGGTGGTATTGTCACCGGCGTTAACGATCCGGCGAATATCATCTTTGCTGGCAGAAACTGCCGACAGGGCAACAAACCGCATCCCGGTTTGCTGGGCGATGAGCCGGGCCAGAGTCGTTTTACCCACACCAGGCGGTCCCCAGAAGATCATTGAGTGCAGGCTGCCCTGATGAATAGCCTGGTAGATGGGCTTACCCGGCGCGACCAGATGGCGCTGACCGATGAACTCGTCCAGGGTTCCCGGGCGCAGACGGTCTGCAAGGGGTTGGGATGCGTGCTGGTTTGCCATGACCTGAAGTATGTCAGAGATTTGGGTGCGGGTCAATGCAGACTCCCTTGTAAGCGTGGCCATCCGGTGTTACTAATTGAGCAGGGGTGACTCCTCTGTATTCGACCTGGATCAACGCATATGCTTAAGGAGCATGTTTATGGCTAACAAGCCGGTTATGCTGGTCATTCTGGACGGTTGGGGTATCCGTGATATGGAACACGGCAACGCGGTTGTGCTGGCAAATACACCCAATTACGATCGCTGGCTGCGGACTTGTGAGAAGTCCATCATTGATACGTTTGGTGAGCACGTTGGATTGGTGCCCGGTCAGATGGGTAATTCTGAGGTGGGGCATCTGAATCTCGGTGCCGGACGTGTTGTCTATCAGGATATTGCCCGTATCGACATGGCGATTGAAGACGGGTCTCTGGCCGAGCATGACGGATTGCTGGATGCTATCAACAAGGCGAAAGCCAGCAACGGTGACGTGCATCTGGTTGGCCTGTTGGGTCCGGGTGGTGTGCATAGTCACGAAAAGCATCTGTTCGCGCTTCTGGAAATCGCCAGAGAGCAGGGTGTTAATCCGGTTGTGCATGTCATTACCGATGGTCGTGATACGGCCACTAACAGCGGTATAGGCTTTCTCAAAACACTCGAGGACAAAATTGAGGAAATTGGCGTCGGCCAGATTGCGACGGTCAGCGGGCGCTACTATGCGATGGACCGCGATAAGCGATGGGAGCGCACACGCAAGGCCTGGGATGCGATGGTCCAGCGGGAAGGTGACAGGGCCGCTACTGCCAGAGAGGCGATCCGTAATTCCTATGAAAATGGTGTGACAGATGAATTCATCGTGCCAGTGGTGATTGGCGATGACGACAGCCTGCGCGTTAAGTCCGGTGATACGCTGGTGTTCTACAACTTTCGGGCAGACCGTATGCGGCAGATCGTGCAGGCATTCGCCCTGCAGGAGTTTGACGGTGCTGACCAGTTCGAGTTTATCGACGGGTTGAATATCGTCACATTCACCAACTATATCGACGGTTTGCCGGTGACGGTGTTGTTCCCGCCAGAATACCTGGTCAACACACTTGCTGAGGTTATCAGCAGCGCAGGTTTGAAGCAGTATCACTCTGCCGAGACGGAAAAATACCCCCACGTGACATTCTTCTTCAATGGACGTCGTGAGGAAGTGTTCCCCGGAGAAGATCGAAAGATTGTTCCGTCACCCAAGGTCGCTACATACGATCTCAAACCAGAGATGAGCGCATACGAACTCACCGACGCTACGCTCAACCGCCTTAACGAGCATGACGATGACTTCTTGCTGATTAACTTCGCCAATCCTGATATGGTGGGACACACTGGCGTATTGGAAGCGGCCATCAAAGCGGTTGAAGCTGTCGATGAATGCTGCGGCAGACTGGTTGAAAAAGTTCTCGAAAAAGGTGGTGTAGCAGTTGTCACCGCCGATCACGGCAACTGCGAGCGTATGATTAACGAGATCACCGGGGATTCACATACTTACCATACGGTGGGGCCGGTCAATCTTTTCATTGTTGGCCACGAGTATCACGGCCTGGTTACACGTGGCAAGCTGGCTGATGTAGCGCCAACAGTGCTTGAACTCCTGGGATTGGAGCAACCGTCCGAGATGACTGGTAAGAGTCTGCTCGATCATACAGGTGCCTGATCGTCCCGGTATATCAATACAAAAACAGGGATGTGCCAGTCTTGGCACATCCCTGTTTTTTTGACAGGTTGCGACCTTTACCTGCCTACCAGAATAGCAACCGACCGCGCGCCCAGCAAATGATAGTGCTGATCGTCCAGGTATGGTTCGTTTCCTGGGGGGCAGGTTTTGAGTGGTTCATGTTCGCTGGTGTTAACGAATCGATGCCAGTACATGCCTTCTGGCAGGTTGGGCAGCTCGAAGACGTGGTGCTCCCAGTGCATATTCAGAGCAACGTAGATGTAATCGTCGGGCTGCTGATCGTCGGGTACATGCTCACCGCATAGCATAAAGGCCAGCGTGCGCACATAGTCGGCCCAGTCGGCGTGCCAGGCGCGGGTGCCATGCCAGGTGATATCTGCGTAACCACTGCCGGCGATGTCCCGGTGGACGAAATGTCGTGGGCTGCGCAGAACAGGATGGGCGTGACGAAAGGCGATACAATTGCGGGTGAACTCGACCATGTCAGCGTTCTGCCTGAGTAGAGACCAGTCCAGCCAGGTTAGCTCGCTGTCGTGGCAGTAGGCATTGTTGTTGCCTTGTTGGCTGCGACCCATCTCGTCGCCCATCAGCAGCATGGGAATACCCCGACTGACCATCAGTACAGCGATGGCGTTCTGGATCATTCGGCGGCGCAGCGCGGTCACCGCCTGGTCATTCGTTGGCCCCTCAACACCACAGTTCCAGCTATTGTTGTTGTTATCCCCGTCGCGGTTGTCCTCGCCGTTGGCCGTGTTGTGCTTGTTGTTGTAGGTGTACAGGTCTGCGAGTGTGAATCCATCATGGGATGTAATAAAGTTGATGGAGGCGGCAGCGCCGCGCTCGCCATACAGATCGGGTGAACCCTGGATGCGTTCAGCGGCTTCCCACGTCAGGCCAGGGTCGCCTTTGAGAAAGCGCCGCATGCTATCGCGGTAGCGACCGTTCCACTCGGCCCAGCGACCATATGCTGGGAAACTGCCAACCTGGTACATGCCGCCGGCGTCCCAGGCTTCGGCGATCAGTTTACAGTTTGCCAGTACCGGATCGTGAGCCAGCGCTTCAAGCAGGGGTGGATTTGCCAGTGGAAAACCATTCTGATCGCGGCCCAGGATGGAGGCGAGGTCGAAGCGGAAACCATCGATATGATACTCTGCTACCCAGTAGCGCAGGCAATCCAGGACCATGCTGCGCACCACTGGATTGTTGCAGTTCATCGTGTTGCCAGTCCCGCTGAAATTCAGATAGCGGCCATCTGGTCCCAGCATGTAATAGGTCTTGTTGTCGATACCCCGGAAAGACAGCGTACGGCCTTTTTCGTTGCCTTCTGCTGTATGGTTAAAGACCACATCGAGGATGACCTCGATGCCATTGCGATGCAGCTCTTTGATGAGTGTTTTGAACTCATCGACCTGCATGCCGTAACGGCCAGTTGCCGCATACCCCGCTTTGGGTGCGAAAAAGCCAATCGTGCTGTAGCCCCAGTAATTAAGCAACGGCTCACCGGTCAGGGGATTGCGGCGGTCGTTTTCGAGTTCATCAAATTCAAAAACTGGCAGCAACTCAATGGCGTTGATACCCAACGATTTGAGATAGGGTATTTTCTCTCGGATAGCGGCAAACGTGCCCGGGTACTTGACTTCCGCAGATGGATGCTGCGTAAAACCACGCACATGCATCTCATAGATGACCAGGTCTTCGATGGGGATTTGTGGCGGACGATCGGTGCCCCAGTCATAATCGTCGAGAATGGACCATCCTCGAAACGGGTAATCGTCGGTGCCAGCGGTGGGCTGTCCCCAGATATTGCGCCCGTTTATGACTTTAGCGTAAGGGTCAAGTAGCACTTTGCTGGCGTCGAAGCGATGACCTTCGTGCGGAATATACGGGCCGTTCATACGAAAGCCATATTCGATCTGCTCGTGGTTCAGACCGAATACAATCATGGTAAATACATGGCCGACGCGGAACTCTTTTGGGAATGGAATTTCGGCTATGGGGTAGGGCGCGCCGACCTCATACAAAACCAGGGTGCAGTCGTAAGCATACCGCGAAAAAATGGCGAAATTGATGCCTTCCGGGGTAATGGTCGCGCCCAGCGGAATCGGGCGACCGATACGCATGCGATAATTACCATAAGAATGGGTCGGTTCGGTATCGATACGGCGCTGCATCGTCAAGAATCAGTTCCAGACTCGTAACGCCGCACTGCGATCCTCGACAGTAATGAAAAAGTCGAGAAATCCGGTTATTGCCATAATGTCCTGTAGTTCGTCGTTCAGTCCGGCCAGCACGATCTCGCCTACGTTTTCACTTTCGTTGATCCTGCGATACATGAGCAGCAGAATACGCAGGCCGGCACTGGACATATAAGTCACTTTTGACATGTCCAGCAGGATTTTCCCGCCATGCCCGGCGACACTCAAAATCTGTTCCTGGATTTGCGGCGCAGAAGTGGAGTCGAGTTCACCGGCCAGTTCAATAATTGTGACGTCGCCCATATTTTCTATGTTGACCTGTATCATTTTCGATTCCATAACCATGATTGTACGACAGCGACAACTGCAAAAAGGCAGCTAACTGTTGTATAGTCATGTATATACCGCATTTACTGTTTTTTCGCCATTTTTACGGTTTCTTTCATTCGGCAGGCAGCAGGCGTAATGTGAAGTTGGCGTTGGCATCATCCGCGAAGCTGGCGATTTCTATAATCAATTCCATGTCTGTTGGTGCTCCCATACTGAAAAAGGCGGAGCCACCACTGTTGGCTTGCTGCTGATCTTCATCGCTTAACAGCAGATTGCCGTCTGTGTCGTAAAATCGGACGATAGTCGTGATGTCGTCGTCTGGTTCGATGAACAGGTCGAAGTTAACACCACCTTCAAGTGAATAGCGATAACGAACACGGGTGCCAGGCGTAAGCGTGCCGCTTACCACATCACCCAGCGCAAGGTGACCGCCATCAATTGACGGAACCAGCGTACGACCGCTGAGCGCAGCGATACCATATTCCAGTTCAACATCGTTGTCGGCAAACAATGTCGTCTCATTGACCGGAACGGGAATAGTAGGGGCGATGCCGATGCCCTCAATGTGAATCTCGCCACTCATATCAACCGAGCGTCCGGTGGTGAATCGAATTGTCATATCCAGGGGCATGCGGAAGTCAGATACACTGCCTCCGAGGCCCGCCGTTGGATACATGCCCACGATTTCAGCCCCATCCCTCAGCGACATGTTATAAGCGAATCGCTCGCAGGCGCTGGCGCAGCTCGGCCCGACCAGTACGGCAACCGGCCCCAGGTAGCGTAGATTCTCTTCTGGTAGATACAGCCGGCGCACACCACGCGGATCGAAGAAGAAAGCGTCAAGTTCGCGGTTATAGGCACCGCTTTGCCCAAGTTCGATCGCTTCTTCGAAGAAATAGGCCGACATCTGATCGGCCAGGAAGCCGTTGCCGCCTCCATTCTGACGCAGATCAACGATAATACCCGGTACATTGGCGTCGATCATCTGACGAATCATGCGTTCCCAGAGCTGAATACTGAGCAGCGTGTTGTCGAAAAAGCTGTTGATTGTCACATAACCCTGGCCGCCGTCCAGCACACGGAATTCAACCGGGAGTTCGAAACCGTCAGTCGGTTGTACCAGCAGACCGTTCTGGAAACTTTCGAACTCAGCAGTTGGTGTCAACGCAATCTTTTGTGGTTCATCGTCACCGGGGTTTAGAAACGTGAGGTTAACCGAGCTGGTTGCTGCCGGGAATCGTGTGACAAAGCGTTCCTGCTCCAGCCGTCGATTGTGTGGCGTGCTGAATGGCTGAGTCCAGGGTTCGGTTTCGACGATGGCATTTTCAATGGGTTGGCCAGCGAGGGCGACGATCTCGGCCCCCAGCTCAACGCCAGCTTGTTGAGCAGGTCCACCTGGCAGCAGATAGCTGACCAGAACGCGACCGTCATCGATGGTACGGATGGACAGGCCAATACCTAACGCTATGTCATTGCGGAACTGGTCAACAAAAGGCGTGAACGGCGATAACGCGACATGACCATCAGGTATGCGCCACAGAAATTCGCGCAGCGCATTGAGATATGCATTGTTGTTTCCCTGAGCCTGGGCTTCTTCAAAGCGGGGGCGGAACTCGTCGCTAAGCGCCTGCCAGTCGATGTCGTAGTATTCAGTAAAGGCGTATTCTTTGCTGAATTTATCCACCATGTTGTCGAAGGCTTCAGTAAAGCTCAGGTCGCTGTAGTCAACCAGCGCGGATTCGTCCGGTTCGAGCAGGTCAATCTGTTGTTCGCGGCTGCGATCAAAGGAGAATGGGGTGGTCTCCAGGTCCACAACGGTCCAGCCTCGCGGTACCCTCACTATTGGATCGTCCTCGGTGAAAAGCAGGCCATCTTCACCAAATCCGGCTGGAAAACCCTGCTCATTGTCAGGAGCATATACGACAAGCTTGCCACCAACGATTTCGCGCAGACGCTCAGGGTCCGATGAGACTCGCGTCGAAGCATAAGCAGTGGACCAGCCACCACCGTACATATCGCGCTCCTCAAGGAAAGGGTCTCCCCAGGTGTTGGTCCAGTAAGCGACAGCAAACACCATCACACCGGTTGATCCGGTTTCACTCTGGCTTACATCGCGCAGGGTCCCCTGCGGCTGGATGGGCAGCGCCAGGCTATATGTGAACGGCGAGGTATAGAAGTCCGAGGTAATCTGGCCGAGCGTCTGGGATTCGAGGGGGAAAATGAAATACTCATTACGGTCGACAAATCCGGCCTGATCTTCAAGTATGATGATGGGGGCGGCAACACCTGATGTAAAGAAGGGGTTGGTGTAGGTGACCTCACCACGGATGACCACTGGCCCACCTTCATCGTTGATAATCTCGGCGTCCGGCCATTCTGGCGATTCCTGTGCTTTGGCTGGCACTGGCAGAATAAGGATGCTTAAAGTTATTGCGAATGCGAACAAAGTCAGAATAATATCTCGCATTGTTGAGTTTCCTTGGTCGTCAGGTTGCTTGAGTTGAAAACTATAACGCATAATTCAGCATATTCGATGAACAAAACATATAGAAAGCGTCGAATATGCCCGTCGAATAATGCGTAAGCTAACTGTACATCAAGTCTGCCACGACTATCTATGACGAAAATTGCCGGGCATCATGCCGATACCGGCTCAGATCAGGCGCATTGGTCTGGTGTGCGAAATTTCTCGCGTTCGGCACAGGTAAGGTCGCGCAGGTAGCGGTTTTGCTGTGCCCAGGCGATGATTTCCGAATCAGAGCGCGGGACGCGCCAGAGACGCATGATGTTGTCCTGTCCGCTGGATAGCGCAAACTCGCCGTCGGGAGTAAAGCGTACTCCCGAAATCCAGTTGGTGTGACCATCCAGACGGTGCAATTCCTGGCCAGTGGTCACATCCCACACGCGCACGCTGGTATCTGCCGCGCCACTGATCGCCAGTGCGCCGGTAGCGTCGAAGGCGACTGCCTGCACCTGTCCGCTGTGGCCAACAAATTCGCGGATAATGTCACCACTGGCAGAATCCCACAGGATGACGCGCAGGTCCCAGCCGCCAGACAATATCTGCGTCCCGTCTGGCGATACGGCGACATCGCTCACTCGATTACCATGCCCGGCAAAACGCTGAATCTCGGCACCAGTGGCCACATCCCACATGCGGATGGTAGAATCGCGTGAGGCAGATATGAGGCTCTGGCCATCTGGTGTGAACACGAGTCCTTCGATCAGTCCAGCGTGGCCCTGCATGTTGTGGATATCAGTGCCCGTTTCCGTTTCCCAGATAATAATTTCGCCGTTGCTGTCGCCGGATGCGATAAGCCGTCCGTCCGGGCTGAATGCAACGGCGCTCGCCTGCCCGGCATGGGCGCGACCCTCGCTGCCAAAACGCCGAATCTCCATACCGTTGTTGGCATCCCACAGAATTACCAGACCGTCCCAACCAGCAGAAGCAATCCACTGACCGTCTGGACTGTAAGCAACGCTCTCGACCGTTTCGCTGTGAGCGCGCAGACGGTGGCGGATTTCGCCGGTAGAGATGTGCCACACACGCACATCAGTATCGACAAATGGGGCGCGCAGTGCGCCAGAGCCAGTGACTGCATAGACACCATCCGGGCTGATGTCGAGCGACCAAAGCCAATCCTCGCTGCCGATAAATTCACGTACCTGAGTACGGTTTCTCAAGTCGATTAACCAGACACTTGGGTCAGTCGCGTTTTCCACATCGCGATTAATCTCGTTGCCGCCGTAGTCGCCGGTGCCGACGACAATATGCTCACCGTTCGTGCTGACAGCTAATGTCAGTACACGATCCTCAAAATGTTCGAATCTCGTGACCTCAATACCCGTATCGATATCCCACAGGCGTACTGTTTGGTCCCACGAGGCCGAAACGATCTGTTGGCCATCTGGCATAAAGCGCAGACCGGTGATGATGTCGGTGTGGCCGAAAAAGCGCTGTAACTCCGTGCCGGTTTCAATATCCCACAGACGCACCAGCCCACCCGTTTGTGAGGTCCATGCCCCGCTGACGATCTGGCTGCTATCCGGGCTGAAATCGACTGCCCGTACAAACCCCCCACCCAGTTCGATTGTCTGGATGATGTCGCCGGTTTCGATGTCCCATACGCGCACAGTTCGATCGATGATGTCATCATTGGTGTCCAGGATGGTCTCGTCTCCGGAACTGGACGCAGCCAACCGGCCATCCGGGCTGATGGCGACATCGAGTATGACTCCGCTGTGATCGTCGAAGCGCTGGATTTCCGCCCCCGCATTTATGTCCCAGTAGCGCAGCGTGCGGTCCAGCGACCCTGACAGAAAGGTGTTACCATCCGGCGCGAAAGCTACCTGCGTGACCAGATCAGTGTGACCGATATACCGTCGGATTTCCTCCCCGGATTGCGTGTCGAACAGGTAGATGACACCATCATCAGCAGCAGCCAGCAGTGTCGTGCTATCCGGACTGAATTCGGCGTGGGTAAAGATTAATGCTGGTTGTTCAATGATCAGCGTACTGGTGTGAGTTGTCGTATCCCATACGCGAATTGAGCCATCAATCGAAGTCGATGCGATAAGGTTGCCATCGTCGTTGAAGGTGACTCCGGTTACACTGGCATTGTGATCGCTGTAGCGGGCGCGGACGTTCGGGCCATAGGCCGCGCTGGCCAGCACGCGCATGACTTCCAGAGGTGGTGGCTGGATCATGCTGGCGGCTTCCTGTGCCAGTGTCAGGCCAAGGACAGGGTTGTACTCGATCAATGCGTTGCGAGCGTTGGCGGCCAGCGCCAGACCGTTCGCCTCGGCGGCGTTGGCCTGGGCAATTTCGGCGCTGCTCTCAGCTTCGGTGCGGGCGGTCTCGGCTTCCTGGCTCTGCGTGACCGCGATTACGGCCAGGATCACCGCGATAACCGTTGCCACACTCATAACTGCCACCAGTGCCCTCAGCCGATCCTGCGAGCGTTTTTCGAGTGCAGCTTCGCGCTGCTGCCGAGCAGTTTCTTCGGCGATACGTGCCTCACGCTCTTCGATGCTCGCCTGTAAAAAATCGGTTTCGTGTTCGTTGAGCGCCAGGCCGGATGTCTGCTGCCAGTTTTCGAACTGTTCCAGGCGTGCGCCTCTCGCCAGGAAGCTGGGGTCACACCCTGATAATAGCCATTCCTCGGCTGCTGTATTCAGGCGACGCTGGGTGCGCAGGTTTTCTCGGCTGTCATCGAGCCAGTTGCGCAGCTGCTGCCACTGGCGAATCAGCGCCTCGTGCGCTACTTCGATGGTAGCAGTACGGGTGGTCATGTCGTGGTCGAACGTCAGCAGGCGATAGCGACCGAAAGCGTCGAGTATCATCTCCATCAGGTCCGGGTCGTCGCCAAGTGACAAAAGCTCGGATTGCAGCACGCGCCGTCTGGTGTCTTCAGTACCTTCGCCCAGCGTAACCAGTCTCAGGAATATCTGGCGGGCGGCTTCCTGGCCATCATGCCCCAGACCAGCGTAGAGTTCGTCAGCGCGCCGGGCCAGAGCGCCCATCGTGCCGCCAATTTCGTTGTAGGCCTCCATTGTGAGCGTGTGACCTTCACGACGCTCGAACAACTCGGTCAGTGCATACTGGAGCAGGGGAAGTGCGCCCGGTTGCTCGTTAACGTCGGCTACAATGGTTGTCACCAGGCCGGGTTCCAGCGAGAGGCCCACACGCGCAGCCGGTCCGGTGATAGCGCGTTCCAGTTCTTCGGTGTGGAGCGGCAGAACGATCTCCGTCCGATAGCGCATGAGATCGCCGAATCGCTTGTAGTTCAGCGGGCGGTCGTAGAAATCGGCGCGCAAAGTGATGATAACCCGTATTCGGCTGCGCACTTCCGTGATTGCCAAGGCCAGACTGTCCATGAAGTGAATGCGTTGAGCTTCGTCATCGACGAGCGTAAACAGCTCTTCGAACTGATCGATGACCAATAGCAGTTCGGTGTCGTCAGGCAGCACGCGCTTGACTGCCCGTACCAGTCCGCGACTGTCCTCGTTAAGCTGGTTGAGCAGGCTGTCTGGCGGATTGACGGCGATGCGCAGCAGTGCGGCTTCCAGCTCTTCCATTGGATCGATGCCGGGCACCATCTCCACGATGAACCAGTCATCGGAGCCGGACAGGGCGTTCTGGCGCAGGGCAGGTATAACGCCGGCTTTTACGACGCTGGATTTGCCGCTGCCACTAGGGCCAACGACTGCCAGAAAGCGCGCGATTGGATCAGGCTCAGACATGCGAGCTACAATCAAACGGACGAGTTCATCGCGCCCGAAGAAGTCAAGCGAGTCCGCCTGTTGAAAGGCTCGCAGGCCTTTATAAGGATTTTCCGGCTCTGGCATTTCCAGGCTGCCAGTGGTGATGATCGCCGTATCATAAATGGTGTCTTCGTTGACCATCGCGCGGACTGCGCGGCGAAATTCGCGTGCCAGCTCGACCACATCAGGATAACGATCTTGCGGCGATTTAGCAGTGGCCCGCTGGATGACAGCGTTCAGTCCGTCGGGTATATCCGAACGCACCTCGTGCAGGTCGGGAACAGGCTCGCTGAGATGTTTGTACATCAGTGTAGCAGCAGAGTCGCCGTCGTAAGGTTTGCTGCCAGTGAGTATCTCAAACAATACCAGGCCGAGGGCGTAAATATCGGTCTGTGGCGATAAGGCCTCACCTTTGATCTGTTCGGGTGACAGGTAAGCCGGTGAGCCAACAATTGAATTGCTCTGTGTGATGCCGGTGGAGGCGCTCAACTGCTTGGCGATACCAAAATCCGAAAGATAGGCGTTTTCGTTTTCATCCAGCAGGATGTTTTCTGGTTTCAGGTCGCGGTGAATAATGCCCTGGCGATGGGCGACCGCCAGCGCCTCGCCGATCTGGTTCAGCATATGGCTGACGGCACGTGGTTCCCAGGGGCCATTCTGCCTGACAGAGTGCTGGACGCTGCCACCGCGTAACCAGCGCATGACCAGATAAGCGCCGCCTGGTTCGCGCCAGTAATCATACAGGGGGACGATATGTGGATGTTCCAGCCTGGCGACAAGCTGCGCTTCGGTTTCAAAACGACGGATAAAATCCGGATGATTGGCGTGACGCGGCAGGATTACCTTGATCGCTACTTCGCGGTTTATGATCTGCTGGTGGGCACGATAGACGGCGCCAAACCCTCCCTCACCGATTCGCTCCCGTAGCTCGTAGCTTTTGATTACCTGCCCGGTTAGGTCTTCCATGTGCAAGGCCATTCCCTGATACCATCAGAGTGAGCTGTTATGTTATTGGATTATAACAACCTTTGTCGGTTTTGCCCTGGATTATTCAGCCGCCTAACTCGCCCGACCAAAAGCTCATGTTGATGTCGGTTACTTCTGGTGAGTGTGGGTTGGAGTCGCTGCCAGGGCGGAAGCGCGTGCGCAGCTCGTTGATAGACAGTGCTGCAACCAGCAGCATCAGTCGGCGGCTGCTGTGCGGCAGTGTGTCCCACATCATCGCTCGCAGCGCACAGAACGCGACTGCGATGTAATACTCTGACCACTTGTTTTCGACAGCCAGGCACTCCTGAACAATCTCTCGGATGTTGGCGATTGCCGCCAGCGCCTGTGTGATTGGTGAGTCAGGGTCATGGGGCGGCAGGCCGCCGTTAAGCGCCATCAACTGCTGTGCAACAGCGCGTGCATCGTCCCAGGTGCTACCGGCTGCTGGCATCACCACATCGCATAATAGATTGACCTCCAGCACGGCCCAGTCGAACAGGGTGTGACCATCGCGTGTATGTGCAAAGTCGATCAGAAAGCTGCTGTTGTTGGGGCCGAGCATGATATTGCCCAGATGCAGATCACCGTGAATGGTGCTCAGGGTGCCATCGACATAGCTGTCAAGCAGGCCGTCGAATGCAACGATTGGATTGGGCAGGCGGTCGTCCCGGTCGTCGATTCCGGGTATACGTTCGCCGGTTGGGTCAAAGTCTGGTTCCAGGCTGCGGACCGCGTGCATCAATTGTTCGTTGCGTGTCTTCCACACTGAACCGATGATGTGCTCAATGATTTCGCCGCGATAGTAAGTGTTGGCTTCAAGGTCAATGCCACGTATTTCGATCTTGTATGCGTGGGCGGATTCTGTGCCATGCCCGGCGGCAAGTTGAATGGCCTTACGTTCCGGGTAGATTTTCTGCACGATGAAGTTTTCCACCGCCACCAGATCGCCGTATTCAAGCTGGCGCAGCCTGGAACGCTTGAGTGGCATGCGGACAGTAAAACCCTGTGGCGGCAGTTGTTTTTCCTTCGCGAGTTCAAGAGTAAGAATGGGCGGCAGCAGCCAGTCGTATTCACGCCATGCCTGGAAACGATAGGGACGGCTCTGCTGCCACCACAACTGACCGAATGTCGGGTATAACTCGCGTTTGAGCCAGATTCCCAGCCGTGCGGGTCCCCAGTCGTGTAGAATAGCGCGCAGGTCCATTGGCTGCCGGTTGTTGCCGCTGGTAACCAGGGTATATTTCAGACCTGCGAGGTTGGTTCCTTCTTGCGTAGCGGGTTTGTCCTCCAGCCGGGCCGTTAGGGGGGGCAGGCTGTTACGCACACGCACTTCATAGCGGCGAGCTTCGTCGAGAATGGCGTCTACGTGGTTAATTTTGGCAACAACTGCCGCGTCCTCACGCCCATCAGCGTGCAATGGCGTAACAATCAGCAGCAGCGCATCGCTGTAGCCGCCAATCAGCCGGCGTTCTACGCGAATCTGTTGGTAACCATAGAACATGCGGCGCAGCACCAGCATCTGCTCGACCGAGAGCGCAGCGACAGGGTCAAAGTCCGGCCCAAAGATCACATCGACATAAGGTCGGTGCGAATCGTCTGCGATGGTGTACTCGGCGGCCAGTTGCGTCAGGTGCTCGATCTTATCCAGCCCCAGGGCGCGCAGCACCCGCACGGGCACGCTGTCAGCTTCCATGAATATAGCCATCAGCAAATCGCGCTCGTCGATTTCCTCACGATTGTGGTCCAGGGCCAGGTCGCCGGCAATGTCCAGGATGACTTCCATGCGGGGCGTGTTCGGGACCCCTGCCCACAGGCGGTGCTTGCTGCCTTTACCAGTCTTACGCCGGATGGCATTGATAACATATTCGGGCGTCAGGCCATATTCTTTGATGATGTTGCTGGCAATACTGCCCTGAATCTCCAGCAGCGCAATAAAAAGATGCTCTGCACCGAGATAGAAGTGGCGCATCCGATAGGCTTCCTGCCGGGCACCAATTAATATGTCTTTCAGCGCAATTCTTGACATCATCTGTTTACTCTGCTGGTTGGATACGCAGCCATGTCCGGCCCACACGGAATAGCTGTCCCTCGTCGATCTGAATGATACCTTTTACCGGCTGGTCATCGAAGAAGTCCTCGGCATTTTCGATGAATGTGCCATTGGTGCTTTCGCAGTCTTCCAGCCACCAGGCCGCGTTCTTGTAGTGGATTTTCGCGTGCTGGCGGGACACATAAGTATCATTACGCAGGCAGATATCATTTTCATCGCGCCTGCCGATGGTGATCGTCCACTTATCAACTGTCTGGCTGCCATCACTGTCACTGTGGCAGGCCAGTAGTGTGCCATCATCAACACCACTCATCACCATCACGTTGAGCATAATCTGCTGATTAGTTTGGCTCTGCACCTGACATCTCCCGTAAAAACATAAGAACCCATTTCTTCCTGTCTTGTGTTTGTTCGGATTTCAGATGGCACCATCGACATGGGACGGCTGGACTTCGATTACATCCTGTATGTCACCCTGCTCGAAAAAGTAGTGATAGAACTGGACGCGCGACATGCCGGAGCGATCGCGCAGCGCGTAAAGTTCCTGCCGCGAGCTGACTTTCAGCTCGTGGTCGGGCAGATGAGTGCGACGAGCTACACCGCTGCCTGTGTAGTTCATGGCGTCGTGTATCTGCGACCGATGCCACCAGAACATATCAGCCGGTAAATCGTTGACCGTAAAATAATGCAGGTCCAGCACCTCTTCGATCTGTGGTTTGAGTGTGCCACCTGTCGGGATGGCGGTGAAGAGGGCACCGTGAATATCGGTATATCCGCCAACTCGCGAATAGATGCCAACCAGGCGCGTCAACTCGACTTCCAGGCCGGTTTCCTCGCGTGCCTCTCGGATTGCCGTCTGCGCCAGCGATTCGCCTGGTTCGGCCATGCCACCGGGCAAACACCATACTTCGAAGTCCTCGCGCTTGGCCAGCAAAACTCGCCCATCAACAATAATGGCGACGTTAGCACCAATCATGGTCATAATCTCAGACCTCCGTTTTTTGAAGAATGCGAGTAATCGCCTGCACGCTCGGCTCCGCGTCGTGCAGGCGATTCGGATAGGTCGCGCTTATATTCTCAAGCTGCTGATTATGATAGCCAATGGTGGCGTCCGGGTCTTTGAGCAGATGGCCGGTGAGCACACCGACCACGGTTTCGCCCGGCTGGATAACGCCCATCTGCGCCAGTTTGCGCGTTCCGGCCAGTGAACAGGCCGATGCCGGCTCGCAGCCGATCCCCTGGCGGTCGATGAGGGCCTTGGCGTCCATGATTTCCTGATCGCTGACAACCTCGACGACGCCGCCTGTATGGCGCAGAGCGCGAACCGCTTTGGGGAAATTGACCGGATTGCCAATCTTGATGGCGGTTGCCAGTGTTTTGGCCTGCACCGGCTCGAGTTCATCCACGCTGCGCTGGTAACCATTGACGCTGGCGTCTGGCCGGTAACTGCGATACAGGGGGGCGGCGCCTTCGGCCTGGATGATCGCGAGGCGTGGCACCCGGTCAATTAGTCCCAGACAGTGCAGTTCGGAGAGCGCCTTGCCAAATGCTGACGAGTTACCCAGATTGCCGCCCGGCACAACGATCCAGTCCGGTACTTGCCATTTCAACTGCTGGATTATTTCGAAGATGATGGTTTTTTGCCCCTCAAGACGGAACGGATTCACCGAATTGAGGACATAAATGCCCAGGGACTCCGATATCTCGCGTACCAGTTCCAGGTTACGGTCGAAATCTGCGTTGATGCGGATGCCGGTCGCGCCATAAGCCACTGCCTGTGACAACTTACCGAGAGCGATATTCTTGTTCTCGAAGAAGATAATACACTGTATCCCGGCCAGGGCGGCATAGGCAGCCAGAGAAGCCGATGTATTGCCAGTGCTGGCACAGGCGACGCGATCCATACCCAGGGCGCGTGCCTGTGTCACACCGCCAGTCATGCCACGATCCTTAAATGATCCGGTGGGGTTTTCGCCCTCGTGCTTGAGATACAGACGATTGACACCTGCCCATTCGGCCAGCCGCGGCACGTCATAGAGGTTGGTGTTGCCCTCCGGTTTAGAGGCGATGAGGGCATCATCGACACCGGGGTAGACCAGTTCTTTGTAACGCCAGACGCCGCTGTTCTGCGGCGCATCCAGCGCACCCAAGCGGCCATCAAAGGTCTGGCGGGTGACCTTGCCATATATGGCATCGATGTCGTGGCGAATGTCCAGCAGACCGCCACAAGATGGACAAGTGTAAATGACTGTGTCAATTGGGTACTCGGCAGCACAATCCATACATTGCAGGATGCTCGTCATTGATGTAACCTCATCGCGTGATCGCCACCAGCCCATTAAAGGATAACATCTTTGGCCTCAAATACCAGCGCAGAAGCCTTTGCACCGGCCAGCATGGGGAATGTTGGCGTTGGGTTCGACATCATGGGGTTGGCGTTCCGTGAACCAGGGGATGTTGTGCGTGTTGAACGACGCGACTCACCGGGTGTTGTCATCAGTGCGATTGAGGGTGATGGGGGGGCACTGCCCTTGGAAGCCGGTCGCAATACGGCGGGCGTGGCAGCCCAGGCGCTGCTGGATATGATGGGCATTGACGACGGCATTAGCATGACAGTCAGGAAAGGGCTGCCGCTGGCCAGCGGACTGGGTAGCAGCGCGGCGAGCGCTGTCGCGGCGGTGATGGCGGTAAACGCTTTGTTCGGCGAACCTTTGGGCCGTGAAGCACTCCTGCCGGCCTGCCTCGAGGGAGAAGCGATCGTCAGCGGTTACCATGCCGATAATGTCGGGCCGTGCCTGTTGGGAGGAATCACATTAATCACGCATAACTCACCGGCTGATATTCGCTGCCTGCCGGTGCCTGCCAATCTGCACCTTGCGCTGGTGACACCGGCTGTGGCTGTTCCTACCGCTGAGGCCCGTGCGGTACTGCCGCAGTCAGTTTCTTTGCGCACGATGGTAGCGCAGACGGGTGCCGTTGCTCGTCTGGTTGATGCGCTTTATCGTGGTGATGTGGCAGAGATCGCAGCGGCGATGGAGTCCGACGCAGTGATCGAAGCGGCGCGGGCGCATCTGATTCCGCTGCTCGGTGAAGCGCGCCATCGGGCCAAGAATGCTGGTGCGTTGGGGCTGGTTATCAGCGGTGCCGGGCCAACGCTGTGCGCAGTGTGCGATAGTTCACTGGCCGCCCAGAACACAGCAACCGCGCTTCAGGCACTGTATGACGACGCCGGTATCGGCGCACAGAGCCGGCACACCTGCATTGACGAACAGGGCGCACGGGTGACACAACTGAACGATGTTAACATTGGTGCAGACGTGTTTTAACCACGTCTAAACTCGCTTTTGATGGTCTTTGTGAAATTGTTGACAATCTGCTACTGGCTTTCTATACTTGCCGTGCTGGTCTGTTCAACACCCCACAAAATGCAGCACATAAGGAAAGAGATTTATTATGCCTCAACAGATCAATAACTTCATTGGTGGCCAATGGATTCCATCTCGGAGCCGTTCGCCACTGCCGAGTGTGAATCCGGCCACGGAGGAATTGCTGGCGCATGCCTGGAACAGCGACGCACAGGATGTGGATGCGGCTGTACTGGCGGCTCAGGCGGCTTACAAATCCTGGCGGCTGATGCCAGCGCCGCGCCGTGGCGAGATTTTATTCCAGGTGGCACATTTGCTCACCGAACGTAAACAGGAAATCTCTCGCCTGATGACCAGCGAGATGGGCAAAGTTCTGACCGAAGCGCAGGGCGATGTCCAGGAAGCCATTGACATGGCTTACTATATGGCTGGTGAGGGGCGTCGCCTCATGGGATACACGGCACCAGTGGAAATGCCCAATAAATTCGGTATGGCGCTGCGTGACTCGGTTGGGGTAGTGGGGTTGATTACACCCTGGAATTTCCCCATTGCTGTACCGAGCTGGAAGATGCTGCCAGCGTTGATCGCTGGCAACACGGTTATCTGGAAGCCCGGTGAGGACGTACCGGCGACGGCGGCAGCGTTTGTTAAGGTGTTCGAGGATGCTGGTTTGCCAGCGGGCGTGCTGAATCTGGTCACTGGCGCTGGCGACACTGGCGCGGCCCTGGTCGATCATCCGGGGGTGCGCGTGATTTCGTTCACGGGTTCGACAACAACCGGCCTGGGGGTGTATACCCGGGCAGCCAAACTGGGCAAGAAAGTCACGCTTGAGATGGGCGGCAAGAACGCGATCATCGTGATGGACGATGCCAATCTGTCACTGGCTGTGGATGCTATCAATTGGAGCGCATTCGGTACGACCGGCCAGCGCTGTACCGCTTGCAGCCGTTTAATCGTTCAGCGTGGAATCAAACCACGTCTGGTCGAAGCATTGGTTGAAAAAGCGCGTTCGTTGAAGCTGGGTTATGGTCTGGAACCGGATGTCGAGGTCGGCCCACTGGTAAACCAGCGCGCATTGGACAAAGTCGCTGGCTATATGGATGTCGCCAGGGATGAGGGCGTTCGTATTCTGGTTGGTGGTGGTCGCCCGGCAAATATGGACAAGGGTTTCTTCTTCGAACCGACGCTGTTTGATGGTGTACTTGCCGGTATGCGCGTGGAGCAGGAAGAGATCTTCGGTCCGGTGCTGTCTATTGTGGAAGTGGACAGCCTGGATGAGGCGATCCAGGTCAGCAACAGTGTTCCGTATGGACTTTCCAGCAGCATCTTCACTGAGAATGTGAACGCGGCTTTCCGTGCGATGCGCGATCTGACGACCGGCATCGTGTACATCAATCATGGAACGACTGGCGCGGAGATTCAATTCCCGTTTGGTGGCACACGTGGAACGGGCAACGGTATGCGTGAGGCTGGTCAGGCCGGACTGGATACATACACAGAGTGGAAGTCGGTATATGTCGATTTCAGCGGTCGTTTGCAACGCGCCCAGATCGACACCGGGGACGCGCTGGATCAGGATTAGTGTGTGATGAATTTCAAAGAAGCTCATCAACTATTCTGTCGATAATCGCTGTGAAATGCGTTATGCTCTGGGCATGAATGAGGAAAACGTACCGCGATCATTGGACTGGGAATCGACGTATGAAATCGTGTTGGCCCTCATAGAGCGCTACCCCGATGCCAATCTGGACGATGTCGGCATTGAGCAGTTATTCCAGTGGGTGATTCAACTGCCCGGTTTTGCCGATGATCCCGCGCTGGCAAACGAGGATATCTTGAACAGTATTTTGCGAGAATGGTACGAGGAGACTCACAACCTATGAGTAAGGAGCTGGACCTGCAAGGTTTACACGACACCGAATTTCCGCTGCCAGCCGAGATGCAGGGGAATGTCGCTGTCACCAGCCTGAGCAAGCTTTATAACTGGGGCCGGCGCAGTTCGATGTGGCCGCTGCTGTTCGGTCTGGCTTGCTGCGCGATTGAAATGATCGGCACTGCCGCATCGCGCTACGACTTCTCTCGTTTCGGTATGGAGGTTATGCGGGCGAGTCCGCGACAGTCTGATCTGATGATTGTCAGCGGAACGGTCACCAAGAAGATGATCGTGCCAATCGTGCGTCTATATAATCAGATGCCGGAACCAAAATATGTAATGGCGATGGGTGCCTGTGCCAGTGGCGGCGGTCCCTTCAAAGAGGGATACAACGTTGTTTCTGGTGTGGACAAGTATTTGCCAGTGGACGTGTACGTGCCTGGCTGCCCGCCAACCCCGCAGGCGCTGCTCTATGGTTTGATCGCGCTGCAAAAGAAGATTGATGGGCAGTCGCTGGCGGTAATGGACGATGTGCCCTGGTATGGTGTTGGCCCGTCTGAACCGACGCCCATTCCCATTCTGGGGCCGGATGTGATCGACCCTCGCCAAATGGATATCATTCGTCGTCAGGCGGAACTGGCCGCACTGGGCAAACCGCAGGAATTCCGTGAGCTGCCCGCCGTCGCCAGATCTGCGCCGAAGAAGGCCACAGCTAAAGCGTCTGCCGCGCCTGCCGCCGCCGAAGCTGATGAGGATCCGGAGAAGGCTGCCCGGCGCAAGAAACGCGAAGAAGCGCTGGCTCGTAAACGCGCCCGTGAAGCCGCACAGGGCAAAGCAGAGTAAAGAAGGATAGTAACGTATGACCGATCAAATCGTCCCTGAAGGCGTTGACGTCAACAGCATCGAGGGCGCTATCAGCTATCTGAAGGAGAAATACCCCGACGCTGTATCTGATGATACGCGCGAGGGTTACGGCGGGGTCATTGTTGACCCTCGACATCTGGTTGACGTCGCGCTGACGGTGCGCGACGAACTGGGTTTTGACTATCTCTCCAGCGCGACTGCTGTCGATTACATGGGCATTGGCGAACCCGATTCCGATATGGAGATGGTGTATCACGCTTATCGCATCAGTGGTGGTTCGGCGCTGGTGTTGAAAGCACAGACCCCGCGTGATAACCCGGAGATTCCATCGCTGGTTGATGTGTGGCCCGGTGCCGATTTCCAGGAGCGCGAAGCTTATGACCTGATGGGTATTCGCTTTCCAGGCCACCCCAACCTCAAGCGTATTCTGCTGTGGGAGGGCTTCGACGGATACCCACTGCGTAAGGACTGGAAAGAAGCCTACTACGAAGAGGATCACAAACCGTTCTCGAGTCGCTGGCCTGGTGGGCATGTTTTCCGTGCTGAGGAGCGCAATCCCTACGGGAAAAACGTGCGCTACCCCGCGGACCTGGACCTGTCACGGCTCAGCGATGTCTCTGAAGAGAGTATCTACTCCGGTCTGGGCCTGGGAGTGGATGTTCAGGAACTGGACCATTCCATCCATACCGACCGACTTGTGGTGAATATGGGGCCGCATCATCCCAGCACACATGGTGTGTTTCGGATGGTCATCACGCTGGACGGTGAAACGATCGAAACCCTGGAACCGGTGATGGGCTACCTCCACCGTAACCATGAGAAGATCGGCGAACGGAATACATATCTGCACAATATGCCGTTTACTGACCGTCTGGACTACATCTCCAGCATGGGCAATAATCTCGGGTATGCGCTGGCCATTGAGCAGCTTCTGAGCCTGGGCGCACGCTACAACCCGCCCACCTATCGCGCAGAAGTCATTCGCGTGCTGATGGCTGAACTGACCCGTATCGTCAATCATCTGTGGTCAATCGGTTTTCTGCTTAATGACCTGGGTGCGTTCTTCACGCCGATGCTGTATGCCAATAACGAGCGTGAGAAAATCCTGGACTTCTTTGAGGCTACTGCTGGTTCGCGCCTGATGTGCAATTACATGCGCTTCGGCGGTGTGTTTAAGGATATTCCAGAGCGCCTTCACAGCGTCGCTAACCTGGTAAATGATCGCGTCCGCGATTTCGATACCATGGAATTTCTGACGGACATCATCAACGAACGGTTGCCACGTTTTCTTGACGAGTACGAGCGATACCTGAACGACAATGAGATTGTTCAGACTCGCTGCATTGGCGTCGGTGTGCTGCCACCAGAAATGGCTGTGGCTTACAGCGCTGCCGGACCGCTGCTGCGCGCAAGTGGCGTCCCTTACGATGTCCGCCGAGCTGACCCCTATAGCATCTATCCCGAGCTGGATTTTGATATTCCTATTGGTGTGAATGGCGACATTTACGACCGCTTTATGGTGCGCATGCTGGAAATGCGCGAGAGCCTGCGTATTCTGCGGCAGATTCTCCCACGACTGGAAGCCACGAAGGGCGAAGCGATCCTGGCGGGCAATCCAGTGCATACGCCGCGAGTGCCGCTGGGCGAATCCTATGGCCGTGTCGAGAATCCAAAGGGCGAGCTGGGTTTCTATGTAGTTTCAGCCGGTGAAGGCAAGGGCACTCAGAATCCCTGGCGGTATCATGTGCGGGCTCCAAGCTTCATCAACCTGACTGCGCTGGGGGAGATGTCGCGGGGCCACAAAGTTGCTGATGTTGTGACTGTGCTGGGCAGCATCGATATCGTGCTGGGCGAAACAGACCGTTAAAGCATCGAGATGAGATAATCCGGCGGAGCAGGTCGGGTTGTGACCTGACCGCCGATGTAAGGGAGAGACAATGTACGGAAGAGGTATTCTGAAAGGTCTGGGTGTCACCTTAAAGCACTTCTTCGATACGTATATCGATGATTTACGTTACGGAATGCGGAAGTACACCACGCAGGATAATTTTAACACGCGGCAGGGGCCTAAAGCGCAGGGCGCGTTTACGGTTCAGTATCCAGATGAAAAGCTGGCCGTACCGGAGCGCTTTCGTTTTGTGCCATTTCTTGTTGTCGAGGATCATGACCACCCGGATCGCCCCGGCCATGACTGGTGTACCAGTTGTGGCATCTGTGCTAAGGTTTGTCCGCCGCAGTGCATCTGGATTGTTCGTGGCGAGGACCCGAATACCGGGCGTCCCATACCGGAGCCGGAAGCATTTTACATCGATATCGACATCTGTATGAATTGTGGCTACTGCGCCGAATTCTGCCCGTTTGACGCCATCAAAATGGATCACGATTATGAGATGGCGAGTTACGATCGCACGTCGAGCCATATTCACGATAAGCAGCGCCTGTCGAAAGAGTTCAAATACTGGCGCAGCATCGCCCCGACAACCGCCTACGAGGAAATGCAGGCGCGTGGTGGCTGGGAACATACAGACGTGCTCAAAGAGCGCAAGAAGGCCGAGCGAGCGGCAGCCAAAGACGCTGGCGCGAAAGGAGCTGCCGCCAAAGGTTCGGCTGGAAAGAAGGACGCTGACAAAAAAGAATCCAGGTCCGAGACTGATGCTGAAGCGGCAAAAGCTGAACGCATGGCCAAGCGCGAGGCTGCGCTGGCGCGCAAACGAGAGCGTGAGGCTGCCGAGAAGAAAGACAAAGGCGAGGGCTGATCGCTTAAGTCGTATCGCAAATTCATTCCCCGCCCCGGATGAAGACTTCGTCCGGGGTGTTTCTTTGGTTGGTAGACCTGTCGGGTTGGTCTGATAATTCGACGAACGGACTGCACAAACGGGCCGTTTTGCGCCATAATGAAGCGGCGCCTTGAATTCAAAAGGTGAAACTGGAACTTCTGACGCATAATTTTTTAAGATGTGCGTTATAATAATTTACAGTGACGCATTCAACACGACGAATAAGTTGGGAGTACATCATGGTTGATACCAAAGAACAGGTGATGGCGGCGCTGAGTACTGTCATCGAACCCGAACTGCACAAGGATATTGTGTCCCTGAATATGGTCCGTGATCTTTCGATTGAGGGTGATACGGCGAAATTCACCATCGTACTGACGACGCCGGCCTGCCCGTTGAAGGATGTGTTTATCACCCGCTGTAACGAGGCGGTAATCGGCAAAGTGGATGGCATCAAGCGGCTGGAAATCAACTGGGATTCCCAGGTGCCGACCGACCGTCGTATACATGGACGTCTGAATGCCCCTATGCGCAGCATCATCGCGGTGGGAAGCGGCAAGGGGGGTGTTGGTAAGAGTACGGTGTCTGTCAATCTGGCCATTTCACTGGCAGAAGCTGGTGCGCGTGTGGGCCTGATCGATGCCGATATTCTGAACCCCAATGTTCCTGGTATGATGGGCCTCTCTACCGGACGTCCTAAAGTTGTCAATAACAAGATGATGCCCATTGAGTCCTATAACGTCAAAGTGATGAGCACCGGTTTTCTCACTGAGCCGGACCGTCCGATGATTATGCGTGGCCCAATGCTCCACAGCGCCATTCGCCAGTTTTTCACCGATGTTGACTGGGGTGATGATCTGGATTACATGATTGTGGACCTGCCGCCAGGTACAGGTGATGCGCCCTTGTCGCTGGCGCAGTCTTTCCCGCTGGCTGGCGCTATTGTGGTTACCCAGCCGCAGGATGTGGCCGTCTCCGACGCGCTGCGCAGTATCGCTATGTTCGAGCAGTTGAACGTACCGATCATCGGTATCGTCGAAAATATGACCGGTGAGTATTTCGGTTCGGGGGGCGGTGAGAAGTTGGCACAGGAGCGTGAAGTGCCATTTCTGGGGCGTGTGCCGATGACCGCTTCTGTACGCGAAGGTGGCGATTACGGGCGTCCAGTGGTTGCGCTCGAACCGGAGAGTGAAGCCGGAAAGGCGTTTAAGTCGCTTTCGGAGAATGTCGCTGCTCGTGTCAGTGTTCTGATGTTACAGAGCGGTGATGTTATCCCGCTGAACGTAATCGAATAGCTATGTGATTATCCGCTAATGGATGATTAAACGCCGTCTCCGTCAGGGACGGCGTTTTAGTTTTGTGGGTCAGTCGTCCATACCCAGCACCTGGATTTCATCACTGCTGCGCACCGGATTATAACGGCCAATCAGCGCCCAGAAAAGGAAGTTAAGCACCAATGCAATCGTCAGCGCGGCCCAACCCTCAGTGACAATCTCCCGGTAAACCACAAAATTCCGCAGTAGATATGCAGGAATCAACAGCAGAATAAACACGATCAATCGCTTTTTGGGTTCGGCACGCTGTACCGCCAATAGCATAGCTGTGACGATCAGAGCCAGGACCAGGAGGTATCCCATATTCATAAACTTGCGCAATCTTGATGATACTTTGTCACGATGCCGGTATTATAGCCGATATGTTTGGAGTAGAATAAGTGTGTTGCGCGATTTTCACCAGAGATTCACCTTAAGGGGTAGCGCCATGATTGATATTGATGTCTCGCGCATAAATCACGTGACGCTGGTTGAGGTCAATGGGCGGATTGACGGTATTACGGCACCACAGCTTGGCATTGTTTTGAAGGAACAACTGGTCCGGGATCAGCGTCAGTTGGTTATCGATCTTTCTGGTGTAGAGTATATGAGCAGTGCCGGCCTGCGCGAGCTTGTGACAGCTCTCAAGGTGGCTCGCCAGCAGGATGGGGGTGATTTGCGCGTCGCACGCCCAACAGAACGGGTTCGCGAGATTATGGAACTGGCCGGTCTGCATCAGATTGTCAGGATCTACGCCACGCCGGATGAAGCAATTGCCAGTTTTTGACCCATGAATAACGGGCGTCACCATCCCTGGAGATTGAACGCGCCATGACCCAGCAGAGCAGATTGCGAATCAACGCTGTTGTGAATGAAATCGAACGAGCCTGTGCATTTGTTTCCATCAACGCGCGTGAGGCTGGCATGGACGACGAATCGATTTATCGCTGCTATTTGTCGGTCGAAGAGATATGCACAAACATCATTGAACATGGTTATCATTTTGAGGGGCAGGGCAGGTCGATTGAGATCGTGTGCCGCCGTGATGAGCGGTGGTTTACCATTATCGTTATCGACGATGCGCCCGCCTTTAATCCCCTGCAGCAGGAGGACCCGGACCCCAAAGCGCCGCTTATGCAGCGTCCAAGTGGCGGGTGGGGCATTTACTTTGTCAAGAAGTTTATGGACCGGATCGAATATCGCTATTGCCAGCAGCGCAACTGTCTTATCATCAGCAAGCGATTGTAAGTCGGCTTATCCTGATGTGCGCCAGGCATCCATATCATCCAGATTGACCTGCCCCTGAGGTGGTAGATAATTCCCCTCACACTCCTGGGCAGCAAAGGGCAGCTCGCGGCGTTCAAGCAGCGGCTGATCTGGCACGAAATAATTCCACGCTGCGCGCGAGATGTCTTCCAGAATTGGCCACAGTAATTCGAAATCGCGTTCATCGGTGTCTTCCCACAGGAAGACCGAGATGATGTAGTCGTTACCATTTGGCGCAAAAACGATTCCCGAATCGCCCACCATGCCAGCGTCGTCGATTTCCAGCCAGCCATTCTTGTGGGCAATAGTCACATCAGATGGAATGCCGCCCTGGAGCAGCCGCTGCAGGTCGTTAGCTGCGAGCAGATTAATCATCCGCTGGCATTCACGCTGCGTAAACTCGCCATCAGGAAACGCTGTCATCAGCCCAGAGCCGTACTGCGCACAGTCATATAGCAGATTCAGCAGGGTTCCCATATCTTCGGCAGTTGTCTGGTTAAAACGGTCAGGGTTTGTTGAATACTGAGTATTGGGACTGGTTCGTGGCGCTTCTATTGACCCCAACTGCTGCCCACTGACACCTTCGACAAATGGTGCGGCGATATAGGTGTTGCGTGCACCGAGATACTGTATGGTCTGGCTGGTGCGCGCCAGACCAGCGAAGATATCATCCCCGCCGCCAATAATCTGTAACAACAGGTTGGATGAGGCATTATTGCTGCACAGCAGAGAATTAGCCATCAACCAGGCTTCATCCTGGGTGGGGTCAATGTTCAGGTAGCGAAAGTAGTCAATGAGGATCGGCAGTTTCATCGTGCTGGCCGCCGAGAAAGCCACATCACCCAGGATATTGAGTTCTTCCCCCGTCCTGAGATCCATAATATAGACTGAGGCAATGGTTGACAGGCCGTCGTACATAAAACCTCTGGAATCGAGGTAAGCGATTATCAGTTCGCGCAGTGTTTCCAGTCCGGGGCGGCTGCTGTCCACACCGCCCAGCGGCAGGACCACCGTACGATTAAACGGGCTGCGCAGTGCACGGTCGATATCACGGATTGAGGTCTCTATATCGAGCATTTGCCCTGGATTACCAGAAAACGTAGTCAGCGTTTGCACGTCATAACCGGGCCTGCCAGATGGTTCATCATAGCGCTGGCTGATATCTTCAAGAAACTGGCGCAACAGGCTCTCCTGATAATCAGCGATCAGTGGTAGCTCTGCCGACTGCTCAAACTGCTGCTGGGCAAGATGGTTGAGAAAACGTCGCCAAAAACTACCTTCAGCGCTACCGAGGCTGGTGATCTCGGTTAGCATCATCTGCCAGTTGGTACGGAATCCAATTGATGCTGGGTCCAGAATAATAGGGCTGTCGCCATAATACAGTGTTATCGGGCGAGAATATGCTTCTACCCAGGCTACCTGAGCCTCGGCGCGAGTCATGCCGCTTACATCGATGCCGGCAACTGTCAGACCTAGTGGCAAACGGTCTTCCTGCTGGCTGAACGCGATTAACTCGCGTACAAAAAGCCCCAGAGCAGCCATCAGCAGCAGCGTGGAGATGATCGGCAGGGGGGGTAGCAGAAAACGCTTTTTTCTTCGTGAGCCTTTGTTATTCAACGCGGCCATAGTTGATTTTTACTCGTTCGTACACAAACACCTGAATTCAGGTGTTATGAGCAGAAGTCTAGCTGAGGGGTAGGCTACCGTCAAGCACCGCCTCTCCCACGTTGGCGAACCTTCTAACGGCATCCAAACCAGGCGCGACGGCGTGAGAGGTATTGGTTATGCTATAATTCTGTTAATCATTTGCTCTACGCATGCCAGCAAGGATGATTAACCGTGTTGTCGTCGCCCGTTGACCTGTCAGAAATTTTCGTTCGTACGCCTGGTGACACAATCTATTTCTTTGCTGTCATCGTGATTTGTCTGATCAGTCTGTTGATGATTATGTCGCACCGTCTGAATCGGTCGAGCGACATTCTGGCGTCACGCTACGCATTTGCCCTGGGCGGCATGACGCTGGCCTGGTCTTCACTTCTGATTGGAGTGATTATCGCTCTGCTTGTCGAAACAGACCAGGCAATCGCCATTATTCCCCTGGAACGTGCCGCAAGTTCAATAACGATCGTCCTGTTGATGTGGGCGCTGCTTACACACGAGAGCGCATCAGCAAATCGTAGACAGGTTGTGTTAGTAACTGGGTTCGCGTTACTGGTTGTGGTTGGTGCCGGTGTCACACTCCGTCAGTGGGGCGAGCTATATGGCACCACTGACTTCTATCTGACAGAATTGGGTGCAACCTGGATTTTTGTGGAAGCCGTGCTCAGTGGGGTAGGGCTGGTGCTGGTGCTGTTGAAGGCGCGCGCGGTCGTTGACGTACCACTAAAGCTGCTATTCTTTGGGCTTCTGCTGCTGGGATACGCAGTGACACTCGCTCAGATTGCCGAAGGTGGTCTGATTGGCAACGTCGCCGGTGTGTCTCGAATCGCGATCCTTGTTGCCTATCTGTTGGTTCCGGTTATCGTTTACCGGTTGGTGGTCGCGCGTTTCGCGGCTGACCTGGCTGATCTGGAAGCAGCGGTTCGCGCCCCGCTTCCGCCACGCCCGGCACGCTCGCAGGCCGAGCGCGAATCGGTCCAACTGCTGCGTGCCCTGGGGCTGATTCTGGAAGGTGCAACCGCTTTCGAGTTACCCCAGCGCGTTGTGAAGGCTGTGGTTGAGATTTTTAAGGCAGATATTGCTGCACTGTTACATCTTCAGGATGCGAACTATGCAGATGTCGTGGTGGCTCACGATCATGTGATGCGGCGTGACATCAGTGGGATAGCCATCAACCTGGATAATCAGCCCACGTTAGCCAGTGCAATTGAGCGCCGCAGTCAGCGGCAGTTGTCGGTCTCCAATAATTCCAGCGAACTGAGTGATCTGTTTACCCGCCTGGACGTTGACCAGCGTGGCCCGGTGTATTTCCAGCCGCTCACGCGAGACCGCGAACTGGTCGCTGTGTTGATGCTGGCTTTTCCCTATACACAACGTGAGCTGGAAGGGCCGGAAATTAGTTTGCTGAGTGGCTTTGCGGTTATTGCGGCCAGCATGTTGGCGCTGGGTTACGCTGCCGATGAAGCGCGTAAGATGGCCGAAGAACGTGCGATTTATGCGATGGTGACAGGGGTATCGCCCAGTCAGGTGGACGATGACGAGGTGCTGGCGGCTCGCCGGGCGATGCAGGCAGAACTCCAGACGGCTCGCGATCATATTGAAGAGTTGAACAACCATATTCGGCTGTTAAAGCACGAGCTGGAAGAAGAACGTAGTCGTGTGGCTGGCGAACTGGATGATACCGAAGAAGGTCAGACCATTTCGCAGAGCATTCTGGCTCTCAACGTTGAGCAGCAGCAGCTCCGCGAAGAACGGGACCTGCTGGCTTCTCGTTTAAGGGAAGCCGAGGCGATGCTGCGCAGCGCATTGGGTGTTGAGCCTGAGGGTGAAGCACATGGGCTGGTTGAAGCGCTGCACCAGGAACGCGATATGCTGGCACGTCAGCGCGATGAACTGCAGGTACATATTGAGTCACTGCGCACGGAAGGATATGCGAGCGAGCCACATAATTTGCAGGCTCAGGTTGAGCATATGGCCCAGGAAAAGCGACGCCTGGAACAGGAATGCCAGCAGATTAACGCCAAACTGGCCGAAATTCATGCGCAGTTACAGACGATTGGCATTGAAGAAGGTTCGGCGGGACTCTTACAGCTTCTTGATCAACTGACGGAGCAGCGCGCCGAACTTCAGAATCAGAACGTCAGTTTGCAGCGTGAGCGCGATCATCTTCTGGAAGAACGCCTGAAACTGGCGACTCGTATCGCTGAAGAGGAAGAACGTGATGCGCGCTTGCATCGGCTCGAATCTGAGGTTAACAATCTGGCTGGTGACCGCGAAGCGGCCATCAAGCAGCGAGATCGTCTGCAGGCTGTCTATGATGATTTGCTGGCGAAGGTAGACCTGATCAAGGGGCATCGGGCGCGGTTGCTGGCGCAGGCTGCCGGGTACGAGATTGAGCTGCAGGAAGCTCATGAGGAGCAAAATCGATTGCGTGAGGAACTGCAGAAGCTGGCGAACGAGCGCAGTGATCTTATTCATGAACGAGATCGACTGCTGGCTGAACGTCACGCGCTGCAATCCGACCGTGATCAGTTGATGGGACGAGTCTATGGTGACCGTGACAGCCTCGCGGACCGAGGTGCTGAAGGCATTAACTCGTTGACCGCTATGATCGAACAGCTTACGGTGGAGCGCAATCAGCTTGAGCATGAGTTGCAGCATGTGCGCCAGAAGTTGGCCGATGTCGAAAACCAGTACGAGGCACTCAGAATGCGCATGGCCGACACTGAGGATTCCGCCGGGCGCTACAAGCCAGCGGATCCGGAGTTGTTGCTGGGTCTGGTACAGGAGCTGCGCACACCAATTACCTCGATGACGGGCTATGTCGATTTGCTGTTAGGCGAGTCGGCTGGTATTCTCGGAGAGATGCAGCGTAAGTTCCTGCAGCGAGTCGCATCGAATATCTCGCGGTTGGTTTTGATGCTTAACGATCTGATTCGGGTTACGGAACTGGATACCGGCGCGGTAAGCCTGTCTCCGGAGCCGGTTGATGTCACCGGTCTGGTTGAAGATGCGATTACGGATTTGTCCAGCCAGTTTCGCGAAAAAGGATTGACCGTTAGCCTGAATCTTGATGACAGTCTGCCGTCTGTTCCTGTTGATCGCGACGCGATTGGCCAGATTCTGGGACAGTTATTGTCGAATGCTTATCTGGTGTCACCGCCTGACAGCGAGGTTTTTGTGAGCGTTCAGCGACGCCAGGTGAAGCTGATAGCATCAGCACAGCCCACCGATTGCCTGTTAATCTCAGTAGGGGATCGCGGTGGTGGTATCAGTCCCGAAGACGAGGAACGTGTTTTCGCTCGTAAATACAGAGCAGAGAATCCGCTGATCCAGGGGTTGGGTGATACGGGTGTCGGTATGGCTATCGCCCGTGCTTTGACCGAAGCGCACGGTGGTCGTATGTGGCTGGAATCGCGTGAGAAGGTTGGCTCATTGTTTAATGTCGCTCTGCCCATGCGGTCTGAGCCAGAAGTAGAGAGATGAGGGTAGAATTATGCGTCGTAGCATCGGAAACGAACTGATCGCTGCGCTGCTTGTTGTCTCGCTGCTGGCTTTTGCGGTGATTTTTGCGGTACTGCTGTCCCTGACTGGCAATGATGATGACACCGCGGCGCTGACTCCAGCGGAGACGACCATCGCTGATGCAGGTTCGCCCACGGCGACCCTCACCGCTTCGTCGACGCACACACCGCAACCGACAGAAACACATACGCATACAGCAACGCCGCTTGTGCTGCCAACAGTAACGCCTGCCCCCACACTGACTCCGTTATCCACTGGGGGCGTTGTCTCACCAACTCTGACTGATGCAAGTACACCGGAGCCAACTTTCACTTCGACCGCGACGTTGACGCTGACGCCTATACCCACGTCAACAAGCACCGCAACTAACACGCCGCAACCGACGTTGACAAATACTCTCACGTTGACGCCGATTGTGCTGCCAACGTCAACGCCTGTGCCAACACAGCGCTTCGACTCGCCACCGGTTGTGTTTTCGGCAACACCATCCGCGACATTCACACCAGAGCCGACGGAAACCGCTACGGCGACCGCTACGGCGACCGCCACAGTGCCGCCAACGGCCACAGCGACGAATACGCCG
>CAZXCK010000001.1:21665-131575 GCA_964639225.1 uncultured Anaerolineaceae bacterium | reverse complement strand
AGTGGCGATGAACTGGTGCGCGCTGAAGATCCGCTGATGCCGGGCAAAATCCGTGATGTCAACAGCTACACGCTGGCTGGGCTGGTGCAGTCGTATGGCGGCGAGCCGCTGGTGCTGCCGGTGGCACGCGATACGCTGGACCATGTGCGCCAGTTGTTTCACAACGCGCTGGAGCAGCAGCCGACGATGATTATCAGCTCGGCAGGGGTGTCGGTTGGCGCGGCGGATCTGATCCGCGACGTGTTGCAGGAACTGGGTGAGGTGGGCTTCTGGCGCATTAACCTGCGACCGGGTAAGCCACTGGCGTTCGGGGCGTTGCGTGGCGTGCCGTTCTTCGGGCTGCCGGGCAATCCGGTGTCGGTGATGGTGACGTTTGATGTGCTGGTGCGCCCGGCGCTGCTGAAGCAGGGCGCACGTCCTTCAGCATGGCCTCTGATTTCGGTAATCGCCGGTGAGGATATGCGGTCAGATGGGCGTCGCAGTTATCTGCGTGTTCGGTTACAATATCGCGGCGATCAGCCAGTGGCGACCACAACCGGCACGCAGAGTTCCGGCGCGTTGATGTCGATGGTGCTGGCGGACGCGTTGATGATCGTGCCGGAAGGTGTGACGGCGATCAAAGCCGGCGATACGTTCAAGGCGCGGTTGTTACGACCTGATGCCGTCTGAGATAGTTAATGTGACCTTGGTGAGTTGGAGTGTTTGATTATGTCTGCACAGCGTGTTAAACAGGTTCGGGTAGCGAATGAACGTGATCGTTGGTTTACATTGCGAAATGTCAGCCTGGCGCTGATCTTGCTCGGCATACTGGTAAGCGGCTATCTGAGCTATATCAAATTCACCGACGAACCGATGGTCTGCTCGGCTGAAGCGGGCTTTAATTGCGACGTGGTACAGAACAGTGTTTATGCCGAAGTTGGTGGGGTGGCTATCGCCTATCTGGGGCTGGCGACCTATCTGGTGTTGGGTGCGCTGATTCTGCTCGAAAACCGGCTGGAAATCCTGCGTGAATACGGTCCGCTGCTGGTGTTCGCCATCACGTTGTTTGCCTTCGTGTATTCGATGTATCTGGTCTATATTCAGGCGTTTGTGCTGGAAGCATTCTGCCAGTGGTGCCTGATACATGAGCTGATTATTACCGTGCTGATGGTGATCGTCACAGTGAAGCTGCGGCGTCACCTGCTGGTCTAGATACGCGGCGTGATAGGCTCGGACAAACAAACACCTGTCTGCTGTGTGCGGACAGGTGTTTTTGATGTGATGCGTGTGTTCGGCCCGTTTAGCTGCCGGTGTGATGCCGCAGTGTGCGGGCGATGATGTCATCCTGTTCGCGTCCGCGCGATTTCTTGTTTTTGCGCTGGCGCCGCTGCTCTTCGGTTTCATCTTCCTGGCCTTCCATCGCACGGCGGAAAGCCAGCGCCATGGCGGTTGGCAGGTCTTCTTCGGGTTCGTCCTCGAAGCTGCTGCTGTCGTAGGCCTCGACCTGCTCTTTCATGGTCAGGTCTATCTGGCGCTTCTTGCGGTTGACCTTCAGCACGCGCACTTTGACTTCATCGCCAATGCTCACGATGTCTGACGGGGTTTTGACGAAACCCTCGGCCAGCTCGGAGACATGGACCATGCCAGGGCGTTCAGCGCCGATATCGACGAAGACGCCAAAGTTCTCGATGCGCACGACTTTGCCAGTCAGGGTCGCGCCTTCCTGCAGGTCGTCCCAGTTGGTGGCAGGCGGCTCAACCAGTGAGATAGCCAGCCGGCCAGCCGCTTTGTCAACTTTGAGGACATACACGGTAATCTCGTCGCCGGCTTTGACCACATCCTCGACGTTGCGCACGTTGGTTTTGCCAAGCTGCGAAATGTGCAGCAACGCATCCTGGTTAACGCCAACATCGACAAATGCGCCGTACAGTTCCAGGCGTTTGACTGTGCCCTTCAGCGCCATACCGGGTTTCAGATCATCCAGTGTTTTGACCTGGGCATTTTCGGTAGTTTCTTCGCTCATCTGCCCTGCTCCTTCTCCGTTATACTTGCTTGCTGTCTGACCAGCGTAGTCTGGTCAAATAATGGTCATGTTGGTCAAACAATGACGAACCACTGAGTCATAAATCCATCGCTGCTATTCTGATTCTGATGTCTCAGGCACAGCGGTAATGGCGAAATCGATCTCCTGGTAGGCGTCCAGCGATAGATAACCTTCCCAGGCATGCAGTGAATAAGTTTCGAGCAGGTCATCCATGAGTGCCTCAGTCATGTAGGCGAAACCTACCACTTCGCTGGATTCACTCAGAACACCTTCTTCCCCGGCGATGAATGCGTAGATAATCATCGGCACGTCGGGGTAGAACAGATTAAACAACCCCTGGTCGCCGGTGATGGCTTCGCCGATAACATAGGTTGGTTCGCCGTGTTCGGCAATAACCTCGCCAAGCATATGGTCTGGCCGGGTTTGCAGCACCACAAAGGATACGGTGCTGCCATCCTCGGTGAACATCTGGCAGCAGCCTTCGCCATCGACCTGCGCCCAGCCAGCAGCAATGGCGCTGCTCTCTTCATCGGCACGGGTCTGCAAGCGATCAAGGGTGGGGTCGTCTTCGATGATAGTCAGTGCATCCTGCCATTCTGTCTCACCGGGGATGATGTTCCGCCAGCAGGGCGGTCCGCAGGGATCGCTGGTCAGGAAACTGCTATCACGTAGAAGGTCGTCACTTCGAATTTGGGGTTCTGGACCGCAGGCAGCGGTGAACGATAACAACATCAGGCCGAGACCGGCCAACATGAGGCGAAACTTCATTACGTGGGACGCTTTCGTTAAGATTCTCACAAAATCCACACGGGGGTAACTGTTGGCTGATTTATCGTTTTCAGCCTCTTTCTGATTTGCGCCGTGTAGTATAGCTCAAGCTTGGGTAATACGCCAGACTGGTTTCTAGAGTTGAGTATGACATTCTGATGAATGTTTGACTAACGCATTTCGGGGCACGGGTGACCGTCGCGAGACAACAATGGGGCAGCCTGTTCAGGCCGCCCCATCTGGTGCTCGCGACGGCGGGAGGCCGTTACCGGTCGATGCGGAGCGTTAACTCGTAACCGCCTGTCGTGCCGCCATAGATCGTGCCAAAATGCGTGGCGATGATGACATACTGCCCGCCCTGGCCCAGCGTGAGGCCGGAGACCAGCGAGTTTATGGTGCCGTCATCGGCGTCGTCGTTTTCGGCGATCTCAACGCCGTTGGGATCCAGGATGAACAGTGTCGGGTCGAGTGTGCCGGATGTCGCGTTCATAGCGACCGTGACGACGTCGCCGGGCTGGCCGTCGAATACGTACACGTCGAATTTGTCGTTCTGGGTGATGCTGTTGGTAATCGTCTGGCCGCTGGTGAGTGTCACCGCTGAGGTCAGTTGCTCGCTGATGTCCAGTGTTTCGCTGCCGCCGAGGAAACCGCCAGGGCCGCCGCTTACCTGGCCGGTCTGGGCCACAGTCATCGAAGTCAGGTAACGTTCACGGAAACTGATAAGCGATGTATCGGCGAAGGCCAGCTCGCCATTGGCTACCGCAAACAGCGAGAATGTGGTGGGGCGGGTGTCGTTGCACTCGCTTACATGCCAGACTTCGATTTCGTAAGTACCGATGCGCAACTGCCCCGGCGGCCAGTAGATGTAAAAGACGGGAACCTCGTCCTGTGGTGTACAGTTCAGATTGCCGGTGGCTTCCAGCCGGCCACCGCTCTGGACGCTGGCCGAGTCGGTGTAAACCGAGTTCCCAAAAGGATCGCGCACCAGCAGACGCAGGTCGGCATTGGTGTCCCAGGTGAGTGTCACCTCGATGTCGCCATCCGGCAGATCAAACTCGACGAGCTGCTGCTGTTCGGCGGTCGGCCCTGTGGTCACCAGCAGATCGAAGAAGCCAGCGGTGCCGCCCACGTCTTTACCGTAGCGCGTGGCGACGATAGTGTACGTGTCGGCGATGGGCAGGCGCAGCCCCGTTATCGCCGAGTCGGTGTTGACGACCGCTTCGATGTCGTCGTTACCGGCGATGACGTTTCCAGAAGAGTCCAGAACCAGGACCAGTGTGTCCAGATAGCCTGTGGTTGCAGTCATCTCGATGTTGACAATCTGCCCGGATTCGGCTGGCAGCGAGAAGGTCTGCCAGGGTTGTTCATTAGTGATGAAGCCTTCAATCGGCTGGTCGGGTATGACCGGTGTTGCCTCCAGTGCCAGCAGCTCCGCCGCAGGCACTGGCAGCACCAATGTGTCGGTATAAGGGCCTGCTGGGCCGGTGCTGGCGCTGCCATCCTGTTCGACGGTGAAACTGGAGATGAACACGGTCGCCGAGTCGCCCGTAGGGGGTTGTATTGTACCCTGGATGGGGTCCAGTTGGGTGTCATCTACTGTGATTTCCACCGTGAAATCAACCGGAATGGCGCCAACGCACGACTGCCGGTAGTAGACGAGTATTTCATAGCTGCCGAAGTCGAGCGGTCCACCAGGCCAAGATGCTGTTTCGACTGAGGGCGGGTCGGCAAGAACTTCGCACAAACCGTTGATGTCCGGGCCAAAGGTGCCGCCGTCGCTGGTGGTGCGCGAATTCCAGTACAGGGATTCACCGGATGGTGCGCGAACCTGTAGGTTAAGGTCATCCTGCGTGTTCCAGGTCAGATCAACCTGAATACCGCCAAGCAGGTTGACCTGCCCCTGACGGAATGTGGCCTCGGCCTCAGGTTCGGGGCTTTCGACCGGATCGGACACGGGCGGCTCGGCGGCCTGGGCGACATCCAGAATCAGGCTGAACGCGCCACCTGTGTCACCTGTAGAGCCGGCGGTGACGAACACGGTGACGAAGAATTGTCCTGCCTGTTCGAGTTCGGCGGCAAGGTCATTGTTGACGGATTGACTCAGCAGCGTACCAGTCTCGTCGCTGAGAACCATGGTCAGTGAGAGTGTGGCAGGGGTGGTGAGTTGCAGTGTCACACTGGCCGGCGAAGTTGTCGTGAACGTATAGATCTGAGCTGGTGTGTCGGTGTCAATGACGCCCGTAACCGGCTCTCCTGACTGTAACACGTTTTCCTGGGCCTGAGCGGTTACAGGCAGAACCATCAATGCGAGAACGCACATCAGTAAAAGGGTTGTGAGTCCGCGCCTGGATGCGAATCCGGACATTTCCAGCCACTCCTGATTTCACAGAAACAAACAAGACTAAGTTTAGCCGATATGGGTATTCTACACCATGAAGTAACCCCACGCCTGACCAACGATTATTCAGGGCGTGGGCGCGCTGGCCTCGGAGGTGGCGACGCCGGTCGCTTCGAGTTCAACGAAGGTTGTCATACCTTCGCGTACCTCGACAATCTGCGAAAGGCGCTGGCCGTCGTGGTTGGCGAATACCTCGTAACGACCGACGGGTACATCGCCAAAGGCAAAGTTCTCATTCCAGTTAGGGGCAGAGTTGACCTGGCTGACGGTGCCATCGAAGATATAAGACGTGGTGGTAGTCTCGATGGTCCCGGTGGCCCAGTTTCGCAGGTTAATGGTAACTTCCTGCAGGTTGTTGCCGCGTTCGTCGACCAGTCGCCCGGCGATGACGCCGTGGCCGACATAAGGAACCATCCACAGTACTGGGTTGTAGGTGCTGCCATAAGCATTGCGACCCATGCGCACCTCAAAATGCAGATGGGGCCCACTCACCCGGCCACTATTGCCTATCAATCCGATGGGGTCGCCCGCTGCGACCACGTCGCCCGTCTCCACAAGGACGGCCTGCATGTGCGCGTAAACCGTCCATAAGGGCTGGCGGTTCCAGCCGAAATCGTGTTCGATAACGACGACATTGCCGTAGCTGCTGGTCTCGAAGTGAGGGGTTTCCTCGCTGGATGCAAAGGTAACTGTTCCAGACCCAGCGGCGCGCACTGGTGCGCCGATAGGATTGGGCATGTCGATGCCATGATGAATGCGCATTGGGCTGAGTTCTTCGGGTCCGTCGGAGCCATAAGGATAATACCACAGGCCAAAATTGCGCGCGTTGGAGTCCACTGGGCGGGCAAAAAAGTAGTGATCGCGTCCAAGTGGGTCGCGATTAAGCGGCGGTACCAGCGGTGGTGGATTCCAGGCCATGGTCGCCTGGGCTACCACAGGAACCTCGACCGGTTCGCCCACTGGCTCCAGCGTGGGGATGGCTGGTAGTGATGTAGCGGTGACAGCAGTGCTGACCGGTTCCGGCGTGAATAAATCGCCGCCGCCCAGGTCGCTGGCACTAAAAGGTGTCATCGTCGGCCCCTGAACCGGGGCCAGTGTGGGTGGCACAAACGGCTCTACCGGTATAGCAATCGTCGGTATCGCGGTACCCGCTTCGCCGAAGCCGGTGCGCAGCACAGCCTGCCAGGCGTCGAGATTGGACGTTGGTTCAATCTCGGTGGGAATAATGGCTCGCAGGGGCTGGGACGGTTGGGCATTCTGATACACCAGGGCGACAAATGCCCCCAGCACACCCAACACCACCAGGAAAATGGTCAAACCGCCGGAGCGACTGCGCATCGGCTTTATTCTCCGTCTCCGTCCGGGCTGGTTTCAGCGGCCAGGGTGGGGTCGGGGGTAGGCGTTGGCGCCCAGCCGCCAAGCTGGCTGTCGGTGTAGAGTTCGCGCATAGCCTCGTACCAGGTCAGGCCGTCGGTTTTGCGGAACATCCAGAAGTTACGTGCGTTGAAGTTCGCGCGCCAGTCGGAGCCGGCGGGCATGCGTTCCCAGCCATAATCGGCGGCGATCTGCGTGAAATCGACGTAATAGCCGCGTGGCATCTGTTCACGCAGACGCCCGCCCTGGTCGTAAGCTTCGACGTCTCCATCCTCTGGGTCGGCAAACGTCCAGGGCATGCGGCGCAGCGGCTCGCCGAGTTCGCCGTTCTGCGCTTCGTCGGCTACGCGGACGTAGACACGCCAGTTGGTGCCCAGTTCGCCGTCCTCGCGCACAATCTCAATTGGGGCCGGGAAGCCGAATATCTGGTTGCGGTTAAAGGCGAAGGCGCGCCCGGTCAGGTGCCAGTTGCGACGTTCTTCGCCGGGCTGGGGGCGGTGATCCAGCAGCCACAGCGCATCGGTGATATTGCCCAGGAAGTCCCAACCAACGGCTTCGTTGGTCCGGTTGCGCAGGGCGTTGAACGAGTCATTGACACGCTCGCTGAGGACGGGCTGCTGTGGCCCGGTAATGTTCACCAACGAGCCAAAGCCATAAGGCGGATCGTCGTCCGGCTCGCGCGAACGCTCAACATACAGCGGGTCAGTGCTGGCTGGTGGCAGTCCGCCGCTGTTGATGAGTGATGCCGGCAGCGAAGCTGAAGTCCATGTGGGATTAGTAGCGCCTAACGGTGCCTGGATGACCTCTGTCGCGACGCCGGTCGCTTCGAACGGCGCGACAGTTATCAGCGTGGAGTCGCTGCCATCGACGGCGAAGACCAGTGCGTCGCCATCCGGCGACCAGGCTGGCGCACGTCCACGTCGGAAGATGCGCGCCTCGGCGTTGGGGGCGTCGGTGGGCTTAATAAAGATTGTCTCGATGCCGGCTTCGATCGCTGTGTAGGCGACGAAGCGCCCATCTGGTGACCATGCTGGATGATCCTCGTGACGGTTGGGCGTGTTGGTCAGGTTAGTGATTTCCTGCGTGTCGAGCGAGAAGATGTAGATTTCCTGGTTGCCATCGCGCCACGAGACGAAGGCGATCCGGCGACCATCCGGCGACCATGCCGGTGAGAAATCGGGCGTATCGGATGAACCGGGCAGGCGCTGCGGCGGCTCGGCACCGTCGGCGCGCATGAAGAAGATATCGAGGTGTGTGTCGTTCTGGTAATTCTCGTATACGAGATACTCTCCACCTTGCGGACTCCAGTCCGGTCCAGCCTCAAAGCCCAGATTGTAGGTCATGCGACTGGTTTCACCGGCGAGGATGTCATAGATGTAGATTTCCCAGTTGCCGTCTTTGCGTGAGGCATAAGCCAGTTGGCGTCCATCCGGCGACCACATCGGGTCGCGGTCGTCGGCGTCTGAGTTGGTGATGCGGATTGGCTGGGTGCTGCCGACTGGCACAGCCCAGATGTCATCGCGCCCATATTCCCTGGCGACAAAAGCGATAGTCCCACGCGCCTGCAGGACTTCTGGTAGCTCGGTGGCCGTGGGGATAGGCGTTGGCAGATTGAGGGAAACAGGGGCATCGGGCTGTGGAGTCTGGTCGGTTGTACCTGCGTTCAGGTTGGCAGCGGCTGGTATGGCAGGGGGGGCGGTTTCGCCCTGTGATGTCGCCCAGATGACGACGATCACCAGTGCCGCCAGCGATACCACCACCAGCGCGCTGAGAGCGCGATTCTGTGTGCGCAGCGGGTCTTCGACCAGGCCGGTTTCAAGTTCAGCACGGGCGGAACGGCGGGCCATCGAGCGTGAGGCGGCGCCGCCTGCGCTGGCGACAGTACGTTGGGCACGCTTTCGGGCGCCGGTCAACGGTCTGGAAAGCAGCCCGATCACAGCCAGGACGAGTAGAACCAGCCCTTTGATGAACCGGAAGAGTTGGCGCAGCAGCCAGCCCAGACCGGCGGTCAGCAGCAATAGTAATGTGCCGGTAGCCCTGACCAGCCGGCTCAACAGACTGCGCCCAGCCTGCACGAACAGCCCGGCGCTGCTTAACCACAGCTCACTGAGACCTACACCACATTTTAGAAGCACAATACCGAGACGGTCGGTAATGCGATAGGCACGTAACAGCATATGTGTTTTGTCTAACGTCTAAAGACCGTTAAAGCCAACGCGGCTCTGAAACTGCATTTTACTGGCAAATGCCTATGCCAGCAATTCGAGTTCATCGTATCAGTGGTTTATAGTTAGTGTTTTCAAACATTAACGTTTGCGCGCTGGATTGTTTTTGTGCATAGTAATAAGGTCAATCGCAGCCTGCTAGGGAGTTGCCACAATGAGACGTTATCATCCGATTGCTGTTTTGCTGTTATTACTGGCTATGACCATAGCCGTGCCGGTGTTCGCACAGGAAGAACCGGTAACGCACATCGTCCAGCCGGGGGAGAATCTGTATCGCATTTCGCTGCGGTACGGCGTAGACCTCAACGAACTGGCCCAGGTGAACAACATCACCAACCAATCACGCATTTTCAGCGGTCAGGTGTTGACGATCCCCGGCCTGTCGGTGCCGGATAGTAGTCCGGAAGTCGAGAATCCGCTGATCGCCGGAACGCCAGTAACGCATGTTGTCAGTCCGGGCGAGTCCCTGTCACAGATCGCCCAGCGATACGGCGTGACCGTAAATGATATTCTGCAGGCCAACAACATTCCGAACCCCAACCGTATTCTGCGCGGTCAGGAACTCCAGATCTGGACGACACAGGCAGAAGGGGCACCAGCGGAGCCGGAGAATCTGGCGCCGGAGTTGGTCGAAGGCCCGCCGCCACAGACGACGATTACCTATGTTGTGCAGCCTGGCGAACACCTGTCTCAGATTGCCCAGCGTTATGGCATGGAATGGACTACACTGGCACAGGTCAACCGCATCAGCAATCCTAACACGGTCTATTCCGGCCAGGTGCTGACCATCCCGGCGGTGAACGCTGACGGTGGCATCGCCGACATGGGCATCATTACGCCGCCGCCATTCCAGGCACCAGAGCCGACTATCCAACAAGGGCGCCAGATCATCGTCAGCCTGAGTGACTCGCGTTTGTATGCCTATGAAGATGGCATGTTGGTACACAGTGTGCTCGTTTCCAACGGACGCGCGGCCACGCCGACGGTCCAGGGAGATTTCCGGGTCACGCGCAAGGTCCGCGCTCAGGTTATGAGTGGGCCGGGTTACTATCTGCCCAATGTCGAATGGGTGATGTATTTCTATTCCGGCTATGCTATTCACGGCACCTACTGGCACAGCAACTGGGGGCAGCCGATGAGTGCGGGTTGCGTCAACATGCCCAATGAGGAAGCGCGCTGGCTGTACGAGAATTTTGTCGAAGTGGGAACACCAGTCAGGGTGCAGCCGTAAAGCTGGCGCCGGTTCTGATCTGAAAACAGCAGGCGATCCTGATGGTTGATCGCCTGCTGTTGTGTAGGTTATGCACTCGGTTGGCCGGTGAGGCCCAGCGTATCGGCGCTGGCCTGCATGGCTTCCAGGACGATCTGGATGTGCTCGTCCAGGGGAATGCCCAGGGCCGCTGCCGCGTGCTCGATCTCGCCGCGATTGACCGGTGCCGCGAACGCTTTGTCTTTCCACTTCTTCTTGACGGACTTCAGCTTAACGTCGAGGATGCTGCCAGAAGGCCGCACCAGCGCCACCGCCACCAGAAAGCCGGTCAGTTCGTCGACAGCCACCAGCGTCTTTTCCATGTCGGACTCTGGCTGCACACCGGTGATTTCGCTGGCGTGCGCTAGAATGGCGCGAATAATCGTCTCCGAGACCCCCTGCTCGCGCAGAATCTTCGAACCGACGACGGGATGCCCCTCGGTCGAGATGTCGGGATATTTTTCATAGTCAAAGTCGTGCAGCAGTCCCACGACTCCCCACAGGTCCGGGTCGCCGTTGAAGCGCGGTGCATAAGCACGCATAGCGGCTTCGACGGCCAGCATGTGACGCCTGAGGGTCGCGCTCTCAGTGTAAGCCTCGACGATTGCCCAGGCTTGATCTCGGTCCATACTCAACCTCTCTGTATGATAGAGTTACACGCTGGTCATCAGCGCGATGATTAACGGAGCCAACCTTAACACTTTTGGCAAACGTTTCGCCAGTTCCTGTAACAAAAACCGGGGCGATTGTACGCGCCCCGGTTCCGAAATCGTGGTGAATCAGCTTACTTGTGGATACCGCCTTCGGTCATTTTGCGGGCGTCGAGAGCTTTGTCCAGTTCATCTTCGGTCATCAGTCCCATTTCAAGCACGACCTGGCGCACGCTCTTATTCTCGGCCAGCGATTTCTTGGCAACTTCGGCACCGCGATTGTAGCCGATGATGGGGTTGAGCGCGGTCACCAGGATGGGATTGCGCTCCAGCCAGTGCTCGGCCTGTTCTTTGTTGGGCTGAAGGCCGACGATCAGTTTGTCGGTGAAAGCGCGCACCGAACCGATGATGACCTGCATCATCTCGTTGAGATTGTGGGCGATGATGGGCATCATCACGTTCAGTTCAAACTGGCCCGACATGCCCGACATATTGACGGTGTGATCGCTGCCCATGACGTGATACATCGTCTGGTTGAGCATCTCGGCCAGTACCGGGTTGACCTTGCCGGGCATAATCGACGAGCCAGGCTGGACCGGCGGGCAGGTCAGCTCGGCGATGCCGGTGGTGGGGCCAGCCGACAACAGGCGGATGTCGTTGGCGATACGGGTGAACTCCTGGGCGACCGTGCGCAGCGCGCCGGAGAAGAACACGGCGTCCTGCATCGACTGCATCGACTCGAACAGATCGTCCGACTCGTAGAGCTTCAGGCCGGTCAGCTCGGTGAGCTTCTTCACCATGCGGCTGTGATATTCGGGGTGGGCGTTGAGGCCGGAACCGGCAGCCGTACCGCCGATACCCAACCGGCGCAGGCCCTCGGCGGCGAATTTTACCTTGTCGATGGCGCGCTCAATCGCTTTGCTCCACGCGCCGACTTCCTGGCCCAGCCGAATCGGAACGGCGTCCTGCAGGTGCGTGCGCCCGGATTTAACAATATCATCCCACGCTTTGGCGTTCTTGTTGTTCTCGTCGACGAAATGCTGGAGCGTGTCGATCAGTTCGTCCAGCCGCCACAGCACCCCCAGACGAATGGCGGTGGGGATGGTGTCGTTGGTGCTTTGCGCCATGTTGACATGATCGTTGGGGTTGACGGGCTTGTCGGCGGAATCCAGGGCGTAGCCCAGGATTTCGTTGGCGCGATTGGCGATGACCTCGTTGATGTTCATGTTGTGGCTGGTGCCAGCGCCAGCCTGGAAGGGATCAACAACGAAATGATCGTTGTGTTTGCCTTCGATGACTTCATCCGCTGCCTGCATAATGGCGTCGGCGAGTTTGGTGTCCAGCAGGCCCAGGTCACGGTGAACTTCAGCGGCGGCCCGCTTGATGACGGCCATGCTCCACACGAAAGCCGGCCAGGGCTTCATGCCACTGACGGGGAAGTTCATCACGGCGCGCTGGGTCTGGGCCGCGTAGTAGGCGTTGGCGGGGACTTGCACCTCGCCCAGGGAGTCTCTCTCTATGCGATACTCGGTCATGTATACAGGCTCCTTAATTGAATAGGCTCTGTTAAACAAATCATTTGGTTGAGCTGCGAACTTGAGGATGTGCAGCGAATACAAAAGGCGCTACGTATTGTAGCGCCATTTTGCTAACCTGTGAATTGCTTTTGCCTTACTTGGCGGCAGCGTACAACTCAGAGACCTTCGTCCAGTTGACCACGTTCCACCATGCCGAAATGTAATCTGGGCGGCGGTTCTGATACTTCAGGTAGTAGGCATGTTCCCACACGTCCAGGCCAAGAATGGGCGTCTTGCCTTCCATCACCGGGGTGTCCTGATTGGGAGTCGATGTGACAGCCAGATTACCGCCATCCACCACCAGCCAGGCCCAGCCAGAGCCGAAGCGGGTAGCAGCCGCGTTAGCGAATTGCTCTTTGAAGGCGTCCACGCTGCCAAAAGCGGAGTCGATGGCCGCTTTCAGCTCGGCGCTCATCTCGGTCTGTTCAGGCGACATAATCTCCCAGAACAGATTGTGGTTGGCGTAGCCACCGCCGTTGTTGCGCACGGCGGTCCGCTGGGCTTCGGGGATGGCGTCCAGGTTGGCCAGGATTTCATTAATGGACTTGTTTTCCCATTCGGTACCGGCGATGGCATCGTTGAGCTTGGTCAGATAGGCATTGTGATGCTTATCGTGATGAATCTGCATCGTCTGAGAATCAATGTAGGGTTCGAGCGCATCCGGGGCGTAAGGCAGCTCGGGAAGTTCAAAAGCCATGGTAATCTCCTTTTGCGATGTAGAAGTAAAGAGTCAAACAATCATATTGTAGATGAACGGCATAAGAATTATCTAAACAGCACTGGCCCGTACAATGAGAGTCCCCTTAAAAAGCGGTCTCTTTGCGAAGGCCGATCCAGGTGTTAGGATTACGCCACTGTCGGCTGGATGGCCCTGCTCAAAGAGGTATTGTGGAACAGGTTATCGCTCAGGAAAGCACACCCGTGCGCGCGTATCTCGGTTTGTTGGTGGGAGTGGCAGCGGTCTCGCTGGGGGCGATTTTTATCCGGCTGGCGCAGGGCGAGGGGCTGCCATCGCTGACTGTCGCCGCTGGACGGTTGTCGATTGCGGCGCTGCTGCTTACCCTCATGGTACTGCGCCGGCCAGATTATCGCGCACAGGTCCGGCGGCTGGAACGTCGGGACGTGTTGTTGATTCTGCTGGGCGGGTTTTTCCTGGCGGCGCACTTCGCCACCTGGGTGACGTCGCTGGAGTATACGACCGTGCTGATCTCGGTGGTACTGGTGACGACGACACCGATCTGGGTGGCGTTGCTGGAGCGGGTCTTCCTGCGGACCCGGTTGCCAGCGGCGGTGCTGCTGGGACTGCTGATTGTGCTGATCGGCGGCACGATGATCGCCGTTAACGGTGATGATGGCGGCGTATCGAGCAGGCCGCTGCTGGGCGGCACGCTGGCGCTGCTGGGCGCGGTGGCGGTGGCGGTGTATCTGGTCGTTGGACGCAAACTGCGGGCTACACTGGCGCTGACGCCGTACATCTGGCTGGTCTATGGAACGGGTGCGCTGTTTCTGCTGGCTGGATTGCTGCTCACCGGGACCGAGGTCGCCGGTTACAGCGCGGCGGGTTATGGCTGGGTGGTAGCCGTCGCGCTGATGCCACAGTTGATCGGCCATACCTTTCTGAATTATGCGCTGGCCTATCTCCCGGCGACGTATGTGAGTATCTCGACGCAGTTGGAGCCGGTGTTGAGTACCATTGTGGCCTATTTCGTGTTCGCCGAAATGCCGGGGGTGTGGCAGGTCGTTGGCGGCGCGATCATCATGACAGGTGTGCTGGTCGCCAGTGTGGGACAGTCCCGTGCCAGCCGAACATTGAAGCGGTTGAACCCATGACACGCCTGAAAACGGGTTGGCTCGATGCGCTTTATCTGTTGGTGCTGGCGGGTTATATCCTCGCGGGAACAGCCCTGGTCCCGTTTCATGGCGACGAGTCGACGACGATCTGGATGAGCCGCGATTACGGCTACATCTACCTCGACGGCGAACTGGATCGCGTGCGTTACCAGGAACCCCCGGTCAACGCGACTGAGCAGCATATGCGGTTGATTACCGGTTCGCTGACCAAGTATCTCATCGGCCTTTCGTGGCATCTCAACGGCTACACCACCGAACAGATCAACGAACAGTGGGACTGGGGCGCGGACTGGCACTATAACCAGACGACTGGCCACGCGCCCGGTGACCGTCTGCTGATGCTGGGGCGCTGGCCCTCGGCGTTGATGCTGGCAGCGGGTGTGGTGGCACTGTTTGCCATCGGTCGCATGTTGGGCGGGCGTGGCGTGGCCTATGTCGCCAGCCTGTACTATGCGCTGAACCCCGCGCTGTTGCTCAACGGGCGCCGAGCCATGTTCGAGGGAGGGCTGGTGTTGTTCAGTCTGTTGGTGGTGCTGGCGGCCATCTGGCTGCTGCGAAGCCGCCGGTGGTCGGCTGCGCTGGGGCTGGGTGTATGTGGTGGCCTGGCGCTGGCCGCCAAGCATCCGGCAGGATTCACGCTGGTGGCCGTCTTTGGCGCCGCCATGGCGTTTGCGTGGAACGCCAGGAATGCGCCACGTTTGTTCGTTCAGTTGGCGACTGCCGGGATGCTGGCGCTTCTGGTCTTTTTCGCGCTGCATCCGCAGTGGTGGGATGACCCGATACAGCGGATAGGGCAGGCGCTGGATGCGCGGACTGGCATCCTCGACGGGCAGGTGGCCGCCTTCGGTGGCTATGACGGCCCTGTTGACCAGTTGGCGGGCGCGGCCCGTCAGTTGCTGATTGTACGCCCTCAGTATTTTGAAGCGCCAGCCTGGTCTGGTTATATCTCCAGCCAGATTGACCGTTACGAATCGTCGCCGCTGCGTGGTGTGAGTATCGGCGGGTCGCTTCCAGGTGGGTTGGTCGTGCTGATATTGGCCAGCTTTGGTGGTTGGTCACTGCTGCGGGGTTTATCTGGTGATCGGGCGGCGCGCTGGGTCGTGGGTGTCTGGGTGGTGGCAATGCTGCTCACGACCGTGATCCTGACTCCGCTGGAATGGCAGCGTTATTACCTGATGGCCTATCCGGCGCTGGGCCTGCTGCTGGGAGCCGGCGTGACGCGCCTGGTGAGCATCGCCCGCCGGGACCGGACCGAGCCGGTCCCGGCGAGTAATTAGAATGCGGATCAACGCAGAACCAGCAGCGCGTTTGAAAGCTTCGCCTGGATGTTGCGTTTGTTGAACTGCTGCCACACTTCCGGGAAATCGGTAATGCGCCGTTGCTGCTCGGCTTCGAGTTGTTCGATGTAGCTCTGGATGAGCGCGATTTGCTCGTCGGTCAGCTTGTCTTCGTCCAGCAGCGCCTGGAGCCGGTGGACGGCTACATACGCATCGTTGAGGCGTCCCAGGTAATCCTGCATCTTCTTGATTTCGGAGATGTAGTTCCTGGCCGATGTCCCCAGTACATCGGTGAAATAGGTGATGGCATAACGCAGCCGCTTAAACTCAATGCGCAGGGCGTGCAGGGTAAGCTGGTCCCGATTGTCGATTACCGTATCGTAGGCGCGGACATCGGCCAGATGCTGGTGAATAATCGTCGGCAGGACGTGGCGTACCTGGTAGGGCACAACGCCGTCGGCATCCTGTGAACGCGCACCTTTGCCCACTTTCGTCAGAAAGCGCGCGTACTGCTCGACGAAAGTCTGGTAGTCCGGGCTGTCGAGAAAGCGGACGAACTTTTTGCGGGCGCGGCGGCGGCGCTTGTCCAGACGTTCGATAATCGAGTCGAAGACATGCTCGTGTTCCGGGGGCTGTTTAGCCTGGTACTGCTGCAAATCGTCGATCATCACATCCAGATCGCGGATTTTGCCCAACCGCCGGGCGATCTGGCGCAGCCCCTGTATATAAGGCTGGATGGCTCCGGGTTTGTAGTATGCTTCCAACAGACGAAATGCGCTGCGCATGCGGCGCGTGGCCACGCGCATCTGGTGGACGTGTTCGATGTCTTCGCCTATGCGGCTGCCAGCCTCGTGTTCGAGCATCTGCACGAAATCCGCCAGCAGGATTTTGCGGCCTGCTTCGGCCATCGTATCTTCGGGGTCTACTGGTACAATCTGAGCGCGCAGGGTTTCGACAAGTGATTCTGCTGCCAGCGAGTCATCGTCTACAATAGGGTCTTCCACCGTTGGGTTTCCTCCATCATCATTCTCGTCATCTGAGTTCACGACAATCCCTATGATTTTAACCGATATTTATGATTGTGTTAAGTATTCTTAAAGATTACTCAATGTTTGTATTATCAAATTTATGTGTAAACTACTATCTGAGGTGGATGTTGGGTAACTGATCGAGCCGATAGTATAATCGCAAGGTAACGTGTATTGGTGGATCGTGCCTGATGGGTGATGGTGTTACGGGAAAATAGGACTTTGAGGAGTTGTTTCGATGACTTTTGACAAAAAGAAGTTACAGGAATTACAGGCCAGGCAGGATAAATGGGGCAAGAACACACTGAAACCTTCACTGGATCGGCTGCCGGAGCGCGCCGAGGCGTTTGTCACTGAGTCGGGTGTGCCGGTGAATGGTCTGTACACACCGCTGGACATCAGCGATTTCGATTACGAGCGTGATCTGGGTAATCCGGGCGAATATCCCTACACGCGCGGTGTTCACGCGACCGGCTATCGCGGGCGGTTATGGACCATGCGCATGTTCGCTGGCTTTGGCACGGCGGAAGAGACTAACGAACGCTTCCGCTATCTGCTGGACCATGGCAACACCGGTCTGTCGGTGGCGTTTGATCTGCCGACCCTGATGGGCTACGATACCGACGCGCCGCAGGCGCTGGGCGAGTTCGGTAAGTGTGGTGTGGCCATCAGTTCGCTGCGGGATATGGAGATTCTGTTTGATCGCATTCCGCTGGAGCAGGTGTCCACCAGCATGACGATCAACAGCCCGGCGGCGATCATCTGGGCGTATTACATCGCTGTTGCCGAGCAGCAGGGCGTGCCAATGGCGAAACTGCGCGGCACGCTGCAAAACGACATTCTCAAGGAATATATCGCCCAGAAGGAGTTCATTTTCCCGCCGGAGCCGTCGATGCGACTGGTGACGGATACGATCGAATACGCCACGCAGCATCTGCCACAGTGGAACAGCATCAGCGTCAGTGGTTATCACATCCGCGAGGCAGGCAGCACTGCCGTGCAGGAACTGGCGTTTACGCTGCTGGACGGTCTGGAATATGTGCGCTGGGCTTTGGAGCGTGGCCTGGAAATCGACTCGTTCGCGCCGCGCATCAGCTTCTTTTTTAACTGTCATAACGATTTTTTCGAGGAAATCGCCAAGCTGCGGGCGGCGCGTCGTATCTGGGCGCGTGAGATGCGCGATAGGCTGGGCGCAAAGGATTCGCGTTCGTGGCTGATGCGCTTCCACACGCAGACCGCTGGCGTCAGCCTGACCGCGCAGCAACCGCAAGTCAATATCGTGCGGGTGGCGATCCAGGCGCTGGCGGCGGTGCTGGGGGGCACACAGTCACTGCACACTAACAGCCTGGACGAGGCGCTGGCGCTGCCCAGCGAGCACGCGGTGACGATTGCGCTGCGCACGCAGCAGGTGATCGCTGAGGAAAGCGGAGTCACACACACGGTTGACCCGCTGGGCGGCAGCTATTACATCGAGGCGCTGACCAACCAGACCGAGGCGGCTGTCTATGATTATTTTGGTCAGGTCGAGGCGCTGGGCGGCGTAATCCCGGCGATCAACGCGGGATTCTTCCAGCAGGAAATCGCCGACGCCAGCTACCGTCACAGCCAGGAGATGGCATCCGGTCAGCGGCGGGTGGTAGGCGTCAACGCCTATGCCAGCGACGAACCGCTGCGCATTCCGATGCTGGAGATGGACCCCAACGGGTATAACCGGCAGGTCGAACGGCTGAATCGGGTGCGAGCTGAACGTGACCAGGGCGACGTTGAGCGGACGCTCAACGCGCTGCGGCGGGCCTGCGAAAGCAACGACAACGTGATGCCGTATCTGATCGACGCGGCCAGGGCATATGCTACACTGGGCGAAACCACCGATGTGATGCGACAGGTGTTTGGTCTGTACGAAGAGCCGCTGCATATCTGATCGGGTGGGCCGTTTGGGTGGCGTTTGAAGCAGGAGTGCAGGATATGGATCAGTGGGAATATCTGCCCACGTACATCAAAGCGGAGATCGACAATAAGGAATTGAAGGAGTTCTTGCAGGGGCAGTTCCCGGAACGCAAAAAGCTCCCTCGATACGCCGCCGAAGCCATGATGCCGGAGATGAATCATCTGGGACGGCAGGGCTGGGAACTGGTTCATATGGAGCCGGTGGCCGATGTAGGCCGTAAAGGTGATGTCCTGTTCGATGGCACGGGCAGCACCTGGAGCAACGTCTACTTCTGCGTGTTCAAGCGCCGCCGTCCTGCTGCGCAGCCCGTCCAGCCGCCGATGACCGGCCAGCAGCAGGCCATGCCGCCTGCGCCCGCGTCGATGCCAGTGCCGCCATCCATCCTGCCGCCAGACCTCGACGATGAATCCTAGCGCCGTGCTCACCACGATCGGATTGATACGATGACGGTAAATGAACGTGTCGCTTTAGTCACCGGCGCGTCGAGCGGAATCGGCTATGCAACGGCGCTGGCCTTCGCCCGGGAGGGAACGCATGTCGTGGCGCTGGCGCGACGTGTCGAGCGGTTGGACGCCCTGCGGCGCGCCGTTGACGACCTGCCATCGCCTCACGGTGATTGTCTGCCAGTGGCCGCCGACGTGCGGATATTTGACGACTTACAGGCGGCGGTTGACGAAGCACTGGCGACTTATGGCCGGTTAGATGTGCTGGTGGCCAACGCCGGGCTGGGACACCGGGGCAGCGTCGTAGAGGCCGATTGGGACGACATTGAGACACTGCTGCGAACCAACATGGATGGCGTACTGCACAGCGTCCGGGCGGCGGTGCCGGCGATCCGCCAGGGCGGGCGTGGCGGCCATATCGTGGTGGTGTCGTCGGTGGTGTATAACATGGTGTCGCCGTATGCGGCGCTGTATGCGGCCAGCAAAGCCTTTGCCAGCAGCCTGTCGCGGTCGCTGCGGCTGGAACTGGAACCGGACAACATTCAGGTGACCGATGTGCTGGTGGGCCGTACCGAGAGTGAATTCAACGACAAACGGCTGGGCAAAGCCGGACGCACTGGCGGCGGAATTCCGGTGATGCCTACCGAGAAAGTCGCCGCAGATATTGTGAAGATCACGCATCAGCGACGGCGGACAGTCACCCTGCGCTGGTTCGACCGGCTGATTGTGCTGGGGAATCTGCTGCTGCCGGATTTCATCGGACGCAGGGCGATGCGACAGTATCAATAACGGACAGGTTGATGATGGCACCGAAACTCAACTCGATGCGCATTCTGGAACAGCACAAAGTCCCCTATGAGGCGTTGACATACCCCGACGACCTGCACAACGCGGAGGATGTCGCCGATGTGCTGGGTCTGCCGTACTTTATGGTCTATAAGACGCTGGTGGTCCAGGCCGACGATCCCGGCCAGCGCAAGCCCTACCTGGTGATTATTCCGGCTGACTCGCGGCTGGACCTGAAGAAGATGGCGGCGGCGGCTGGTGTCAAAAAGGTGAAGATGGCCGGTCACAAAGATGCCGAAGCTATGACCGGCCTGAAAGTAGGCGGAATCAGCGCGCTGGCGCTGACTCAGAAGGGCTGGCCTGTGTTCCTGGACCAGTCCGCCACTGAACTCGAACACATCGTCATCAGCGGCGGGCAGCGCGGCGTTCAACTGCGGGTGCCGGTGGTGCCGCTGGTGAGTCTGCTGCGGGCACGGCTGGCGGAACTGAGCCAGCTACCGGCTTAACGCGACAGCATCCAGGCCATCCTGAAGTAGTCGTCGGTGAGAGGACGGGCGCGGGTCGTGACTTCTTCCAGCGGCACGGAGATGGTATCGCGCCCTTCGACGCCGACCATCACACCGTCCTCACCGTTGATGAGTTTCTCCAGAGCGGCGACGCCCATGCGCGTCGCCAGTAGGCGATCAAACGCCGATGGGCTGCCGCCGCGCTGCATGTGCCCCAGAATACTTACACGTACCTCGAAGCCCAGGTTTTTCTTGTTCAGATAACTGATCAGGTCCTGGCTGGTGTAGGGCGCGCCTTCGGCGATGACGGCGATGGCGTGCGTCTTGCCGCGCATGTAGGCGTCTTCCATCTGTGTGGCGACTTCGTCCATTGCTGGTGCGCGCTCTGGTGTGATGACGACCTCAGCGCCGCCCAGGATGCCGCCCATGAGTGCCAGGTAGCCGCTGCCGCGCCCCATCACCTCGATGAGGAAGGCTCGATTGTGTGAGGTGGCGGTGTCGCGCAGGCGGTCCAGCGCGTCGAGGATGGTGTTAAGGGCGGTGTCGACGCCGATGCTCATGCTGGTGCCCCAGATGTCGTTGTCGATGCTCGCCGGGATGCCGACAACTTTGATGCCCAGCTTGCTCAGCGCCATCGCGCCGCGCAGGCTGCCGTCGCCGCCGATGACGATCATACCTTCGACATCACGCTCGTTGAGTCGCCGCAGGGCTTTGCGCTGGCCCTGGGGCGTCTTGAATTCCTCGTTGCGAGCGGTTTGCAGAATGGTCCCGCCGCGCTGGAGAATACCGCTTACCTCGCGGCTGTTCATCAGGCTGATGTCGCCATTGATGAGACCGGTATATGCCTGGCGCACGCCGTAGATTTCGACATTGTATTCCAGTCCGGCGCGCACGACGGCGCGAATGGCTGCGTTCATGCCCGGCGCATCACCACCGCTTGTCATTAAAGCGACTCGCTTCATGTCGCAAATTCTCCTCTTCAGTGCGTGAGACTGTACAATATACAGCGCCATCTTGAGCCATGGCGCTGACATTTCGCTGATTGTGCTGTTAAATATAGCATCAATGCGTTAAGCAGAGTTTATGACCCTGCCGTTATCAGCCTGTTACTCCGGTTTCTCGAAAATCTGGATGTTGTGTTCATCACCGATCACGGCCAGCAGTTCGCGGGCGAGTTCGTCGCAGTAGCCGGTCGTGTGATTGGGATATTCGATGGTTTGTGGTTTGTCTGGTGTTTCCACGACAATCGAGAATCGATCCTGGCCGGGATAGGACACGAGCAGATTGTGCAGGCGCAGCAGCCGGCGGCGGTCGCGCTCGTCATCACCGGAACGGTGGAAATACACAATGACCCAGCGCTGGACCGGCTTTTCCTGGTGCAGGTGCGGCGGCAGGTCCGGCATGACAGCCTGCCCGGCTTCGACAGCCGGTACGGGGTGAGCCGCTTCTGGCGATTCTGGCGGGACAGATGGCGTGACGTGTTCTGGTTCCGGCTGTGGAATTTCTCCGGTTTCCTCGTCGTAATCCAAGTCATCATCAAGAGTGTCCCAGGGAGGCGGCTCGTAGCTGTTGTAGCCGGAATCGGGTGGCTCCCATTCCGACAGCGAGGGTGGCTCGCTGTCTTTGTGATGCTCGTCCGGTGGAGTCCAGTCGCCGTTAGCCGATGGTGCGCCGTTACTGCCGTTTTCATAGGCGCGTTCGACGACGGTGAAGTTCTGCGTCAGATCGTCGGCGATGATCTGAGCATCGCCGCGTGATATGTCGAATTTGCCGCGTACCATGACGACCTCACCCTCGATCAGTTCTCTGATCTCACCGGCTTCCTGCATCTTCATGATCCGGTCCCAGGTGCGCGGGAACAACACAACTTCGATTGACGCGGCGGACTCGTGCCAGTCCTCAATTTGCAGGGCGGCCATGCTGTCGTTATTGCGGGTGTAGATGCGGCGCAGCGCGATGATCTCTCCGGCGACGCGCACCTCTTTGCCGCTGTATTCGGCTGGATTCTGCTTCAACGCCTGGATGTTGGCGCTTTGGGTGGCTTTGAGCACATCATAGTATTTGTCGATGGGGCGGCCTGAAACATAAAGACCGAGCAGGTCTTTTTCCCAGGCAAGCAGCTCGCGGTCGCTGTACTCTGGTATATCCGGCAGGTTGGTGAGCGTGTCGTCAACGACGCCGGTCGTCTCGCCGAAGATGTTCATCTGACCGATCTCCCGGTCCCGGAAATATTCTGAGCTGTAGTTCACCATACGGTCGAGCGCATTGAGAAGTTGCGCGCGTTTGCCAAAGTCGCGCATGGCTCCTACTTTAATCAGGCTTTCCAGCGTGCGCCGTCCTACCTGGCGCAGATCGACACGGTTGCAGAAATCCAGCAGCGACTCAAAGGGACCGTTCCGCTGGCGCTCTTCGATGATTGGCACCAGTGCGCCGCCGCTGGCGTTCTTGACGGCTTCCAGGCCAAAACGAATGCCGCGCTGGCCGGTTTGCGGGTCCGGCTGGATGGCGAAATCCAGTGTGCTGAAGTTCACATCCGGCGGCAGAATGGGAATGCTCAACCGGCGGCATTCTTCGAGGAAATGGGCGAGCTTGGTCATGTCGTCGCGGTGGACGCTGAGCATGGCCGTCATGTACTCGACCGGGTAATGCGTTTTCAGGTACGCGGTCTGCACCGTGATAACGGCGTAGTCCGAGGCGTGGGCGCGGTTGAAGCCATAGTTAGCGAAGAATTCGATGTCATCGAATATCTTGTTGGCCGTTTCCACGTCAATGCCATGATCGGGGCCGCGTTCCTGGAAAGTCGAGCGATGTTTGACCAGGTCTTCCTGGCGCTTTTTAGAGACGGCCTTGCGCATGGTGTCGGCTTCACCCAGCTCGTAACCGAACAGCTCACCGGCGATCTGCATGATCTGTTCCTGGTAGACGATGATGCCGTAGGTGTCGTGCAGAATGTCGCGCAGTTTTTCGTGACGGTATTCTGGCTGTTCTTCGTTGTGCAGCCGGCGGTTGTACTGCGGGATGAACTCCATGGGGCCGGGCCGGTAGAGCGCGATACCAGCGACGATGTTGGCAAATTCGCGCGGGCGCATCTCGCGCAGCATCTGCTGCATGCCGCTGCTCTCCACCTGGAACACGCCGACTGTTTCGCCGCGTCCCAGCAGGCCGAAGGCGTCGTCCAGGCGGGCACGCTCCTCATCAGTCAGCTTAGGATCGTCGTGGCGATAGGGGATGTTATCCAGTGTATAGCGGATGCCGTGATGCTTCTCGATGAGTTCGGCAGCGCGCCGCATGATGGTCAGCGTGGACAGCCCGAGGAAGTCGACTTTGAGCAGGCCGATTTCCTCGCAGGTCTCCATTGGGAACTGCGTAACCGCCTTAAGCGGGTTGTCCTCGGATTCTTTGCCGGTGACTCGATGCAGCGGAATATATTCGACCAGTGGCTTGTCGGCCACGATCACACCGGCGGCATGTGTACTGGCGTGGCGGCTGACCCCTTGCAGCAGTTTCGCTGTGTCGATAACGGCACGCAGGCGGCTGTCCTGATCGTACAGGCGCTTGAGGTCGGGGATCATCTCCACATATTTCTCAATGGGCTTTTGCTTGGCCTCGGTGGGGATGAGGGCAGCGGCACGGTCTACGTCGATGCGCGGCACATCCAGGGCGCGGCCCACATCGCGGATGGCGGCTTTAGCGCCCAGCGTCCCAAAGGTGATGATGGCGGCGACTTTGTCCTCGCCGTATTTGCGCGTGATATAGGCGATCATATCGCCGCGCTGGTCGTCCGGGTAGTCGAGGTCGATGTCGGGCATACTCAGGCGGCCCGGATTGAGAAAACGCTCGAAAAGCAGATTATTCTGCATCGGGTCGATGTTGGTGATGCCCAGGCAGTAAGCGGCCAGGCTGCCAGCGCCGGAGCCGCGCACATTCCACCAGATATCGGCGTGGCGCGCATACTCGCACAGGTCCCAGACGATCAGAAAGTAGGTGTCAAATCCGGCATTATGGATGACATCCAGCTCATAATTCAGTCGTTTCTGGAGCTTTTCTTCCTGGGCACGGCTGCCAAAACGCCAGCGAATGCCGATGTCGCACAGATGACGCAGATAGGTCTGTGCGTCAAAGCTGGGTGGCACGGGGAACACTGGCAGATGGTATTCGTCGCGCTCCAGTTCGATGTCGCACATCTCGGCGATTTTGTGTGTGTTGTGAATGGCTTCAGGGACATCTTTGAATATCTGCCACATTTCGTCGGGCGATGACAGATAGTAACTGTTGTCCGACATGCTCAGGCGGTCAGTCTGAGATTTGAGCGAGTTCGTCTGGATACAGAGCAGCGTATCGTGTGCGTCGTAATCCTCTTTACGGATATAGTGCGTGTCGTTAGTTGCGACGAGGCCGACGCTGGTGTGATGGCTGCGATTGTATTCCACCAGCCAGCGGTTGAGTTTTTCGATTTCGGGAATATCGTGCTGCTGAAGCTCCAGGTAGAAATGATCCGGGCCGAAAATATCGACAAACTGGCCGATAGCCTCGCGCGCCTGTTCTTCTTGGCCGTCATTGATGAGGCTGGGGATTCTGGCGGCCAGGCAGCCGCTGGTGGCGATGATGCCTTCAGAATGCCGCGCCAGCAGGTCCATGTCGATGCGGGGCCGGTAGTAGTAGCCGCTTAATTGCGCTTCGCTGGTGAGCTTAAGCAGGTTTTTGTAGCCGGTCTGGTTGCGGGCCAACAGCAGCATATGATAGGGACGGCGGTCCAAAACGTTGTCGCGGTCGTTCATGGTGCGGCGTGCGAGATAAGCCTCGACGCCGATGATGGGCTTAACCCCGGCCTTTTTGCAGGCTTTGTAGAAGTCCATCACGCCGAACATGGTACCGTGATCGGTGATCGCCAGCGCTGGCATGTTCAGCTCACTGGCGCGTTTGACCAGATCGCCAATACGACTCAGACCGTCCAACAGCGAAAACTCGGTGTGGACGTGTAAATGGACGAAATTGGATTCAGTCATGATGGGTACACTAATCGCTGCTTACAGTCATTTTGAGTTTCTGCCGGTGGGCATTACGATTTTCTGATGAATGGTGGCTGGCGCCGATGTTGCCGCACGATGTCTAACCAACGTCTGTAGTATATATCAATCCGCTGGCGATTGGCAGCATATCGGGCAAGATTGCACTGGCAAATATCTCATATTAAGGCTAAAACTGTGACGGTCTGCTGAGCAGATGAGATTTGATAGCGGATCATTTAGATAAATGTAGATGCGGGGGATGAATGGACGAGTGGATCAAAGTCGTCATCATGGGCATTGTGCAGGGGATCACCGAGTTTTTGCCGGTCTCTTCGACGGGGCATCTGCTGGTCACTTCCGCAATTCTGAATTTTGAAGGCAGCCTGGGCGGTACTTTTGAGATTTTTATCCAGGTGGGGTCAGTTCTGGCGGTTATCGGGTTTTACCGGCAGTCGCTGTGGCAGCAGGTGCGCACCGTTCACCAGGATGCCAGGGTGCAGCGTTTGTGGATGGCGATTGTTGTCGCGGCGATACCGGCAGCCGTGGTCGGTATTCTGGCGCGGGACCTGATTAAAGAGACGATTTTTCCTCAGGATACAGCGCCAACTGTGGTTGGGACGGTGTTGATTCTGGGCGGTTTTGTCTTCCTGGTCGTCGAGCGCCGGCGTCACAAAGACCAGGCCGAACTGACTGATGATGTGTATGACGTCAGTCTGAAGCAGGCGCTTGGCGTGGGGTTTGCTCAGATGTTTGCCCTGATTCCGGGTACATCGCGTTCTGGCGCGTCGATTGTGGGCGGTATGCTGGCGGGCATGAGCCGGCAGGCTGCTACCGCGTTTTCGTTTTACCTGGCGATTCCGGTACTGGGCGGGGCGACGGTCATTGATTTACTGTTGAGCCTGGACGAGATCGATGGTGATGGGTTGTTTTCGCTGCTTCTGGGCACCATTGTTACAGCGACTGTCTCCTGGTTTGCAATCGGCTGGCTGTTGCGCTATATCTCGCGAAACAACTTCATCCCGTTTGGCTACTATCGCATTGCGGCGGGTAGTGTGCTGTTGTTGCTGGTGATTTTACAGGTTTTGTGAAACATTACGACTATCTCTTCGGTAAAGACGGTAGAATAGACTCCAGGATGAATGCGCAGTACCGTACATAGCTGTTATGACATGCTGCCACACAAGACTGAATCCGAGGTAATCATGATGACCAAGATACTGGTGATAGAGGACGCCGAACCGCTCCGAAATGACATCATCGAGATGTTGAGTTTTGAGGGGTTTGATGTTCGGGGGGCAGAAAATGGCGTGATTGGCGTAGAAGTCGCCAACGACTATAAACCAGACCTTATTATTTGCGACATCATGATGCCGGAACTGGATGGCTATGGTGTGCTGGACGCGCTGCGCAAGCAGGAGCATACCGTCGCCATTCCGTTCATATTCCTGACAGCCAAGACAGATCGTACCGACATCCGACAAGGGATGGGGCTGGGTGCTGATGATTACCTCACCAAGCCATTTGTCGCATCCGAACTGCTGGAAACCATCCAGGCGCGGCTGCGCAAGCGCGATACGCTCCAGGACATGGCGGAACACAAACTGCGTGAACTGAGCGACAGCATTATCACGGCGCTGCCGCACGAACTGCGAACGCCGCTCAACACGATTATCGGCTTTTCTGACATGCTGATCGCTGAGGCAAACCGCCTGCCGCCAGATCAGGTGGTTGACTGGGCGCAGCATATTAACACGGCGGCACAGCGGTTGTATCGCCTGGTGGAAAACTATCTGATGTATGTACGGGTGGAAGTCATCACCCATAACCATGCGGAGATGCGGGCGCTTAAGCAGAAATATCTCGATCATCCCGGTTCAATCATCCAGTTCCAGGCGATGCATAAGACGCAGCAGGCCGACCGTGAAGCTGATCTGGTGCTGGACCTGGTCGAGGATACGCGGGTGCATATCTCGGATCATGATCTGGGCAAGATTGTCGAGGAGTTGATTGATAACGCGCTTAAGTTCTCCGACGCAGGTAAGCCGGTTTGCCTCAGAACATCGCTGGATGGCGATCATTATGTGCTGCGGGTCGAGGACAACGGTCGCGGTATGACCCGCGAGCAGATGGAATCAATTGGCGCCTACATGCAGTTCGAGCGCTGGTTTTACGAGCAGCAGGGCAGTGGTCTGGGGCTGGCGATTGTCCGCCGCCTGGCCGAGCTGTATGGCGGGCGTATGCAGTTGGAAAGCGACCTGGATCGCGGTACAACGGCGACCGTGTATCTGCCGCTGGCCTGAAGCTTCAACCGTCGTCTGGTTTTGCACAACATAACCTCCGATTCTTAACGCAATCATCTGATAGTTGTGATACGATTGTGCATGTATTTTGTGTGCACGGGTTAACTTGTTCGTGCTTATGGTGAGAGGGTGCACATTATGTCTGATTCCCCGGTACAACGGCCTCAGCGTTTGAAGAGCCTGGAGCGCACATCCAGGCCGCAGCAGCCATCACCGCCGCCCGTCGCCGATGCGCCTGTTCCGCGACAGGAGAAGGCGTGGCACCCTCCGGCGATATCCAACCTGGAGGATACCGGCCTCACGAAACTGGGGGTCGCCGATCTGGTGCTGAAGGTTGTCTATTATGGCGGCGATATGACCGGGCATGCGATCAGCGATGTGGTCAAGCTGCCTTTTAGCGGCGTGCTCGACAAGATTATGGAATTCCTCAAGCGAGAGAAAATGCTGGAGGTGGTTGGCGCAGGGGGCATCGGCGAAGCAGGCTACCGCTATACCATCAGCTCCAGAGGCGCGGAGAAGGCGCATGAGGCGCTGGGACGCTCACAGTATGCCGGGCCTGCCCCAGTGACACTCAACCAGTATATCGAATCGATCCATGCGCAGAATGTGAGCCGTCCCCCCGTTCATCAGCCCCAACTGCGTAAGCTGATGGATAATCTGGTGATCGCCGATACCATGCTGGACCAAATCGGCCCAGCGGTAAACTCTGGCCGGTCAATCTTTCTCTACGGCCCACCCGGCAACGGCAAAACGACGATCGCCGAGCGTGTGGGGGAGATGATCCTCGGCGAAGATATGTGGATTCCGTATTCAATCGATGTGGATGGGCAGGTTATCCAGCTTTACGACGAAGTGAACCACGTGCTGTCACCAAATCCGCCCAAGATCAGCCTGGGTACGGGTATGGTGCGTGACCCGCGCTGGGTGTGTGTGCGCCGGCCTATGATTATGGTCGGTGGCGAACTGGGGATGGCTGGCCTGGACCTGGTTTACGACCACGTTAATAAGTTCTACGAAGCGCCGTTCCAGATGAAAGCCAGCGGTGGTTTGTTCCTGATTGACGACTTTGGTCGTCAGCAGGTCAGCCCGGTCGATCTGCTTAATCGCTGGATTGTCCCACTCGAAACACGTATCGACTTTCTGACGCTGAATAATGGGCGTAAGATCGGCATTCCGTTCCATGTGTTGATTATCTTTTCGACCAATCTGGACCCGAAAGACCTGGTCGATGAGGCATTTCTGCGGCGTATTCGTTACAAAATCGAGGTCGGCAACCCGACGCCGGAGCAGTTCCGCGAAATCTGGAAGATCATGTGCCGCATCAAGAAGGTGCCGTTTGACGAACAGGGGCTGGCTTACCTGATTAAAGAATGGTACGTCAAATACGACCGTGATCTGCGCATGGTACACCCGCGCGACCTGCTTTCGCAACTGGTCGATATCGCTGGCTACCTGAACATGGCGCCGACCATGAGCAACAAGGCGCTGCTCGATCAGGCGGCAGCTTCTTACTTTGTTGAGCTGTAATGAACCGTTATGATTGACAGGGGACGTTTTTTGACCTACAATGTCGTTGTCTCGGCGAGTTGGTCAATCAACTTCCCCGGACTTCGTCATTGAAGTGTAAGGAAATCGGATGATCTGGAACACGGACAGCCACTAGAAACAAAACGGGATAACCCTGTTTGTTGGCTTTCGTGTTCAAACTGATTTCGCCTGTCTCGGCTTCGAGTAGCTGAAATGTGTTGAATATGATGCGCCGTACAGGGTTCCTGTGCGGCGTTTTTGATTCTCATGATTCAGGCGGTCAGCCAGCGGAAAGGCAGCAGATCATGTTAGTGGTATCGAATGTCAGTAAACGGTTTCCAGGCGCCGAAGATTACATCCTGAGAGATATCAGCTTTGTGGTGAATGCCGGTGAACGGGTGGGGCTGATCGGCCCAAATGGCAGCGGTAAATCGACGCTGCTGCGGATCATCATGCGCGAGATCAACGCTGATACTGGCGGTGTGCAGTTCAGCCCGCCTGATGTGCGGATTGGGTATCTGTCTCAGGGCAGTGTGCCCGAAGCCGGCACGGTGGAGTCGGTGCTGCTGCCGCACAGTGCGGCCCTCAGACAGGCCGAGGCGGAAGTCGAGCGACTGGCCGGGATGATGGCCAGCATGGCAGATGCTGAACTGCTTGCCGCTTATGATTCCGCGCTGGAACGTCTGATGGAACTGAGCAGCCTGGCCGGGCCGGGCGATATGCGGCTGGCGCTGGTCTCGATGGGGCTGGCCGATGTAGCGCCGGAAACACCGGTTGAGGTTTTGTCTGGTGGGCAGAAAACGCGGCTGGCGCTGGCCGCTATCAGCATCCGGCAACCGCATCTGCTGGTGCTCGACGAACCGACCAACCATCTGGACCTGGCGGCCCTCGAATGGCTGGAAGCCTGGCTGCATAATTTCACTGGTGGTGTGCTGGTTGTCTCCCACGATCGCGCTTTTCTGGACCGGGTGATTGACCGTATTGTGGCGCTAAACATGGAGACGCATACGGCAAGTGTCCATGCTGGGAACTACACCAGCTATATGCACACGCTGCAATCAGAACGAGACAAACAGTGGGCGCAGTGGAGCGATCAGCAAGCGGAGATCGAGCGTCTGCGTTACGATGCCCAGCGCACGATGGCGCGCGCGGTTCGCAAAGAGAACGCGACCAACAATGACCGCCAGCGTCGTTACGCTAAGAAGGTCGCCAGAAAAGCGAAGGCGAAAGAGAAGCGCCTGGAACGGTATCTGGAGTCCGATGAGCGGGTAGAGAAGCCCGGCCAGACCTGGCAGGTGAAAATGGAATTCGGTGATGTGGGGCACATTCGCGGCGATGCGGTGCGTCTGGATGCGGTTAGTGTGGGCTACGATGCGTCCAGGCCGCTGTTAACCGGGCTTGATCTGCGTGTTGGACGGGGTGAGCATATTGCCATTACCGGTCCTAACGGGCACGGCAAGACAACGCTGCTGCGGACCGTCATCGGGCAGCTTGGTCCGTTGAATGGTTCGGTGCAGGTGGCCGCCAGCGTGCGCATCGGCTATCTGGCACAGGAGCAGGATATCCTCGATCCACTGGCGACACCACTCCAGACGATCCAGCGTGAGGCACGGCTGACGGAAACCGAGGCGCGATCGTTTCTGCACTTCTTCCTGTTTGCTGGTGACGATTCGCTGCGACCTGTGGGTGACCTGAGTTACGGCGAACGTACCCGATTGATGCTGGCACGGTTGGTCGCACGGGGTAGCAACCTGCTGGTGCTGGATGAGCCACTTAACCATCTTGACCTGGAGTCGCGGGATAAGTTCGAGCAGGCGCTGGTGAATTTCGCCGGTACGGTGCTGGCTGTGGCGCATGATCGCTACTTCATCGACCGATTTGCTGATACGACATGGATGGTTGCGGATGGTCACGTGGAAGTGGAACTCTGCGCGGTGGAACAGGAGGCTGAAGGCTGATCTTCAGGGTCAGCCTCCTGGCCAGCGTGTTAACAGCCGGTGCGCTATTCGAGCGGGCGATTCTGCGCAGCCCAGGCGACCGTACCGCCTTCGATGTCATAGACGTTATCGTAGCCCGCCTGGTTGAGGATTTCCATCGCCGCCTGGCTGCGATTGCCGGTTCGGCAGTAGAGCACGACATCACGATCCTGGGGCACGCTGGAGAGATACTGGTCCAGAACCTGCACGGGGATGTTCACCGCGCCGGCGATGTGCCCGGCCTCGAACTCTTCTGGTGTGCGCACATCAAGCAGAAAATGGTCGCGGTCGGCGTCTACAAACTCACTGACATACGTTGCCGGTGAGATGATGCCAGGCGTGACGCTGGCGGTCGTGTCGTCGTCTCTGCTGCCAGATAGTACGACAATCGCCGCCGCCAGCCCCGCAACCAGAACCAAGGCGGCGACCACCAACCAGGTGTTTCGCGATTTCAGATTCATTCTCAATACCTCTCACAAACTCTGAGACAGATGACCATCAAGCATACCGCAAAAGTACGCACTGCGAAGCACTAATCCATGCCAGAAACGCGGGATGGTGTCGATGCGGACGTGGGGAGGCGCTACTGTTCGGCGCGCTTGACGATGCCAGGATCGGCGATGACGCCGCCACCGCGCACGGTCGCGCCGATGACCAGACCGGCGCTGACCAGCACCAGATTTTTGATGATGTACTGGCCTTCCAGGGTGGGGGCGTAAGGAATGCGCGTGAACACCTCATCCGGGAACAGGAAGACAGGCATCACCGTGCCAATCATCTGCGTGAACAGCAGAAACAGTGTGACGCGCATGAATTTGCCGCTGATCAGGCCCAGACCGATGAGCGTCTCCCAGCCAGCCAGAATCGGCAGCGAGACGTTTTCCTGCACGATGCCAAAGGTCATTGTTTCGATGGTGCGCGCGGCCAGCTCTTCAGCCGGGCTGAGGTCCGGGAAGAACTTCAACACACCAAACCACAGGAACACCACACCCAGCGAGATGCGCATAATCATCACGCCATGACGCGCCATCCAGTTTGTGAGCGGGATATCAACTTTGAGGAACAGTTCGTTGAGTCGCTGCATACGGTACATCTCCGTTTTGTTACGTTCTTCACAATCTATTTCGATTATAAGATAAAGCAGCATGAGCGTAAAACGATCTGGCGTTGGACTTAGTAAACTCACATCTGGATATTATGCAGACAGACGAGTCGGCTGTGGCTCGTCTGTCTGTTGGAGTTATTGCGGGGGTGGAATGTGATCAGCGGGCCAGCGTGAAACCCAGGTAGTTAGCCGAACCGGGCCATATCTCCAGTACTGGTTGTTCGCCAGGAATGACCAGCGGTTGCAGTAGACGCTCCAGCGTGCCATCGCGGATGAGTTCCTGCAGTGTATATTCAACCAGCAGGCGGAAGTCGATGTCGTTACGAGGTACACCTAACGCCATCACCGATTTGCTGTACCAGCGTGCATCGCTGTCGTCGTCGGTGCGGGTCAGCCGCAGCAGGTCTGCGTTGGACTGAACATGCGGAATCAGCCGCAGGCTGTCGCCAAAGGCGGCCCCAACTTCGGTGTCCTCGTCCGCAAGCATCGCAAAGCCCAGCGAGTTTTCCGGCACCTGTTCGATCTCGATGCGGGCGTTAACTGACTCGGCGATGACGACGGCGCGGCTGGCAGCGGTTGGCTCGTTATTGGGGGTGAGCACTGTCCTGCCACCGCCCAGGTCAGAGAATCCTCTGATGTCGTCATTCATGCGGACCATCAGCCGCTCACCGTGCAGCAGATAGTAACCGCTGTAGTCGATTCGATCCGCCGCGTTCCAGTCGGGTGTCAGGCCCAGAGCGATATCGGCCTGACCGCTGGCGATCAGTTCGACTGCCTGATCGGGGCTGCCGGGCACGAACTCCGCTTCGACGCCCCAGCGCGAAGCCATTTCCTGTATCAATTCGCGGTGAAACACGTCGAGACGGCGTTCACTCTCTGGCGCGTCAGAGTCCGCCATAACGCCGTTCAGGCCGGTTACGCGCACCGGCTGTCCACCCTGGAGGCGGGGGACGATATACATCTCCGGGAAGGGGAGATCGGATTCAAACTGAGCTGGGTCAGGGGCTTCATCGCCCAGATTGGCCCACAACAGGGTGTAATCGTATATTGCGCCAGGGAAATAGGACTGGTGAATATCTTCCATTTGACCGCTGACCGTGAGGAATTGCAGCGAACGGTTAACCAGTTCGCGCATGCCAACATCCTGGCGCAGCACAGCAATAGCGAACGGCTCAAGCTGGATGGGTTGTTCGAGGATACGGATAAGCTCAGGTCTTAACTGAGAAACACGCTGTAAACGATAATCACTATCGACGACGCCAGCGACCTGATTGTTTTCAAGCGCGGCATGGGCGCGGTCCAGTGTCATGAAAGTCTGGATGTTGATGTTCAGATTGTTACGCGTGACCCAGTCACGGGCCGCCTCTTCTGACGGGCTGGCGATGACGACGCCAATGGTGCGTCCGTTGAGATCATCCGGGCTGGCAGCCTCGTCGTCGGCGCGGACCATCATCGACTGCTGGCCCAGGAAATAGGTCTGGGTGTATTCCATAAGGGCGTGATTTTCACGGCGGTTGACCTGAGCGCCGATGAGCATATCGGCTTCGCCGCTGCGCAGCATTTTAGCCTGAGCGCTGGCGCTGCGGGTCATTTGTATAAAGTTGACCTCTACCCCCCACATTTCGGCCATGCTGCGGGCAATGTCGGCGTCGTAACCGATCAGTTCGCCACGAACGTTGAGTTCAGCGAAGGGGGGCGCGTTAAACAGTATGCCGACGTTGACCTGTTCGCTTTCCCGGATGCGGGCGACGGCTGACTCAGATGGCAGGATGTCCAGTTCGCCGGTGTCCTGGCGGGGGATAGGTGTCGGCGGAACGAGCGTAGGGGCAGGCTCGACCTGTGCCGACTGCCGGGACCAGACTGCCGGATTCGCCAGACCCAGTAGCAGCAGCAGGCTGCCTGCAATCAGAAGCTTTCTCATCGATCAGACTCCAGATATAGGTTCAACTCTGTCATTCGCTCTTGACGGATGGTGTCAACGAGCATCAGACGACGCTCTTTCCCGACCGTACAGGCCGTGCACAGCGATGTAGTCGAGGACCGGATCGGGAATCATATAACGGACGCTGCGCCGTGCCAGCAGTCGATCGACGATGTCGGTGGACGAAAATTCGACCAACGGCGACGACAGCAGCAGCGCGTGCTTCTCCAGGCCCGGTATCGTATCGTGATGCATGTCCAGGCGCAGGTCCGGGCTGCCGAAGCCGGGCCGCCTCATGACAGCGACCGCCAGCTTGCAGGTGGCGAACATCTCCTGCGGGCGGTCCCAGTTGACCAGATCGCGATAGGTGTCGCCGCCCATGATGAAGAACAGCTCGGCATCGGGATTCTGGGCTTGAATGATGCGCACTGTATCGATGGTGTAGTGTGGACCAGGCCGGTCGATCTCGACGCGCGACAGGGCAAAGTCGGGATTGTCTTCAATGGCCAGTTGCAGCATCGCCACGCGATCTTTAACTGGCGTACGGGTGATCGTCTTATGCGGCGGCACGCCGGCGGGTACGAAAAGAACCCGCGACAGACTCAGCTCTTCCAGCGCGTGTTGTGCCAGGATCAGATGGGCATAATGTGGGGGATCGAAAGTCCCCCCCAGGATACCGAGTCGCGTCATGTAGACCTCGTTTCGACCTTCAGGCCGGTTAATTCGCCGATTATTCTGACCATTCTAGTTCGTGGTCGCCGATGTATACAGTGTCGCCCACCTGAACGCCGGCCTCTTCGAGCGCTTTCGAGATGCCCAGCGTCTCCAGGATGTTCTGAAAGCGAATGACCGCCTCCTCATATTCCCAGTAAGTCATGCTGGCAGCACGCTCGATGCGCTTGCCAGTCACGCGGAAGCCGCTGTCAGACAGGCGGATGATCTTGAATTCCATGTCGTCTGGTTCTAGCTCGTAGATGGGTAGCGCGGCCACCGCTTCGGCGCGTGAGGCTTCGGGCAGCGCCTGCACCTGTTCAAACATGGCCTGTACCAGTTCCTGGGTGCCCTGCTGGGTGGCCGCAGAGATGGCGACAGCGTCCACACCGCGCCGTTTCAGCGCCGCTTTAACCTGTGGCCAGCGCTCCTGAGCGTCGGGCAGGTCCAGCTTGTTATAGACGACAATCTGTGGCCGGTCCTGCAGGCGTTCGTCGTACAGGGCCAGTTCGGTGTTGATCTGGCTGAAGTCGGCGATGACATCCTCGCTGGCTCCGTCCAGCAGATGAACCAGCACGCGCGTCCGCTGGATATGGCGCAGGAAACTGTGGCCCAGGCCGACGCCCATATGTGCGCCCTCAATAAGGCCGGGAATATCGGCTACGACCATTTCCTGGTCGTCGTAAGACACAACGCCGAGGTTGGGTTCCAGCGTGGTAAAGGGATAGTCCGCGATTTTGGGGCGGGCGTTGCTGATGACCGACAGCAGCGTACTTTTGCCGGCGTTAGGGACGCCGACCAGGCCGACATCGGCGATGAGCTTCAGTTCAAGTCTGAGCCAGCGTTCCTGGCCGGGTTCGCCTTTCTCGGCGACGCGTGGAGCCTGGTTTGAGGCGGTGGCGAAACGAGCATTACCACGCCCGCCGCGTCCGCCTTTCACGATGACGAACTTGCGTTCTGGCTCGACAAGGTCGGCCAGGACGGCATCGGTTTCGGCGTCCATGACGACGGTGCCGGGTGGCACGTCAATGACCAGGGCTTTGCCGCTGGCTCCGGTTTTGTTGGAACTGCCGCCGGGTTTGCCGGGGTTAGCCTTGAAGTGCGTTTTGCGCTGGAAGAATGTCAGCGTGCTCAGGCGCGGATTGACGCGAAAAACCACATCACCGCCGCTGCCGCCATCGCCGCCGGCGGGACCGCCACGCGGAACGTATTTTTCGCGGCGAAACGCCACCAATCCGTCGCCGCCGTCGCCACTGCGCACGTAGATCTTTGCTTCGTCAAATGCCATCGTTCTGTTTGCCCAACTGGCCCCGGACGGATCATGTGTCCGTGTGCCGCTCATGCTGCGTGTTGTGTTTGAAACTGAAGGCAATTGTACACGACGCGCCACAGGTTAATAGGCTAAAACCGGCTACTGATCGCGGCCAGTAACTGGCGGCAGGCCAGAAAACAACCGCAGGCGTCGGACTGGCGGACCGGTGACCGTCCAGCCTGCGGGCAATTGCTGAACATAACGGTCGATTTTCCAGCGCGCGGACTGCCGATCATACAGCATTTCGTAAACGACGGTGGTATCGTCGAGATTCTGGCTGTTGACCGGCACTTGCGTCCAGTAGTCGCAGGTCATCATGCGCTGTTGGGACTGATGATCGATTACCAGACAGCGTTCGCCGTCATCGGAGAAGTGGCGCACCTGTATGTGATGGGCACATTGGAGCACGCCGATATAGCGTGGCGGATAGCCGGTGCGGTGGTGTTTGAGGATTTCCTGGTAACGTTTGAGAAACGAGCCGGATAGGTAATCCGGGGCGGATGTCCATTGTTCGGACCAGGAGTGCAGCGTGCTCTCCGGCAGCCAGTGGATAGCGCGCAGATAGTCGGCGCGCACAGCGTCAACAGTGGATTCCGGAGCCATCCATTCGGCGCGGCGTGCTACGCCCGCATTAATGCGGCGCAGTTTCCTGGCCCAGGGAACCTGGCGCTGACCGTTGAACGACATAATACCGACAACAATCAGGAACGCTAACAGGAATATCCAGATCATTACGACACAATCTCTCACCCAACCAGCACAAATCTACCAGATATGGTGATGAACATGCAACAACGCTCATGACTGGCTGACAGGTTGTTAAGGTAGTGGTATAGTCTGGCGCGTTTGTGGTCGATGGTGGCGCTATTGAGGGAATAGATTGTGAAATTCAGCCTGCGTTTGAACAATGATCTGCCGGTGGGGGCGTATGTTCGGCTGGCACAGGCGGCAGAGGCTGCCGGGTTTGACCAGTTCTGGGTGAGTGATGACCTGTTTCTGCGCAGCGCGCCGGTGATCCTGACGGCGGTGGCGGGTGCGACTGAACGCATTGAAATCGGGACGTGCATCGTCAATCCGTATACGCTGCACCCGGCGGAGATGGCGATGATGGCGGCCACGCTGGACGAAGTCTCCGGTGGGCGCTTTAATCTGGGGCTGGCGTCGGGCGCGGGTGAGTTTCTGAAGTGGGTGGGCATTACACCTCACAAACCACTGACCGCCGTCGTCGAGACGGTGCGGGTCATCAACCGGCTGATGAATGGCGAGCGCGTGAGCTTTGAGGGACAGTTTATGCAGTGGACGGGCGAGGCATACCTACGATTTAAGCCGCTGCGTCGCGTGCCGATTTACATCGGCGCGATGAGTCCCAATATGCTGCGAGCCATCGGCGAGTATGCGGACGGTGGGCTGCCGCTGTTGTTTCCGCCGGAACACTACCAGAATGTGATGCCTTACATCCAGGAAGGCGCTGAACGTTCCGGGCGTGCCCTGCATGATGTCGATGTAGCGGCGTGTGTCTGGGCATCGATTGATGATGACCGGGCCGCTGCCGAGGACGCGCTCAAGGACAAGATCGCGTACTACGGGCACGCCCTCAGCCCGTTGATCTGGCAGCAGCTTGGTGTGACGCGCGAGGACTTTGCGCCTATTGAGCAGGCGGTTATGGTTGACAACGACGCAGCCAGGGCGCGCTCGCTGGTGACGCCGCCCATGATGCGCATCGGCATCGCTGGCAATGCGCACGACCTCATCGAACGGCTGGAAGGTCTGCAGGCGCTGGGGGCCGAGCATATCAGCCTGGGGCCGCCACTGGGACCGGACCCAATGGCGGCGCTGGCGATTGTCGGTCGGGCGGTCATTCCGCACTTCCGCCGCTGACGACTAGAGGCCGGTCTCTGCCTGGAACTGGCGCAGCAGGTCCAGGTGCTCGGCGACTGTCGTCAATCCACCGCCCAGGGTGTTGGCGCAGATGTGTGTTGCGCCCAGTTCGCGCCAGCCTGCGGCCTGTTCGCGCCATTCATCGGGGGACGAACGGGCGATGTTGATACGGGCGTCGATACCGAAGGATTCGACGGGCCGGTTGTGCTGTTCCAGGAAGCCGCGCAGCTTAGCGACCATCGTCCGCGCCTGTTCCAGAGGCATACTGTTTGGCAGCCAGCCATCGCCCATGCGCGCCATACGCTCCAGGACGACATCGGCACCGCCGCCAAACCATACAGGGATGGGACGCTGGACAGGCAGCGGATTGAGGCCGGCGTCGTCGATCTTTTCGCGTTCTCCCTGGAAAGTAATCAACGGTTCGGTCCACAGACGGCGCATCAGCGTGACCTGTTCTTCCATGCGTTTGCCACGCGAGTGAAAATCCTGGCCGAGCGCCTCGTATTCCACTTTGTTCCAGCCAATGCCAACGCCCAGCCGCAGTCGCCCGCCAGAGAGCAGATCGACCTGGGCGGCCTGCTTGGCGACGAGCGCCGTCTGGCGCTGGGGCAGGATCAGGATGCCGGTCACAAATTCGATGCGCTGGGTGATGCCAGCCAGATAGCCGAACAGCACCATCGGCTCGTGGAAGGCGTGGGTATGGGTGTAGGGGCCGTGCCAGCCACCGGGACGCTCTGGATTGGCGCCCAACACATGCTCATAAGGTAAGACATAATCAAAGCCCATGTCCTCGGCGGACTGGACAATCTCGCGGATCGCCTGCGGTTCGGGCGGAATTTCGTATTGTGGAAAGACAAAACCCAGCTTCATGATGTTTCCTCACTGTGATCGGGTTGACAGTTGCGTGGACAATTATACAAAAACCGCTGGCGTGGGCCAGCGGTTGGGCTTATCGGGCGTGTGCTCCCTCAGAACTAGAAGGGGAACAGAATCGGCAGGAAGATCACTGTGACGATCAGTGACAGGATAATCAGCGGGATGCCGACCTTGATGTAATCCATGAATTTGTACTTGCCCGCGCTCAACACCAGGGTGTTGGTGGGTGATGCGACCGGTGAGGCGAAGGCCATTGATGCGGCGACGGCGACACCCATCATGAACGAGTAAGGGTTGATGTCCAGGCGCAGCGCGATGCCGAGTGCGATGGGGCCAAGCAGTACGGCGGTCGCTGTGTTGGAAAGCACCTGCGTAAAGACAGCAGTCAGCAGGAACAGGCCAGCCAGCGTGATACGTGGATCGGCATCGCCAAAGGTGATGGTGAACTGGTCGGCGACCTCAGTGATAAAGCCGACCTTATCCAGGGCGGTGGCCATAGGCAGCATGCCGGCGATGAGGACAATGCTTTTCCAGTCAATCGACTCATAGGCTTCGTCCATCGTCAGGCAGCCGGTGAGGACCATCGCCAGGGCGGCGATGAGCGCAGCGGTGGCGAGAGGGACCAGATCGAGGATGAGCAGCAGCAGCATGCCAATCATAATCAGACCAGCCAACGGCGCGCGCTGGGTGTTGAGTGAGTCTACCATCGTTTCTGGCTGGCCCAGCACGATGAAATCGTGGCGACTCTTGCCCAACTGCATGATGTCGTGCCACAGACCCTGCACCAGCAGAATGTCACCCAGGCCGAGGGTGGTATTCTGAATATTGTTGGTGGTGGCTTCGTCTGTGCCGGGGCGATTGATACTGAGCACGGTCAGGTTGTAAGTGCGCGCGAAGTTGGTGTCGCGCAGCGTTTTGCCGATCAGGTCGGAGCGAGGCGGCAGCACGACCTCTGCAATACCACGCTGCCGATCCACCAGGTCTTTGGTCTGACCGGTTTCGACGGGTTTCTTTTCCAGCGTATGATTGGTGGCGGCGCGCTCGATGTCCTCTGGTACTCCCTGGACAATCAGAACGTCGTCCCGCCTGAGTTCGGTTTCGGCAGTCGGGAAAATATGTTCACTGTTGTTCGACTGCAACATGAGCTGTTGTTCGCCGAAGCGTGCGACTGGCACGGCCTGGACTGGCCGGATGATCTCGACGACGGTGAGGTTGTAGTTGCGACGCAGGCGGGACTCCAGGATGGTCTTGCCGACCAGATCGGATTGACTGCGAATACGCAACTGGACCAACCGCTCCGCCATGTGGTACAGCTCCATCAGTTCGTCCGGGCTGGCGGTTCCGTCGCTGGATTCTTCTTTCACACCGTAATCGGGCAGCAGCTTGCGACCGATGGCCAGCATAAAGACGACCCCGGTGATGAGCAGCAGGGCGCCCATTGGTGTGTAGTCAAAGAAGGTGAACGCGGTAAAGGCTTTGTCCTGCCCCTCGGCGACCAGAATGGCGTTTTGTTCGACGAGCAGTTCGCTCATGATGATGTTGGGGGGCGTACCGATCAGCGTCATCGCGCCGCCCAATGAAGACCCGAAAGAGAGGGGAATCAGCAGTTTGGAAGGGCTGATACGCGCTGTAACGGAGAGACCCACCACCGCTGGCATCAGGACGGCGACCGTTCCGGTGTTGCTCATCACGCCGGACAGCAGCGCGACAGCGATCATGATAACGCCGGTCAGTCGGATTTCGTCTTTACCGGCTATACGCAGTATGCGCCTGCCGATCATGCCGGCCAGCCCGGTTTGCAGGACCGCGCCGCCTACGACGAAAAGCCCGGCGATTGTGATTACCGATGAGCTGGAAAACCCAGCCAGAGCCTCGGATGGCGTGAGAATATCGGTGAGCATCAACGCGATGACGACACCCAGCGCTACGATGTCGATCCGCAGCCACTCGGTAACGAACAGCACGATGGCAACGGCCAGAATGGCAAGCGTTACCCACATATCCTGCGTTAGCGTCATATATGGTCTCCCCCTGTTTTAGAACAGGCGACTTCTGAATATACACAGCAAAGCAGTGTAAAAACACTTTTGTCAGAAATCTGACGCTAAATGATTAATTCTGGTACGATGTCTGTCTATAGAATCGCGTCATTATCAAGCAACATCAAGCAGTATATACCTAAGATCACCGTTTTGTAAAATGCCTGTTTGAGGCTTCAGTGAATTGCACGAAACCTATTGTAAAATCATACGTATAGGCAGGTTGGGAAGCGAAGTGTAACCAGTCTGCTGGCTGCCGCCCCCTATTATGGTGCCCGCTTCGGCTATAATTGACAGCACAGCACAAACAAAGTTTGAATCCGAGTCAGGTTGTCGTGTTGTTTCTCGTTAAGTCCCCTCCAATGTGCCTGAGTTGGGGGGTATCTGCTCGCGGTCGATCTACAGGAGTGACATGATGCCGGAACCGCTGATACAGATTTCGAAACTGGTCAAGACTTATGACACCGCTGCCGGTCCGCTGAATGTGTTGCGGGGCATTGATCTCAGCGTGAACCGGGGAGATTTTGTCGCCCTGGTCGGGCCATCCGGTGGCGGTAAGACGACGTTCCTCAACATGATCGCCGGTATCGATTCCCCTACGACTGGCTCGGTGATGGTGGATGGAGTCGATGTGATCCGTGCGCCAGAGCGCAAGCTGACAAAGTGGCGTGGACGGACGATTGGTATCGTTTTTCAATTTTTTCAACTGCTGCCGACAATCTCGGTGCTGCACAACGTGATGGCCCCGATGGATTTCTGTAATGTGCATCCACCAGCGGAACGGCGCGACCGGGCGCTGGCGCTGCTGGAGCGTTTCGACGTGGCCGAACAGGCGAACAAGACGCCGGATATGCTCTCTGGTGGGCAGCAGCAACGTGTGGCGATCGCGCGGGCGCTGGCGAACGACCCGGCGCTGATTATCGGCGATGAGCCGACCGGCAACCTGGATCGGATGAGCGCGGCGGTTGTCTTTGAGACGTTCTACGAATTGCAGGAGCAGGGGCGGACGATTGTTCTGGTGACACATGACCGTGAGGTGGTGCAGGATGTGCCGCGCCTGTATGCTCTGTCCGATGGACTTCTGGAAGCGACCACGCTGGAAGCTGCTGCTCGCCGTCGTACACAAGAACTCCAGGCTTTGCGCCTGCGCGATCTTTAGGGGGAACTGATGTTCAGAACACGATTTCGGAAAATCCTGGGCGATGTGTGGGCACGTAAAGGGCGCACGGCGCTGGTTTCGTCAGCGATCTTTATCGGTGTGCTGGGGACTATCGCACTTTTTTCTCTAAGCGACATTATTGTTGGCCAGCTTCAGGAAGACCTCAAAGAGGACGAGCTGGCGATGATCACGACCTTTGTGACAGTCGGCACGGATGTTGAACTGGACAATGAGGCCTATCTGGAAACGCTGCGCGGCGTCACTGGTGTCACCGATGTGGTGGCCTCGATTCAGAACAATGTCTATTATAAGCTGGCGCCCGATGCGGAACGTTTCGAAGAAGGTGTGATAGCGGCTTACTCCGAACCCTACGAGCCGCAACTGGCTATCGAACCGATGCGTCTGCTTTCTGGTGCTTATCCCACGCCGGGAGAGCCTGAAATTGCCATTGAACGACGCATGGCGGACCGGCTGGGCCTGTCGGTAGGCGATGAGTTGTATTTTCGTGTACTTAGCCCTTCGCGTCAGGCCGATGTAGAGGGGGAAATTGGTACGCTGGAATCGCGGACGATTACCGGTATTGTTTTCCATCCTTATAGCTTTTCGCCCAACACAACCGTTTACAGCCATCCCGACGATGCGAACTATATCAGTGGGGCCACAGGCTTTAACACGTTTGGGGTGCGCTTCGTTGACTTTGCCGTGGCCGAGGCGCAGTCGGAGAATTTCGCTTCGACTCTGGCCAATGAGACACCATATATCCCGGTGTTTACCCAGGTGCAGGACCCGGCCAACAACGAACTGATCGCTACCGCGCAGACGGTCGCCAGTACAATGGCGTTCCTGGCACTGGTGGCGCTGATTGTCTCCGGTTTCCTGGTGATTAACGTCATCAGCTCGATTGTGGTGGAGCAGAAACGGCAGATTGGCGTCATGAAGTCGATGGGTGCTTCGCGCTTTGACAGCTTTGTGATTTACGCCGGCATCGCCTTTGTTTACGGTTTGATCGCCGTAATCCCTGGTGTGATCCTGGGTATACCGGCAGGCAACGCCGCCGCGCAGGCACTGGCGCCTACGCTCAACACAGTGCTGGACGGTTTCCAGGTGTCGCCGCCGTCGATTCTGACAGGTGTCCTGGTAGGGTTACTGGTGCCGGTACTGGCGTCCATTATCCCGGTGTATTTTGGGACGCGGGTGCGCATTCTGGATGCGATGACCGACCTGGGTATTGACGCTCGCTACGGCAGCGGCTGGTTTGCCCGAATGCTCGGCGCGCTGCCGATTCCGCTAACGGTGCGTCAGGGGTTGAGCAACGTTAGCCTGAAGAAAAGCCGGTTGGCTTTTACCGTCCTTACGCTGTCGATCGCGGCGGGGGCGTTTATGGGTATCTTCGCCGTGTTCAGCTCGCTGACGTCCGGCATACGGTTGTTTACGGACACGTTTAACATCCAGATCGGACTGATCCCCAACCAGGGCCGCGATCCGCAGTTGATCTTCGATGTGCTGGAAGAGAATTTCCAGACAGGCGACAATCCAGTGATTGCTAATGTGGAACCCGGCTTCCAGCTTCAGGTGGAGTTCGAGGGCTACGACCCGCCGCTGGGGGCGGGCGGGCCGCCGGGAATTTTCGCTTATGGTTATGATGTGAACAGCGATAATCCGGCGTTCAACTTCACTGTGACCGAGGGCGACGTGTTGACTGAGGAGAACTCGACAGATGGCGTGATCTTCTCAAGTCTGTTGGCCATGAACATGGACAAGAGTATCGGCGACACAGTGGTGATGAAAACCGCTGGCAATCAGGTTTCGCTGACCATTGTCGGGATTGCCGATTTCCCGTTGGATCAGTTGTGGATCGACTGGCGCACGCTGGCGCTGGCTGCCGGGTATACGATTGGCGCGCCGCAGCCTAACGAATACTTTAGCACGGTGCAGGTCGATGGATTTGATGGCAGCATGGGTGAAACGGTCGGGGTGCTGGGCGTTGACCCGGATGTGCCCCTCGGGCCGCTGCGCTTTTCCCAACTGCTTGACGTCACTGAAGGCGAGTTCTTCTCCGAGGCAAATCCGGGTGTGATGGTGAATGCTGAGATGGCGGCACTGGGTGGTTACAGCGCCGGCGATGTGCTGACACTCGACGCGACGGTGCCGGGGGGTGATAGCGCCGAGTATACCATCACCGGTGTGTTTACTCTGGCGCCGATGATACCCACCGACGACCTGCCTGATGAATTTTTGGTGATGTTCTGGCGTGATCTGGCGGCTTTGGAAGGTGTGACCACTGAGGGTCGTCCGCTGCCGCAGCTCTACTCGATTATTACCACAACGCCAGACCCGACGGCTTCCGAACTGGCGGTGCTGATTGACGACATCAACGAGGTGATGCTGGATAGTGGCGTGCCTTCGACGTTTGTCAATTTCGTGGAGCAGATCAACCTGATTAGCGAGACTTTCGTGACCATTCAGGTTATTCTGCAGATGGTGGCCGGACTGATCGCGCTGGTGGGTGCGCTGGGCCTGCTGACGACACTCTCGATGAGTGTGTTCGAGCGTCAGAAGGAGATCGGAGTCATGCGCTCTATTGGTGCCAGTTCGTCAACGGTGGCCACGCAGTTCCTGACGGAAGGGCTGGTGGTGGGGATGATCGCCTGGGCGATTGGCATTCCGCTGGCGTACCTGATCCAGGTCGGCCTGCTGAACGTCACCGGCTTTGATGAGACATTCCCGGCGGAGTTCTCTGGCTCTGCGGTTATTATTGGTCTGGTGGGGATGCTGATAATCACAACCATTGCCAGCCTGTCTCCGTCGATCTCGGCGGCGCGTAAGACCGTTTCCGAAGTGCTACGTTACCAATAGGCTGCCTTCAGCGAGGAGTGGATGATGTCCAACGAAAAAAAGCCAGTGGTTCTGCTGGAGGATGTGCGCAAGGTGTTCAAAACCAAAGCGGGGCCGTTTGAGGCGCTGCGCGGGATCAACCTGCGGATTGAAGAGGGTGAGTTTGTCGGTGTTGTGGGGCCATCGGGCAGTGGCAAGAGTACGCTCATCAATATGATAACCGGCATTGACCGGCCTACAACGGGCGAGGTGTTTGTCGCCGGGGAACGGCTGACGAATATGAGTGAAAACCAGGTGGCTAAATGGCGTGGTCGCAATGTCGGTGTGGTGTTCCAGTTTTTCCAACTGCTGCCCACTCTGAGCGTGCTGGAAAATCTACTGATGCCGATGAACTACTGCGGCACCTACAAGGGGCAGCGTGTCGAGCGGGCGATGGAGATGCTGGAACTGGTCGATGTGCCAGATATCGCCAATAAATATCCCAGCCAGATCTCTGGCGGGCAGCAGCAGCGCGCGGCTATCGCGCGGGCGCTGGTGAACGATCCTAAGGTGATCGTCGGCGATGAGCCAACCGGTAACCTGGATACGGTTTCGGCGGGTCTGGTCTTTGCTCTGTTTGAAGAGCTAGTGGACCAGGGTAAGACGATTGTTATGGTGACGCATGACCGTGATCTGGCGGGTATGATCCCCAGGGTAGAAGAAGTGCGCAGCGGTCAACTGGTGGCGGATGTGGATCAGCGGCTGGTGGCTGGTCGCTGATTATTTGATGACCTGAAATGCGCCCGCGAACGCATGCTTGGGCGCACTTTAACCAACAGGAGCAGGCGATGGACATTGTCGAGCGCGAGCAAAACGGGGTCTTTGTTTTCGAAGTTCAGGGGCGGGTCGATACACAGGGTGCTATTGATATGGACCTGGCACTACAGGCGGCTGTCGCGGCAGGCAAGTACAAGATGGTGCTAGATATGGCCGGGGTACGTTATATCAGCAGTGCCGGGCTGCGCACGCTGGCCGATGTACTGACGAAGAATCGTGAAAACGGCGGCGATCTGAAACTGGCGACGCTGCCGGCCAAGATTATGCGCGTGTTCAAAATCATCGGCTTTCACAACTTCTTCTCGATTTACGATACGGTCGAGGCGGCGGTCGCCGATTTCTAGAGGGCGGTCATGGGCTGCCGGTGGCTCGTGTACTGCGGATAAGGCATAAGGCTGGACGATGACTTTTCTGGGGGAACTGCGTCTTGAGGCCAGCATCGAGAGTCTGCGGACAATTTCGCATTTTGTTGGCGCGATTGCGGAACGTCTGGAGTTAACAGAGAAGGCGGCCTTTGAAGTCGAACTGGCTGTCGATGAAGCGGCGACAAACATCGTGCGGCATGCATATGCTGGTGAACGAACTGGCGATCTGCTGATCCACGTGGATGTCCTCAATGAGGTGCTGCGCTTTCGTCTGGTTGACTGGGGCGAGCCGCTGAATCCAGACAATGTGACACCTTTCGACTCTGATGCGCCGGTTGAGGCGCGGATGCAGGGCGGTATGGGTTTATACCTGATCCATCGGTTGATGGATGGCGTGTCGCGCTCGACTGGCGGGGCGGATGGCGCGAATACGCTGACCCTGATCAAGAACATCGACCGGCGCGCTCCTGGTGTACAGACACCCAGTTCACAGCGCGAACTCAACGCTATGTTGAGCGTGACAGAGTTGATGTCACTTGCCACAGACCTTGATCATCTGCTGCGACGCATCGTGGATGAGCTGGTCGAGACCATCGACGCTGACCGGGGAACGCTATATCTGGTTGACCGCGAACACGGCGAACTGGTTTCGCGCGTGCTTCACACCGATACAGGCTCGCTTGAAGAGGTCCGGCTGGACATTGGTCAGGGGATCGCGGGCTGGGTGGCCGAGACGGGTCGTGTGCTGAACATTTCCGATGCGCGGGCCGACTCTCGTTTTAACCCGGCTTATGATGAGTTGACTGGTTACCGGACACAGACTATTCTGGCGGCACCCATGCGTAACCAGCAGCGTGAGATTATTGGCGTGGTGCAGCTCATTAACAAACGCGACGGTCAGTTTAGTGTGCGTGACGAGCGATTACTATCGGCGATGACTTCGCAGGCAGCCATCAGCATCGAAAACGCCCGGCTATACGAGCAGCACTTGCAGCAGCAACTTATTAGCCGGGAGCTGGAAATGGCGCGCGCGATCCAGAAAAGCTTCCTGCCGTCGCAGATTCCACAGTATGCTGGCTGGGACATTTCTGCGTTCTGGAATCCGATGCGCGAAGTGGCGGGGGACTTTTACGATTTTGTGCCTTTGGCTGATGGGCGCACAGCAATTGTGGTGGCGGACGTCTCTGGTAAGGGGATACCGGCGGCGCTGTTTATGGCTCTGAGCGTGACGGTGCTGCGTTTCGCCATGCGGATGAATCTGGCTCCTGACGAACTGCTGCGCCATGCCAACGAGGCGATCCTCAACACGCAGCAATCGCGTATGTTCACGACAGCGATTGTTGCTTATGTGGATTTTGCCAGCGGCGAGGTTGAGCTGGGATCGGCGGGGCACAATCCGCCGTTGTTCTGGCGCGGCAGCGAGGCGACATTTGTCGAGGTCGAGGGAGTGGCTATGGGCTTGTTCCCGAGTGCCACCTTTGGGATGTCACAATTGGAGTTGGACACCGGTGATGTGCTGGTGTTGTATACGGATGGCATCACCGAGATTGCTAATGATGCTGAGGAAGAATTCGACGAATCTCAGTTGGCGGCTGTGGTCGCGGCGTCTGCCGGTCGGTCTGCCGCAGAGATCAGTGAGCGTATAGTCGATGCTGCGCTGGCTTTTGGTGGTGATGCTGGCGTTTTCGACGATCAAACGCTGGTCGTCATTAAACGGTTGTAAGGCGCGGCGTCAACGCAGCAGATGAGGAATCTCGTCCAGTGTGCGAGCCACGCGCACGCCTGCTTTCTGGAGTGCGAGTATTTTCTCCTGCGCAATCCCCATACCGCCTTCGATGATAGCGCCAGCATGCCCCATGCGCGTTCCTTCAGGAGCGTTTTTGCCGGCGATAAATGCGGCAATCGGCTTAGACATACGGTGTTTGATATACTCGGCGGCGTCGATTTCGGTGTTGCCGCCGATTTCACCGAGGATGACGATACGTTCGGTGCTGGGATCGTCTTCGAACATCTCGAGAACTTCGACGAAGCTGGTGCCAATGACGGGGTCACCGCCAATGCCAACGCAGGTGGTTTGGCCGATATTGTGCTGGCTCAGGGCATAGACGACTTCGTAAGTCATGGCGCCGCTGCGAGAGACTACCCCCGTGCTGCCAGGTTTGTCGATGCCAGCGGGATAGATGCCGATGTTGGCAAGCCCGGGGACCAGAATACCGGGGCTGTTAGGTCCAATTAATCGACAGCCCGATTGCTTCGCATAGTCACAAGCACGCATTGTATCGAGTATCGGTGTGCCTTCTGTAACGCAAATGATCAACCTGATACCAGCGTCAACAGCTTCGAAGATGGTGTCGGCTACCGCATCTGGTGGTACGAAGATAATCGTAGCATTGGCTTCTGTAGCCTCAAGAGCCAGTTTAACTGTGTCAAATACAGGTATACCGTGTTCCCACTGTCCGCCTTTACCGGGTGAGACGCCGGCAACGATTGTGGTGCCGTAATGCAGCATCCTTTCCGTATGGAAGCTACCTTCGCGCCCGGTTATGCCCTGAACAAGCAGACGTAGTTCGGAATTAACGAGTATCGCCATTGGTTGTTTCTTTCGGTGTTTGCGCCGATTGCACGGCTGACTGCACGAGTTCGGTTAGGTTGGCCGCCCGGCGGATATTGGGCAGTTGGGCGTCTTCGAGAAGCTGCCAGCCCTGGGCTGCATTGGTTCCTTTGAAGCGGACAATAATGGGCAGGCTCAGATGCTGATCGTAACAGGTCTGTATAAGGCCAGAGGCGACTTCATCGCAGCGTGTCATACCGCCGAAGATGTTGATAAGTACTGAACGCACGTTCAGGTCTGAAAGTACAATTCTGAGAGCAGTTGATACTCTGTGGGCCTCAGCGCCGCCGCCGATGTCGAGGAAGTTGGCGGGTGTAATGGTTCCAGAACCGTAATCGTGGATCATATCCATAATGGTCATGCCCAGTCCGGCACCGTTGACCAGACAGCCAATCTGACCGTCGAGTTTGATATAGCTCAAATGAGCCTGGCGAGCGAGACGCTCGGCTTCGGGTTCCGACTCCAGATCACGCATAGCGGCCAGATTGGGGTGACGATAAAGGGCGTTATCATCGATGATGAGTTTGCCATCAATAGCCAGAAATTCATCATCTTCGGTGATAGCCAGTGGGTTGATTTCCGCCAGAGTGGCGTCGCTCTGCATATAGCACTGATATAGAGCGCGGGTGATGAGGCTGAATGGTCGCCACAGGTGACGTGGAAGGTTGATATCACTGGCGATATGTGTGATCTGGTAAGCGCGCAGGCCCAGGATGGGGTCAATGTATTCGCGCATGATGGCTTCCGGGGCCTGAGCTGCCACCTGATCAATGTCGATCCCACCAGCAGCGGAGGCTATGAGAACCGGACGCGCGGCGACGCGGTCATTGGTGATGCTCAGGTATATCTCCTGTTTAATCCTGATGACAGGCTCGATGAGTAAGCGACGGGTAACAAGCCCCTGTATGGGTGCGTTCATGATTTCGGTAGCGTGGTGGCGTGCTTCATCAGGGGTATGGGTAATGCGGATGCCACCGGCACGGCCTCGGCTACCAGCCAGGACCTGTGATTTGATAGCAACTGGACCGCCGAGTCGCAGCGCGATATCGTAAACTTCGGCGGGGGTTGTGGCGATTTGCCCGGTAGGAATTGGAATGCCAAATGAGGCGAAATGTGCTTTGGACTGATATTCGTGCAGTTTCAAGCCGCTCCTCCATCCGTGTGCGGCCACGCTCAATGTAGTAATAGTATAACCCGCAATTATGGCCGCCAGATATAGGATTCGTGGCAGGTCACAGGATTTCGGTCTCGTGATGGGTGATAGGAGCGTCTGGAAAATGTGTTTCGATCCATTCCAGCACATTCTGGATAACCTGGTTAACATGCACTGGAGATGTACCCACAAGAACGAAAGCAATACCGGCTGTTTGCCAGACATCCTGATGATCGACTTCTGCGGCAGATACGTTAAAGGTGTTGTGCATTCGTGCCAGCATGGATTTCAGAATACCGCGCTTTTCCTTGAGAGAATGAGTGCCGGGGAGATAGAGTTTGACTGTGCATAATCCGATGATTGTTGTCATAATTGATAATTCGTATAGTCAGTACACCCGCAGGAAAATCTAAACTTAACATGTTTCTCCATGAATAGCGATGACATCTTACTTGAGTTATACTTGATTTGCACTGATGTTGACCATACGTATACTTGGCATAAGATAACTATCACCCAACACGAGGGAAACCCATGAGACAGCTAATCCCACGCACTCTGAACCGATTACTGCTGTTGATTTTATGTGCTTTTCTGTTGCTGTCATTACCATTTGCTGTTCTGGGTCAGGGAGAACAAAACCTGTTGACTAATCCAGGTTTTGAGAATCCGTATCGTGTGGTTCCTGGAGAACCAGATCGGGAAGTCGCCACAGGTTGGACCCCCTGGCACATAGATCGTACATCGGGTATGCGTGATTTTGAGAACGCTCAGCCAGAATATGCTCAGGCTGCTCCGAATAGTGCTCGGATACGTTCTGATAATAACGCTCAGATGTATTTCAACACCTGGTTTACCCATGATGGTGGTGTTTACCAGCGTGTTACGGGTATTACCCCTGGTACAGAGCTTCGTTTCAGTGTCTATGCGTATGTCTGGTCATCTAATGAGAGTGACCCGAATATCAGTAGCTCACCGGGTGGGATATTGGTTCAGGTCGGTATAGACCCTACGGGTGGAACAGATGGCAGTAGTAATAATATCGTGTGGTCGGTACCCGTAGAACAATATGATGCTTACCGCCAGTACAGCGTCATCGCGACAGCGGTGAGCAACGCAGTAACCGTGTTTGTCCGTTCTCGGATAGAATTCCCTCAGGCCAACAATTATATCTATCTCGATGACGCTGTACTGGCTGCGACCATCGCAGACGAGCCTGCGACGGCGATCGCCACCACAGCGGCGACGAACACATCCGTGCCACCAACCATGACCAACACACCAATTCCGCCGACACTGACCAGCATTCCATTGGACCCAACCCCAACCCGTGAGGATGGGATAGCCGATCCACAACCGACGGCCACATGGACCGCTATTCCGCTACCAACACGGACACCACCGGCGATAGGCGGTCCCATCGATGCCACGTTCCCAAGCTCGATTGTCCATACGGTTCAGCGCGGTGATACGGTCAGCCGGCTGGCTGTATTGTACGGCAGCACGACACAGGCGATCATCGAGGTCAACAATCTAAATGATAACGGTCTGATTTTTGTGGGGCAGGGGTTGATTATTCCGGTCAGGGTACCGTCCCCGGCGACTTCCACGCCATCGCCAACCCCGCTAGTGCCAGTGCCAACAGCGACGCCAGTACCAGGCACGGGCGGGCCTATTCTCAATCCCAGCGTGTACGTTGTTCAGCCGGGCGATACCTTATCCAGGATTGCTGTGCGTTTTAGCACGACGGTCAGCATCCTGGCTCAGATGAACGGTATTGTCAATCCGAATCTGATTCAGGTTGGCCAGCAGTTGGTTATTCCGGGAACTGGTGAACCGCCGCCGCCGACACCGCCGCCGGTTGTGACGAATTACGTGGTTGCGCCTGGAGACACGCTGTTCCGCATTTCGGTTCGATTTGGTGTACCGATGCAACAGTTGGTGACTATTAACAACATCGGTAATCCGAATCTGATTTATGTCGGTCAGGTTTTGAGAATCCCTGGCTGATGAGTAAGCGATGGCGCGTCGTAAAGAACGCCCGCACCGGGACTACGGTTCTGGAGCGGGCGAAGTGGTGTACATCTTTCTGGTGTCACGTCAGAGGGCTGCAACTTGTGCCCAGACTGCCGGATAACACCGGCATTCTTTTTGTCAACAAACGCGAAAGCCGGTCGCAGGCAACAATTCACATGTTTTTCATGTTGTTCAGCATTGGCGTGGTCTGGTTAGATGCTAATGGTCAGGTGGTCGATAAACAACTGGCCAAGCCCTGGCGTCCGGCATATGTACCGAGACAGGCGGCGAGGTATTTTATTGAGGCGAATCCGAGTATTCTGGATCGCGTCCAGATCGGAGATGTACTGACGTTTGACGAAGAGGTATAAGAGAACGGTTGATGGATCGCGGGTTTTCTGTGCTACTGCTGGTCATTTTGCTGACGCTGGCAGTTCCCATTCAGGATATGTCCGGCCAGGTTAATTCCGATGAAGGCGTTCCCGTTACGGTACATGTGGTGCAGCGTGGGGAGACTCTGTTTCGTATTGCGCAGAGTTATGGCCTGACCATCGACCAGATCGCCAGCGTCAACGGAATTGCGAACCCTGGTAACATCCAGGTGGGGCAGCGGTTGATCATCCCCGTTGATGGGTATGAACTCCCGCCGCCAGAACCCGTTGTGCATATTGTGCAGGTGGGTGAGAATCTGAACCTGATCGCTGATCGTTACGATACGACTGTGCCGGCTATCCTGGACCTGAATAATCTGTCACAGGCCAACCTTTTGTTTGTGGGACAAACGATAGCTATTCCAGCCCCAGCGACGACCGTATCCGATACGACAATTGCCGAGCCTGTAAGCAGTGAAGCGCCGGCTGTGACCGAGGGCAGTGGTGTGCGCCATGTGGTGCAGCGTGGGGAGACTCTGTTCAGTATTGCGCAGCAGTATGGCGTGTCGCTGGCCGAACTGGAGGCAGCCAACGATCTTCCGAATTCGTCGCTGATTTTTGCCGGACAGGAATTGATCGTCCCTGGAGCTGACCAACCGCAGCGAGTTGACTTTGGCTCGCCAATCCACCTGGTCGATATACTGCCGCTGACGTTAGTTGAAGGGCAGTCCGGGCGTGTGCGTGTTGAGACCATTGCTTCCGCCAGTGTGACCGGGACTTTTCTGGAACGAAATCTGAATTTTGTGCCTGGGGCGGATGGCACCGTGCATTATGCGCTGCTCGCCATACCCGTTTACACATCGCCTGGCGTTTATCCAATGACACTGATTGCTACGGCGGTCAACGGTCAATCGGCATCACTTTCGCTCAATATTCAGATCAGATCGGGTGATTACAGCAGCCAGAACATCGATTTACCAGAGGATCGTATGCAACTGCTGGCGCCAGCAGTCGAAGACAATGAACTGGGCTTGCTGCGTAATGTGACTTCCGGATTCACGGTCGAGCGCTACTTCCAGGGAACCATGAGCTTACCGGCAGCCGCTGTGATGAATTCGCCGTTTGGTACGCGCCGTTCTTATAATGGTGGCGCTGTTGACCGCTTTCATGCTGGGGCAGATTTCGCAGGCGCGCCCGGTTCTGCGGTGCTGGCAGCGGCGGCAGGGCGTGTGGTGCTGGCTGATACGCTGCACATACGGGGGATTTCGGTGGTGATTGATCATGGCTGGGGCGTATACACGAACTACAGCCACCTGTCTGAGCGTTATGTGCATATAGGGGATTATGTCTCGATGGGGCAGGTCATTGGCACTGTGGGCAACACCGGACGGGCGACAGGCGCGCATCTGCATTGGGAATTGTGGCTTAACGGTGTACCAGTTGATCCAATGCAGTGGGTACGGGAGAATTTCTTCTAGGCGAACCGGCTCGACAACCTGCCTGTAGGTGACAACGGGAAACGAGGGCGGTGTGGAACAGACCCGCCCTCGTTTGCTTTATGTGATGTGCTACAGACTATTATCAGTCGGCGGCAGCCGTTGCCTGACCTTTCCCGGAGCCATAGTAGGCATCGTCGAGCGCTTCGAAGTCTGTGAAGAGGAAGTGATCGTGATAATAGTGAATCCACAGGAAGGACAGGATTGACGTATAGTAAGCGACGTCGAAGCGCCAGTTGGATAGCGCGCGGGGGTCTGTCGCGTCGATGGAACCTGGTGTGATGATGTGGGCGATGGCGTATACAACGGCGAAGATCGCCACCGAACCCAGCAGCATGATGGTACTCAGCAGATACAATCCACGCGAGTCTTTGCCTTTGCTAAAGCGAGAGACAAGCGGCGCACTTTTGTCGAGGTTGCTGTAGTGCTGCTTGATCTTGATGATGTAGAAGGTAATCGCCAGGTACTGGAATGAGTGCCAGGTGTTGAGGCCCTGGAAGGCTGTGTCCAGGTTGGGCAGGGCAGGAATGGTGAAGGCGACGACAATCGTAAACACGATGAACACGGTCTTGGGCCAGTTGATGTAGCCGCCACGATACTCCATATAGGTTTTATGGGCATAGGCGATCACTGATACAGCAAAGACCCCGGAAAGCGTGAAGAAGAACCAGGATTGCTGGAACACCCCAGGGATGACGCTAGTCAGGTCGTTGACACCGACATCAAAGCTACCCTGGCTGATTTTGAAGGCCGCCATCGGGAAAAGGCAGGTCAGGATGACCGCATAGTCGATGGCGCGCGCCTGCAAAGTGACCGCGCTGCCCTGGCGGACATGATTGTGTTCCTTGTGGTTGTACAGTTCGACGATGTAGGTCACCTGATGCAGTACGTGGAGTGCCGCCCAAAAGAAGAATACGGTCAGCAACAGATTCAGATTGAGGAAAGCCAGTGAGACAACGACAATGGGAATGATGATAGACGACCGCAGCAGCATGGGATAGCGCTGTTTGAAGTTATCGTCCAGGCCCGTGCGCAAAAACGTTGACATCATATGCGGTCCGCCGATGGCGATGGCAACAAAGCCGTTGACCACATTCCGGCTTACGTCATCGTCGATGCCCAGATTGACACCCAGCAGATAGAACAGATAGGGTAGGGGAACAACGATGACACTGAAGGTAATAAAGATCAGGTCCCATTTTTTATCGCGCAGCCAGAGTTTTTTCTGGTTGGATAATGGCTCCGCCACTGGCATGTTTACAGCAGAAACACCCATCGAACGATACCTCCTTAATACCACACTTGCTTCACAACACATCCAGCAGTTAACAACAAACAGCAACAGCGCGTAATTCTACCGGAGCCGTTCGGGTATCGCCAGTGGCCTTTGTCAGGTTTTAATGTGGGACCACGTGATGTTCGCGGCAGCGCGCTTCATAGGCTTCTTTAGCGCCCACCAGAATAATGGGGTCGTCGTAACGCGCCGGGCTGCCGTTGACCAGGCGCTGGGTTCGGCTGGCGAGGTCACCGCATATGACACAGATCGCGTGCAGCTTGGTGACTTCCTCGGCACAGCACATCAACTGCGGCATCGAACCAAACGGTTCGCCGCGAAAGTCGGTGTCCAGCCCTGCGACCAGTACCCGCAGGCCCTGGTTGGCGAGCGTATCAACCACACCGACGATCCCCTCGTCGAAAAACTGGGCTTCGTCAATGGCGACTACCGTTGTGTCGTCCTGTACGAGGCTCATGATGTCCTGCGAACTGGTGACTGAGTGAGCCTCGACATTCTGGCCGTTGTGGCTGCTGACATGTTGCAGGCTGTAGCGGTCGTCGATACTGGGTTTGAACACCTGAACATTCTGCCTGGCGATGGATGCTCGCCGGATACGACGAATCAACTCTTCGGTTTTGCCGCTGAACATGCTGCCGCAGATGACTTCAACCCGTCCAGAGTGATGCTTCATAACACTTCCCCGTACAAAGCAAAGGCAGCCATGCCAGGTGGCGTGACTGCCTGTTTCTATTCAATGACTGGTGAGGCTATTCGGCGACTTCGGGAACCTCATAGCCACGCTTCTTCAGCATCTTCTTGATGTCGCTCAACACTTTGCGGCCAATGCCCGGCAGTTCGAGCAGGCTTTCGTTGCCGCCTTCTTCCAGTTTGTCGAAGAAATCGGCAACGGTGTTGATGCCGTTGTCTTCCAGGATGTTGATGAAGCGTTTGTTGAGTTCCAGCTCTGACAGCGGCATGTCCGACGGGGTTTTGGCGGCTTCGCGCGCCTGGGCCTCGGCGTAGATGTTGTCGCGGACCTGCAGACGCTTCATGAAGCGGTCCACCTGGCCTTCGGTGTCAACGATGCGCTGTTCGCCGGTGTAGAACGGGTGACAGGCCGAGCAGATGTCGGTGCGGATCTCGGCAACGGTAGCGCCAGTAACCCACGAATTACCGCAGGCACAGACGACTTTCGCCTCAGGATACCACTGAGGGTGCATATCCTTCTTCATGATGGAACATTCTCCTGTGATGCATCACGGCCCGCTGTGGGGTGGCGTAATGCAGGTAAATTACAATACCCGGACTCTGAACTGCTGCACTATAGTGCAGCAGTTATGAACTTATTTCTGCAGCAGCAGGGGTTTCAGGGTAGACGCAGACGCGCTTCTGCCCGTTGCGGCCCCGCATGCGCTCGAAGACGACAAAGCCTTCGGTGGTAGCGAACAGTGTGTGGTCCTTGCCAATGCCGACATTTTCGCCGGGGTGGAACTTGGTGCCACGCTGGCGCACGATGATGTTGCCCGGAATCACGAACTCACCACCGAAACGTTTCACACCCAGGCGCTTTGACTGGCTGTCGCGGCCATTACGGCTGGAACCTGCACCTTTTTTATGAGCCATCGCTGCGATCCCTTCTTATAGAAAACTAGCCGACCGAGATATCGTCAATGCGCAGACGGGTGTAATACTGCCGATGCCCGCGCCGGCGACGGTAGTTGGTCCGTTGGCGATACTTGAAAACGATAACCTTTTTGGCGCGAATCTGGTCCATGACTGTCGCGGTGACCTTAGCGCCTTCGACAACCGGCTGGCCGATGAGCGTGTTATCGCCATCGCCAACCAGCAGCACGTCGTCGATTTCGATTGAGTCGTTGACTTCGTTGGGCAACCGGTCCACGTCGATGACGCTGCCGACTTCGGCGCGGTACTGGCGACCCCCAGTGCGGATTATTGCATACACTTTGTGGCTCCAATCTTCACTTGCCACCGCGAACGAACATCACATCCGGAGTCGAAACACGGGGAAAATTGGCGAGTATAGGTTCGAATAGAAAACCCCGAAATGGGGCGTTACCGGCGGTCATTATAAGCGACCGGACTATATGACGTCAACGTGCATTTTCGATTGTCTGGCTGCTTATTCGCTATCTGCCGGTTGGGCCAGCAGGTATGGATCGGCCAGGGCGGTGATCGACGCATCAAGGTCGGTCAGGGCGCGCTGGGCATAAGCCGCATAACGGTCTCGTTTGCCTTTGACGCGCGTGGGTAAATCCGGCAGGATGCCGAAGTTGGCTTTCATCGGCTGGAAGTGTTCCGGCTCGGCATGTGAGACATAATGGCATAACGCGCCCAGCATGGTCGTTGGCGGCAGTATATACTGTGATTGGCCGTGCAGGTGACGTGCCAGGTTCAGGCCGGCGACAAGGCCGGTGGCGATGTTGCCGGTATAGCCTTCGACACCGGTGATCTGACCGGCGAAATAGAGATCGTCGCGCTGGCGGAACTGCATGGTCGCATTCAGCAGAACGGGGGCGTTGATGAACGTGTTGCGGTGCATCTGGCCCATGCGGATAAATTCGGCTGATTCAAGGCCTGGAATTAACCGTAGAATGGCTTCCTGCTGGCCCCAGCGGATGTTGGTCTGAAAGCCGACTAAGTTGTAGAGGCTACCGGCCAGGTTATCGCGGCGGAGCTGTACAACAGCATGTGGGCGCTGGCCGGTGCGTGGATCGCGCAGGCCGATAGGACGCATGGGGCCGTAGGCGAGGGTATCGTCTCCCCGGTTGGCGAGCTGTTCGATGGGAATGCAGCCTTCGAAGAAGTTCGGGTCTTCGCGTTCAAAGTCGCGCAGTTCGGCGGTCTCGGCCTGGCGCAGCGCTTCGACGAAACGACGATATTCTTCCTCGTTCATCGGACAATTGATGTAATCGCCTTCGTCTTCGTCACCGCGCCCGTAGCGGCTGGCACGAAAGGCGATGTCCATGTTGATGCTGTCTGCGGTCACGATAGGCGCGATCGCATCGTAGAAATAGAGATAGCTCTGGCCTGCCAGCCGGGCGATGTCCGCTGACAGGGCAGGGGATGTCAGCGGGCCGGTGGCGATAACCGTCGGGCCATCGGGAATGGTCTGGATTTCTTCACGGATCACATTGATGCTGGGATGCGTGTTGATCGCTTCGGTGACCGTTGCGGCGAATAACTCACGATCAACGGCCAGCGCGCCACCTGCCGGCACAGCCGAACATTCGGCGCAGTCAATCAGTTTGGAGCGCAGGCGTTTGATCTCGTGCTGAAGCAGGCCGGTAGCCCGGTCGCGCAGTTTGGAACCCAGTGAATTGCTGCACACCAGCTCCGCCAGCCGATCAGAGACGTGAGCGCCTGTGGTCCGCTGGGGGCGCATTTCGTACAGATCAACCTGTATATCGCGCTCGGCGAGCTGCCAGGCCGCCTCGGTTCCGGCCAGGCCACCGCCAACTACTGTTACTCGTTTGCTCATCGTTGGCCCTCTATACATACCTTACGTTCCTAACTTCTACGACTACGGGTTATTGCTGCGCCAGTTGGCGAGAGAAATGATAGTACAACTTAATTTTGTCCAGCCCCTCAGCCGAATCGTGAGCCAGCGACATGGCGGTCTGATAAGCCTGGGCGGCTTCGGAGTAACGCTCCTGAGCGAACAGTGCATTACCCAGAATGTCATAAACCCGATAGTCGGTGACTGGTTCGGACTCGGCGTGAGCGTGATTCACCATATGCTGGATAATGTTTACCGCTTCGGCGTAGTTTCCCTGCTGATACTGGCTTTTGGCCATACGATAATAAACCGAGACTCCCCAGGGGTGATAGGGGTTGAATTGCAGCGCGGTGCTGTAGGCAGCCGTAGCGGCGTCATAACGTCCCAGCTCAAAATACAGATCACCCATCATCTCATAAGCCCGCGACCAGGTGACGTTAATGCCAACGGGGCGGGGGCTGATCTGAACAAATCGTTCCAGCAGAGCAACAGCACGCTGCTCAAAGCCAGGCACAGCGGCCACCAGTTCCGCGCTGGTGAATAACGTGTCGGAGATGAAAGGGCGATCCTGTTGCAGGTCCTCGACTGCGATTTTGATGGCCGCATTGACAACCTGTATCATGGCCTCTGGTTGATTTGTCGCCTGTAGGATACGTGCCCGCTGTAGATGAAGCTGGACCAGCCAGGTTGGATCGGCGCCGTTCGGGTATACGGCGAGCGCCAGGTTGAGTAATTCCAGGGCGCGTTCGAAGTTGCGATGGTTATAGAACTCAATGTATCCCAGGCGTTCATAGCAGTTCGCCTTGTGGGTTGGGCGTTTGCTGGGGTTGTTGAGAGCTTTCTGAAAACTGGATACAGCCTGTGTGATACTGTCTGAGGCCAACCAGGAACGACCGTACTGGTAAAGTATCCAGCCAGAATTCTCGTAGTTCGGGTGGTTTTCCAGCAAAGCCTGGTAGGTTTGTTGTGCTTTGGTCAGGTATGTCCGGTCAGTAAACCCGATAGCGGATAACTCAAAGCGCGCCAGGTAACAATCGGCCAGGGTCTCCTGAGTCTGTGGCTGATTGAATACGTCTGGCGCAATATTCTGTAATTGTTGCAGATCCTTCAAACCCTGCTCAGGGTTTGCGTTCAGAAGATGGGCGCGTGCTCGCAGCGCCAGCAACTGCGCAACCTGAGTGGTGCTGCGTTCGGTTCGCAGCAGGCGAGAGACAAACGCTTCTGCTTTTTTTGCCTCATGCTGGTTCAGCATCTCTCGAACTGTTCGAAGCTTGTCCTCCATGTAATGCCATTTCGCTAACCGTTTTCGGTGCAATTATAACTGATTGCACCCGGTTTAGGATATGGGTTACACAGCGCCCAGAATAATGGAGGCATTCTGGCCGCCGAGGCCAAAGCTGTTTGACATAATGTGGCGTATTTCTGGCGCTTCTCTGGCGATGTTGGGTACGTAGTTCAGGTCGCATTCCGGATCGGGCGTGTCAAGATTGATGGTGGGAGCGATGATTTTCTCCAGCAGAGTCTTGCAGCAAGTCACGACTTCAATCGCGCCAGAACCGGCGAGAGCATGTCCCATCATACTCTTGGTGGAGCTAATCAGCAGATTGTAAGCGTGATCGGCAAACACGCGCTTAATGGCGTTGGTCTCCATGAGGTCGTTGGATTGTGTCGATGTGCCGTGCGCATTGATGTAGTGAATGTCATGTGGGGCCAGGCGGGCATCGTGCAAGGCCCATTTCATGGCCCGGATCGCTCCCATGCCCTCAGGGTCGAGCGCGGCGACGTGGTAGGCATCTGAAGACGAGGCGTGTCCCAGAACCTCGGCATAGATACGCGCACCACGTTTAAGCGCGTGGGCCAGGCTCTCCAGAACGACCACCGCGCAGCCTTCGCTGAAGACAAAGCCAGATCGATTGAGATCAAACGGACGGCTTGCCAGCTCCGGACTGTCGTTATATTCGGTGGCAAGGGCTGTCATCGCTTCAAAACCGGCGAGCGTATAATCCTGAAGGATCGACTCAACGCCGCCAGCGAGCGCGATGTCGGCCCTGCCGTTGCGTATATACTCGCTGGCTTCGCCGATGGACTGTGTGCCAGCGGCGCAGGCGGTAGAGGGCGTTATGAGAGGTCCAAATGCCTGAAAAAGGCGGCTCACATAATGGCCGGGCATGTTGGGCAGCGAATTAATGAGCGCCAGCGGGTTCGGCTTTTTGTAGCCGGACTGTTTGTATTTGTAGGTGGTCTGCTCTGACATTTCGTGCGCGCCCAGTGAGGTGCCAATAACCACACAGGTGCGCTCGCCATCGGTGTCGTCTGGTTTGATGCCGGCGTCATCGGCGGCCATCTGCGCTGCGGCTACGGCGAACTGCGAGGCGCGACCCATGCGACGCGCCTCTTTGCGGTCGATGTAGTCTTCCGGGACGAAATCGCGGACTTCGCCGGCGATTTTGACCGGCACATGTTCAACGTCGATGGTTTCGATGCGACGAATGCCAGAGCGACCGTTCTTCAATGCGTCCCACATTGCATCCGGGTCACCCAGAGCGGTGACTGATCCGAGGCCGGTGATGACGACGCGGGGGCGTCCATTGCGCAATAGTTCCATGAGTAGTTACCTGCACTTTCGAAAAGATGTCAGACGAATCATGACTGGGGTAAATGGGCAATATTTTCCTCTATTGCTTCGATGATTCTGCCTTCGGCGGCGCGTTTTGCCTGCAATACAGCGTTTCTGATGGCCAGGGCATCGGCGCTGCCATGACTGATTATGACAACACCTTTAACGCCCAGCAGTGGCGCTCCGCCGACCTCTCGTGTGTCGATGCGCTGCCTGGCTCTTGTGAAAGCGGGCCGGGCGAGCAGACCGCCCAGTTTAGTCAGCAGGCCGGCGTTGATCTCATCACGGATGACGCTACCGAGGTAACGGGTGGAAGCCTCGAATGTTTTGAGCAGAATGTTGCCGGTGAAACCATCGGCGACGACGACATCGGCGCTGCTTGACATGATGTCTTTGGGTTCGATGTGGCCAACAAAGCGGAGCGTTGTTTGCTGGAGGAGCCGGCTGGCATCCAGGATTGTCTGATTGCCTTTAACATCTTCTTCACCGTTGGACAGCAGCCCCACGCGCGGGTTGGGCAGACCGAGCGCCTTTTGTGCGTAGATTTTGCCCATCAGGGCGAACTGTACCAGCCAGTCCGATCTGGACTCGGCGTTGGCACCGATATCCAGGAAGATAACCGGCTGCCGGTTGATCGGGAAAATCGCGCTCAGGGCTGGCCGTTTGACGCCTGGAATGCGCTTGAGTGTATGCAGCATGGCGATGGCATAGGCGGCACCGGTGTTGCCAGCAGTGACAAACGCGTCGGCCTCGCCATCTCGCACCAGGTTCATGCCGATGTGCATGCTGGAACTGGGTTTGCTGCGGGCGGCGTGGCTGGGGGAATCGGTCATGGTCACGCTCTCGTCCGCGTTGATAATCTCGATTCGCCCTGAGGGTGGGGAGAGTTTGCTCAGTTGCTGCCGGATGAGCGATTCTGAACCGACGAGCAGAATCTCAACATCTGTCTCCTGGGCAGCCGTCACCGCCCCGGTGATATCGGGTACCGGATGCGTGTCACTACCCATCGCGTCGACAACTACTCGCATGATTATTCCCCAATGGATTTTAGAGTCTACTGTCATTTTATAGAAAAGTTATGACCCTTAAAAGGATTGACACGTATCTGCCACCCGGTATAATACAGCAAATGCAATGCCCCGGTGGCGGAACAGGCAGACGCGCACGGTTGAGGGCTGTGTCCCTTTATGGGGTGGAGGTTCAAGTCCTCTCCGGGGCATCACGGCGACTTGCTCATGAATGAGCAGGTCGCTTTTGTTTTGTGACAAAAACAACCGGTCTTTGTCTCATGCTGGAACTTAGATGAGTCTTTGTATAGATATCGACAGCAGGATAAATGGTAATGTTATACTCTAATTGTCGTGTGTTGATCGGCAAATACGCGACTGAGAGCATACTGTTTCAAAGTTGAGGGTAGCCCGGTTATGCCGGGTAGATAAGCGCGGCCACATTGAATATGTGTGCCAGTGCTATGACTGGGTTGGCAGCCCATGTGATGTGTGTTGCCGGCGGAGTGTCGTTGATCCTCTTTAGAAGTAGTTAATTGCTCTGGTTCTGTCCCCGTGGTGGAACTCCCCTTTGTCCGATAAATAAGCGGAGGTCTCATGTTTATTCACAAAGTTCGTTGGCAAAAAGGCAGCATCGGACGTCTACTGACAGTTGGCGTGCTGGCTGTGTTGATACTGGCTGTGGGTGGAGTGGCCAGCGCACAGGATGGTGAAGGTGTGCTGCGTGTGGGTATGGTCTCACCCGAAAATCTGGACCCAGCCACCGGTTCCAACGACCCTGAAGTACTGTTCAACCGCACCATCTATGACTATCTCGTCGAGGTCACGCCGGATGGCGTACTGGCCCCCAACCTGGCTTATGACTGGGAAATCAGCGAAGACGGCCTGACTTACACATTCTTCCTGGAAGAGGGTGTAACTTTCCATGACGGTTCGGCGTTCAGCGCTGCGGATGTGGTGTTTACGTTTAATCGCCTGCAGGAGCTGGGATCACCGGCGACGAGCCTGCTTGGTGAATTCACCGTTGAGGCTGTTGATGATCTGACGGTTGCCTTCGAACTGGCAAGCCCGAATGCCGATTTTATGTTTGGTGTGGCATCGCGCTTTGCCCTTATCCTGAAGGATGGCACCGAGAGCCCGAATGTGCTGGGTAGTGGTGACGATCTGTTTGCAAACTTCAACGGCACAGGCCCGTTTATTCTGTCTGAGTACAGCGCAGGTGAGCGTGCATTCTTTGTCGCCAATGAAAACTACTGGATCGAAGGCCAGCCGATGCTCGCTGAGCTGGAATTCCTGTTTATTGACGACACGCTGACGCAGATTGACGCGCTGCGCAGCGGTGTAGTTGATTTCATCTTCAAGATGGACGTTGACCAGGTTCCGACGCTGGAAGGCGCGAGTGGCATCACGATTGTTGACCGGGCGACCAACCAGCATCCGGTAATCCGTATTCGCTCTGATGAGGGCGCGCTGGGCGAAGATGTTCGGGTGCGCCAGGCGTTCAAGTATGCGACCAACCGGCAGGAGCTGCTGGAGACCGTGCAGGAAGGTTTCGGGGTGCTAGGCAATAACGACCCAATCGGCCCGGCTTATGGCCAGTTCTTCGATGCAAGCATTGAGGGTGTGCCGTTTGACCCCGAAATGGCCTGCGAGCTGATCCAGGAAGCGACCGGCGAAGAGCGCATCAGCACGGATTTCTATGTGGTGGATGCGTTCAATTATGAGTCGCTGGGTGTGGCGCTGCAGCAGCAGTGGGAGCAGGGCTGCATCGACGTGAACATTCTGCTGCGGGCAGAGAGCCTGTACTATGCTGACACCGAATGGCTGGAAGTTGACCTGGGTATCACCGGATGGGGCGACCAGCCGGTACCTCAGGGCTATCTGGTCCAGGCTTATGTGACCGACGGTATCTTCAATGAGACGCACTTCTCCGATGCCGAAGTTGATGAGCTGGTCGCGCAGGCTGCGGTCACCGCTGACCTGGATGAGCGCGCCGCCATTTACAGCGAGATCAGCCAGATTTTCGCTGAGCGTGGCCCGGTCATTATCCCCTGGTTTGCCTCGGTGGTGGGCGCGGTAAGCGATAATGTGTCTGGCCTGGACATGCATCCATTCCCTGGCCAGACTGATTTCCGCACAGTTAGCGTCAATGAATAGCACGCTGGCGCTGCGATGAACAACGCAGACATGCGCGTGGAGGCCGGTTCCCGGCCTCCACGCAGCGCATTCGTCCGAGCCGTAGCCACTGTTGGCTCTTATGCAGCGCAGATGGCTAAACGTCCCCTCTCATTTATTGGTACACTTATCGTCGTAATATTTATTGTGCTGGCCATCATTGGGCCGGCAATCGCTCCATACAGTGCCCGCGAGTTCATACGAGACGAAAACGGAACGCTGGTGCGGCGTGCGTCACCTTCGTGGGAGCATCCCTTTGGCACAGACAAAGAAGGGCGCGATGTCTTCAGCCGTGTGATCTGGGGAGCACGAGAGATTATTCTGCTACCGGGAATCGCGACGGCTGTTGCTGTGATTCTGGGCACCTGCTTTGGGCTGACAATCGGTTACCTGGGTGGTTGGCTGGATGAAATCGCCTCGCGAATTCTGGATAGTCTGTTATCCATACCGGCGCTTGTGCTGGCGCTGGTTATGCTGGGGACGCTTGGGCCGACGCCTGTCGGCATTGTGATTGTGGTAGTGCTTCTCTATACACCCATCGTTACCCGAGTCATTCGCAGCGCGACGCTCAACATACGGGATAGTGGTTATGTCGAAGCGGCGCGCCTGCGTGGAGAAAGCACCCTGTATATTCTCTTTCGGGAGATACTGCCAGGCGTACTGCCGGCTTTGGCTGTTGAGGCGGCTCTGCGTTTTTCGTATGCCATTTTCCTGATCGCCTCGCTGGGCTTTCTGGGTTTGGGTGTTCAGCCGCCATCGCCGGACTGGGGACGCATGGTAGAAGAGGCCAGGGGGGAGTATCTGCGCGCGCCCTGGTCGTTGTGGGCGCCAGCGGGCGCTATCGCCTTTCTGGTCATCGGTGTGAATCTGATGGCTGATGGCCTGCGTCGAATCTTCCGCTATGAAGGAGGCAAAGACGCCTGATATGAACAACCTGGAAGCCATTATTCAGGCCGAGAAGGTCAATATCGATTATCGTCTGAACAAAGTGTGGCTGAACGCTATCCACGACGTAAACCTGGCGATCAAACCGCTCGAAATTCACGGTCTGGTGGGGGAAAGTGGCAGCGGCAAAACCACGCTGGCGCTGGCCCTGATGCGTTACCTGACTGCCAATGCTCGCATTTCGTCGGGTGTTATACGATTTGACGGTGAGGACCTGACAACCCAATCGACGCGGCAAATGCGCGATATCTGGGGAAGCAAGATCAATCTTGTGCCGCAGGACCCGATAGCCTCGCTGAATCCGTCGTATACGATTGGCGACCAGATCGGTGAGATTACACGACGGCACATGCAGTTGTCACGTAAGGACGCGATCGCACATGCGGTTGAAATGCTGAAACGAGTTAAGATCGCCGACCCTGAAGACGTGGTTGATCGTTATCCGCACCAACTGAGCGGCGGCATGCTCCAGCGGGTGACAATCGCTATGGCGTTGAGCACACAGCCGAAGCTGCTGGTCCTTGACGAGCCAACGACCGCGCTCGACGTGACGACGCAGGCTGTGATCCTGGACCTGTTCCGCGAGCTGATCCATAACAACGACGCAGCCGCTTTGTACGTTTCACATGACCTGGGGACAGTGGCCCAATTGTGTGATCATGTGACTGTGCTTTACGGCGGCGAGATTATGGAAACGGCGCCGGTGCGCGACCTGTACAGCAGGCCGCTGCATCCGTACACCGCCGGTCTGATGGCCAGCCTGCCGCGCCATTCGGAACAGATTGGCACACGTCTTTCGACAATCGAGGGGGTCGCTCCGTCATTGGCGGACCGGCCCAGCGGCTGCGTATTCGCGCCTCGCTGCCCGGTGGCTGTAGATCGGTGCCATCACGAAAAGCCGCCGCTGGAGCCAGCAGACGATGGTCGGATGATCCGCTGTTGGCGCTGGCCGGAAATCGCCAGTGGCGAGTTGAGCACGACGACCAAACCAGAAGCCATCGGCGAGAGTCCGGCACCGCGTAAAGAACTCGTTCTGAATGTAAGCAGCGTCAGCCGTCAGTTTGGTTCGCGCTCGCTGTTTGATCGCATTTTGCGCCGGCCATTCCGCCCGGTTCGCGCTGTTGATGATGTATCGCTGACGATTCAGGAGCGGTCTACGCTGGGATTAGTAGGGGAGAGTGGCAGCGGTAAGACCACGCTGGCGCGGTGTATCGTGGCGCTGTCGACGGCTGACGATGGCGAGATGGAACTGTGCCAGATGGCGATCAGCAATGATCTGAATCGCCGCCCACGCGAGGCGCTGCGTAACCTTCGGATGGTGTTTCAGAATCCGAATGACGCCTTGAATCCGTATCATACGGTAGGGCAGGCGATTGGCCGTACGCTGCGGTTGCTGGCTGATCGCTATAACAGCGAAGCGGAGATTCATACGCGGGTGGTCGAACTGCTGGACGCTGTGCGTCTGAGCGCCGACTATGTCGATCGTTACCCGGCGGAGTTAAGCGGCGGAGAAAAACAACGTGTGGCGATTGCCCGTGCTTTTGCGGCTGATCCGGCACTGATTGTCGCCGATGAGCCGACCTCGGCGTTGGATGTGTCGGTGCAGGCGGTAATTCTGAATCTGCTGAAAGACCTGCGCGCACAGCAGGGTGCATCCTATCTGCTGATTTCGCATGATCTGGACGTTGTGGCGTATTTGTCCGACTGGATCGCCGTGATGTATCTGGGTGAAATTGTGGAGGAGGGCGGATCTGATGCGGTTTATAACGCGCCTTCACATCCTTATACCGAAGCGCTGATTTCAGCCGTTCCTGTTCCAGACCCAACGGATGACCGTGTCGCCATTCGCCTGGAAGGTGAAGTTCCAAGCGCGCGGGATATTCCGAGCGGGTGTCGCTTTCACACCCGTTGTCCGCGCAAAATTGGCAGTATTTGCGAAACTGATGAGCCACCCTGGCGAGACGCGGGGAATGGACACTATATCCGCTGCCACATTCCTGTGGATGAGCTGATCGAGTTACAGACTATGGCTGGCAGCAACGATACGTCCTCGACCGGAGAGGAGCGCTGACACGCTATGACTGAATACATTATACGGCGTCTGCTGCTGCTGGTTGTCACCATGCTGGTGACATCGGCGCTGATCTTTGGGCTTACCCAGTTGCTGCCGGGGGACGTGGCGCGGTTGGTTCTGGGGCGTGATGCCTCTCCGGTGGCGCTGGAGGAATTCCGCGAGACATATGGACTGAATGACCCTGTACCCGAGCAATATGTAACGTGGCTGGGTGGATTCCTGACCGGGGACTGGGGGCGTTCGTATAGTCGTGGCTCACCAGAGGTGCGGCCCCTCGTCACTGAGCGACTGGCAAACACGTTGCGGCTGGCGTTGATGACTCTGGCTATCAGCATACCGATTTCTATTCTGTTGGGGGTGCTGGCTGGCCTGTTTGAGGACAGTTGGCTGGACAGCGTTATCTCGGTCTTTTCGCTGTCTGTCGTCGGCTTACCGGAGTTTGTCACCGGGATTGTGCTGGTCAATGTATTCGCGCATGGACTGGAGTGGTTCCCGGCAACGTCATTTGTGGCGTCCAGTTATAACTTCGTGGATTGGCTTCGTGTACTGACTTTGCCATCGATTACGGCGACGCTGGTGCTGCTGGCCTATGTGTCGCGTATGACGAGGGCAGGGGTCATCGATGAGTTGAAGAAGCCGTATGTCCGCACGGCTACGCTTAAGGGTCTGCCACAGTACCAGATTATCATCAAGCATGTGCTGCGCAACGCGCTGCTGCCGACCATCACGGTCATCGCGCTGAGTGTCGGCTGGTTGATCGGTGGGCTGGTAGTGATCGAAGAGGTGTTCAACTATCCCGGACTGGGGCGGGAGCTGGTGAGCGCTGTGCGCGCGAAAAACATCCCGCTGCTGCAATCGATTGTGATGCTGATTATCTTCGCCTATGCGATGGCCAATCTGATCGCCGACCTGTTGTACGGGCTGCTTAATCCACGTATACGGCTGAATTAGCGACAGACAGGGCAACCGCACCAGAGATACGCGGTTGCCCTGTGCTAACGTTATATGTGATGGTAAACGTCCCAACCGAAATACGTGCTGAGCGCTTCCTGAAGCACGGCGGCGGAATGCGAGGCATTCATGGCCGCGTGGTGCTCGAAGCCGTTTTTGCAGATGTAGCGCAGCAGCGTTTGCAGGTCTGGCACTTCGACCAGTGCCCGGCTGCCGAAGGTTTCCATCGGATCGTCGATAAACATGCCGTCACCGACATAAGCCTTGATGACGCCGTTACGGTCGTCGGTGGTGACACGGGCGTAGCTGAACGGTCCCGATGGCGTGCGCCCGGAGACGACGCCGTAGGTGTTCTCATCACCCAGGGTGGAGCCGAGAATGGGCGCGTATTCCATCACAAAATCGTCTTCAGGGAAGAAGCTCTTGGCCCAGTTGCCACAGTGGAACAACACGCACTTGTTGGGATCATCGGCGTAGTTATTGTTCCAGTCTACCAGGGCGCTGGGCGTCCCAGACGCCAGTTGAAGCGCATACATCGACACGACGCCGGTCACGTCAACTTCGCAGGCGCTGGGCAGAAGCTGCTCGCTCATCATGCTCATCAGTGTGCAGACGTTGACGCCGTAATTGGCTTGCAGCGAGTCCCAGCACTGGATGGCCGAGGCGGTGATATCCAGCGACTGCATCCAGTCGTCGATGACCACGCCGATCTTTGCCATTTTCAGCAGCGACGCCGATGGCACACCCTCCGTTTTGACGTAGCTCATTATACGGTCAATGCGCTCTTTCACGCGTGCGTCATCATCGGCCAGTTTACGCGCCGGGCCAAACACTTCGGACAGGTCGATGGTCTGTACGCTCATGCCGACGGATTGCAGCAGCTTCTCGCTGTATCGGGTGGTGTTGAAGGCGTTAGGCCGCGCACCAATCGCGCCCAGCCGCGCATTGCGCAGACCTTTGACGACGCGGCAAACGCCGACAAATTTATCCAGATCGGCCTTGAATGAGTCCGACTTTGGATGAACGGTGTGCAGCTCGGTGACGGTGTAATCGTAACCATACTGGTAGAGGTTGTTACACACCGATATTTTGCCGCAGAAGGCGTCGCGGCGGCGCGACGGAATCAGCTCGTTGAGGTCGTCGGGGTAGGCCTGCACCAGAATCGGCACGTTGAGGCCGGAGAGCTTGATGGTTTCGGCGATGCCCTTTTCATCGCCAAAATTGGGCAGACATACCAGGATACCGTCGATCTCGTCGCGGTGCTGCTTGAACAGGTCGGCACACTTTTTGGCGTTTTGCCAGGTTTCCACCGCGCCCAGCTTGGTCGCGTCTTCGTCGAGGATAATCGGAGTGATGTTGCGCTCGGCCAGCACTTCGAGGATGTCCTGGCGACCTTCGGAGATCAGCGCGTCCGGGAAGAAGTCACGGTTGCCGACGATAACGCCTAAGGTAATGTCTTTCTGCATCGATCAAATCCTTTCTATGAGATCGTTTGTTTATAAAACCCGCGCTACTGCGCGCTCCCAGCCGGCATACAGCCCCTCGGCCTGCTCGACTGGCATTAGTGGCTGATAGTCGTCGAAACCAGCCGGCAGAGATTCCAGCGCACTCAGTGAGGGATAGACACCTGTGCCCAGCAGTCCGCTGAATACTGCCCCCAACGCTGACAGTTCCGGCAAGGTGGAAGCCTGGACCTGGAGACGTATCATATCGGCGACGAACTGCATCAGGAAACGGTTAGCGACCGCGCCGCCATCACCTTTGACGCTCTGCAGGGGCATACCGGCATCCTGTGCCATCAGCGACAGGACATCGCGTACCTGATAGGCGATCGACTCCAGCGCTGCCCGGACGACATGCGCGCGTGTGCTGCCTGGCGTCAGACCAACAATGGCTCCCTGGACATCGGCGCGCCAGTAAGGAGCGCTGAGGCCGACAAAGCCCGGCACCACATACACGCCACCGGTATCGGTTACGCTGGTCGCCAGCGATTCGGTCTCCGCCGAACTCTGGATGAGTTTCAGACCGTCGCGCAGCCAGGCGATGGTCGCGCCGGTGAAGTTGATAATGCCTTCAAAGGCGTAGGTCGGCTGGCCGTTGTAAACCCAGCCAATGGTGGTGACGATACCATTAGGCGAGCGTATGGGCGAGTCTCCCAGGTTGAGCAGCACCGACGAGCCTGTTCCGAAGGTCACCTTGGCGCCACCGGGCTGGTAGCAGCGCTGCGCGAAGAGCGCCGCCTGAGAATCGCCCATGATGCCGCAAATGGGAATCGACGCGGGCAGAACGCCGCCGCAGTCCGTTTCGCCGAAGCGCGCCGCACTCTCACGAATCTCTGGCAGGGCGCGGCGTGGCACGTCGAACAGGGCGCACAGTTCGTCGCTCCAGTCCAGCGTGTTGATGTCATAGAAGAGTGTGCGGCAGGCATTGGTGTGGTCGGTGGCGAAGACTGCGCCGCCGGTGAGGCGGTAAATCAGATAGGCGTCGATAGTGCTTACGAGCGCCGTGCCATCTTCCAGGCGTTGCTTAAGTTCCGGCTGCTGGCGCAGCAGATGCGTAATCTTCGAGGCCGGGAAGTAGGTGTCGATCTTCAGGCCGGTTAGCTGCTGCACCCTATCGCCGTGACCGGCGGCCAGCAACTCCTGGCAAATGGGTTCGCCCCGGCGACACTGCCAGACGATTGCCCGGTGCAGTGGCGCGCCCGTCTCCCGGTCAAAGATGACAAACGTCTCGCGCTGATTGGTGATACTAAGAAACTCGAACGTCTGCCCTGGATGCTGTTGGACGATCGATCTGATCACCGCCAGCGTGTTGGTGTAAATCTCGTCGGCGTCGTGTTCTACCCAGCCTGACGCGGGGTAATACTGCTGGTGCTCAAGTGAAGTCTTGCCCAGCACCTGCCCCTGTGCGTCGAAGATCAGTGCTTTGGTGGCTGATGTGCTCTGATCGAGGGCAAGAATTGCCGTCATGAACTCACCTCAATCTGTAGAAGCTGCCGGGCTGTCGCCGCCAGACCTTCAGCCGAGATGCCGTAATGGTTGAATATCTCTGTCTGGCTGCCGGTGATGGTGTATTCATCGGGGATACCGACGATCCTAAATGGCACGGCGAGCTGGTTCTGCATCAGAATGGCGGCGCAGCACTCGCCCAAACCACCATGAACGCTGTGTTCTTCAACGGTGATAACGCCATGTGTGGAGCGAGCCGCGTCCAACAGGGCGTCGGTATCGAATGGGCGCAGGGTGTGCATACTGATGACGCGCGCCGAAATCCCCTGTGTCTGCAACAGATCGGCGGCTATAGCAGCGGGGGCCACCGTCTCGCCGATGGCGATGAAGGTGATGTCGTAGCCCTCGCGCACGGTGATGGCTTTGCCGATCTCGAAGCGTGTTTCTGGCGGATACAGTAAAGGCATCGCCTTCTTGCCCAGGCGCAGATAGACCGGATGCGGATGGCCGATGAGTGCTTTGACGGCCTCGCGTGTCTCGAAATTGTCTGCCGGTACGACGATATCGATGTTGTTGATGGCGCGCAGCGCGGCGAAGTCGTGCAGTGAGTGGTGGGTGGAACCGAGCGCACCGTAGCTCACCCCGGCGCTGATGCCCACGATTCGTACCGGGTTATCGCTGTAGGCGACGTCGTTCTTGATCTGTTCCAGGGCGCGCGCTGTCAGGAAGCAGGCCGGTGATACGGCAAATACCTTTTTGCCGGCAGCGGCCAGCCCGGCGGAAATGCCGATCAGATTCTGCTCGGCGATGCCAACTTCGACCAATTGATCGGGCAGGGCCTCGCCAAATGGCACCAGCTTACCTGATCCGCGTGAGTCGCTGGTCATCACCAGGATGTCTTTGTCCTGCTGGGCCAGTTCGAGCAGGGTTTTTGCGAATACGTCCTGATTGGGTTTGCCCAGTTCGAGTGTCATAAGGTTGTTCCTTCCAGCAACCGGGCGCGAGCCTGATCCAGTTCCTGCATTGCCAGCGCGAATTCGTCGTCGCTGGGCACTTTGTGATGCCAGGCGCGCACGTCCTCCATGAAACTAATACCCTTACCTTTGACGGTATGGGCCAGCACCAGATTCGGTTTGCCGGTTTCAAATGGAAGCTGGTCAAAAATGGCCGTCAACGCGCTGAGGTCATTGCCATCCACATGGCGCACGGCGTAACCAAACGCGCGGAACTTGTCATCTAGTGGTTCCAGCCCGTTGACTTCTTCGGTGCGCCCGGTGATCTGCAGGGTGTTGCGGTCGATGATAACCACCAGATTATCCAGTTTGTAGTGGGATGCGGTCATCGATGCTTCCCAGCTTGAGCCTTCGGCGAGTTCGCCATCGCCCAGCAGAGTAAACACGCGATAATCGCGCCCGTCTTTTTTGCCCGCGATGGCGGTGCCTACAGCCAGCGACAGGCCGTGACCCAGCGCGCCGGTGTTCTGTTCGATGCCGGGCACTTTGCGCGTCGGGTGGCCGATAAAATGCGACCTGTAGCGATTCAGCGTGTCCAGTTCCGCTGATGGGAAGAAACCCTGATCGGCGAGTACCACATACAGCGCCTCGACTGAGTGACCCTTGCTCTGAATGTAGCGATCACGGTCTGGACTGTTGAATGTTTCTGGCGACAGGCGCAGCACATGGTTATACAGTACGTTGAGAATATCGAGGCAGGACAGACTGCCAGCGGTGTGACCAGCTCCACTGTGCTTGATGATCTCAAGGGTTTTCTTGCGGTATTCAATTGACTTTAGCTGGAGTTCGGTCAGGTCCATTGGCTATTCCTTTCCAGTAACGACCCCGATAGTCAGCAGGATGCAGGCGTAGGTCCGTTGTTCGCCGGTGGCGACTACCAACGCGGTATCGGGGGATTTGGCGGCGTCATAGAAGGGGAAACGTCCCAGCGTCTGGACCGGCACATCGGGCATCAGCCGTCGATATTCTTCGAAGATTGCCGGTTCTGTGCCGTCATCGGGGACCATTCCGTGAGCCGCTTCAATCGGAATGGTCCTGACCAGTGTTTCGAGGACGTCGGTCACGTTGAGTTTGCCCGGTGCCAGGTTCAGGTAGACGCGTTCGGCTGCCGGATTGGCACCGGTGGTAAACGGGAAATTGCCGTCGGCGATGAGCACGACAGAACCATGACCGGCTGATGCCAGCACTTTCAGAATTTGAGGATGGAGCAGCTCGGAACGGATCATGTAGTTCCCTCCACAGTTGACATATCTGCAATTGGATGAGTGCGATAATGAGTCTGTGTGTCAGATGATGGGCAGTCAGGTCGGGATGACCCGACTGCCTGTTTGCCATACTGGCTGGTTGTCGCTTGTTAATGTTATGTGTGGAGATGAACAGACTCCGGTCTGTTCATCTCCAATGCTGCTGGTGCTCGTTAGTTGAGCGGGGCAAAAACGCCATACTCGTCGACGTTTTCCGGTGTAATGAGGATGCAGTCAATCGACTGTTTCTCGACTTCGGGCAGTTCACCAGTCTGGATGTAGGTATGGGCCTGGTCAACGGCCAGTTCGGAGAAGACCGCGACCGGCTGAAGTACCGTCGCCTGGATTTCGCCGCGACGAATGGCGTCCATAACCTCAGGGCTACCGTCGAAGCCAACCACGATGACATCGTCCATACCAGCCGCGCGCAGCGCTGCCGACGCGCCCAGGGCCATCGTGTCGTTACCCGCGATCACGCCCTTGATGTCCGGATAGGTCTGGATGAGGGTTTCCATCACGTCGAAGGCTTCGGGCTGGCTCCAGTTGGCCGTCTGCTGGGCAACCAGTTCCATGTCCGGGAAGTCGGCGATGACGTCGTTGTAACCCTGAGAACGGACAGCCGCGTTGGTGTCGGTCTCACGGCCCAGCAGTTCGACATACTGGCCTTCTTCACCCATCAGACGCACGAACTCTTCGGCACCCAGCACCGCGCCCTGGTAGTTGTTGGACACCAACTGCGAGGCCGCCACGCCGGAAGCGTTGATTTCACGGTCGATCAGGAATGAGGGGATACCCGCGTCCGCCGCGCGCTGGATCGACGCAATCGAGGCGTCCGCGCCGGCGTTGTCGAGGATGATGGCCGCCGCACCCTGCGAGATGGCGACATCGAAGTGCTGGTCCTGCAGGTTGGCGTCGTCGTCGTGGACCAGTACCAGCGTGGTGTAACCGAGTTCTTCAGCGCGTGCCTGGGCGATGTCCGCTTCGGCTTTGAAGAACGGGTTGTCGTGCGACGGGGTGATGATGACGATCAATTCGCCATCGCCCATCGGCAAAGCGGCTTCTTCATCGACCGGCAGCGGGGCAAAAACGCCGTACCCGTCCACGTTTTCCGGTGTGATGAGGATGCAGTCAATCGACTGTTTCTCGACTTCGGGCAGTTCACCAGTCTGGATGTAGGTATGGGCCTGGTCAACGGCCAGTTCGGAGAAGACCGCGACCGGCTGAAGTACCGTCGCCTGGATTTCGCCGCGACGAATGGCGTCCATAACCTCAGGGCTACCGTCGAAGCCAACCACGATGACATCGTCCATACCAGCCGCGCGCAGCGCTGCCGACGCGCCCAGGGCCATCGTGTCGTTACCCGCGATCACGCCCTTGATGTCCGGATAGGTCTGGATGAGGGTTTCCATCACGTCGAAGGCTTCGGGCTGGCTCCAGTTGGCCGTCTGCTGGGCAACCAGTTCCATGTCCGGGAAGTCGGCGATGACGTCGTTGTAACCCTGAGAACGGACAGCCGCGTTGGTGTCGGTCTCACGGCCCAGCAGTTCGACATACTGGCCTTCTTCACCCATCAGACGCACGAACTCTTCGGCACCCAGCACCGCGCCCTGGTAGTTGTTGGACACCAACTGCGAGGCCGCCACGCCGGAAGCGTTGATTTCACGGTCGATCAGGAATGAGGGGATACCCGCGTCCGCCGCGCGCTGGATCGACGCAATCGAGGCGTCCGCGCCGGCGTTGTCGAGGATGATGGCCGCCGCACCCTGCGAGATGGCGACATCGAAGTGCTGGTCCTGCAGGTTGGCGTCGTCGTCGTGGACCAGTACCAGCGTGGTGTAACCGAGTTCTTCAGCGCGTGCCTGGGCGATGTCCGCTTCGGCTTTGAAGAACGGGTTGTCGTGCGACGGGGTGATGATGACGATCAATTCGCCATCGCCCATGGGCAGGTCTTCGATATCGAGGTCCTGTGCGGTGGCGCCAAATGCGCCGAAAGCCAGGAGCAGTGTCAACGTCAGAATCATCCAGGAAAACCATGTTTTGCGAGACATTTTTCGTATATTCCTCCGTGTTTGTCTTTATAAAGCACCAGCAGCTTATTGACTTTGCCGTTCTTTTGTCTGAGCATCACCCCCTTTCCATCGGTTCTGTCATGATCAGATGAGCTTACGTTCCTGCAGCCGACTCTGAAGCTGGTCGATGATGACTGCCAGGATAATGACGACACCGGTGATGACTGTCTGCCAGAACGAGCTGACCCCCTCGATCACCATGCCGTTGTTGAGCACGCCGATTACAAAAGCGCCGATGATCGTGCCGCTGATTGTTCCGCGCCCGCCGGCAAGTGATGTACCGCCGAGTACAACCGCCGCAATTGCGTTAAGTTCAAAAGTCTCGCCGGTGGCTGGGTGCGCCGAAGCTAACTGCGAGGTGATAATCAGACCTACCATGGCCGCACAAAAACCGGAGATGACGTAGGTCAGCATCGTGACTGTTTTCACCCGCACGCCGGACAGTTTAGCGGCGCGCATGTTGCCGCCAATGGCGTAAACCTGACGACCAAAAGGCGTCTTGCTGGCGACAAACATGGCCAGCAAACCGAGCACAATCATGATCCAGATAGAGTAGGGGAGTTCCAGGAAGCGCCCCGCGCCCAGGGTGGGAAAACCGGTGTTATTCAGTTCCGGGTTGCCAACCAGATTGGGGAAGGTCGCGCCATTGTTGCTCAGCAACGCCAGGCCGCGCGCGATGTAGAGCGTGCCCAGCGTTGCAATAAATGGCGCGACGTTAAATCTTGTGATGATGATGCCGTTCACTAAGCCGAACAACATACCAACACACAGCGTGATAATCATCACAATCCATACGTTGAAGTAGATCACCACATCAAACATCGGTAAGACCAGGCCATCAATAAGCAAACCGCCTGCTACCATGCCAGCAAGTCCGACAATCGACCCGACTGACAGGTCAATGCCTGCTGTGAGGATCACATACGTCATGCCAATCCCCAGGATGGCGTTTATCGCCGCCTGTTTCGCCAGGATAATGAGGTTATTGGCCTGTAAAAATGACGATGAATAGAGCGCAAAAAATGTAAAAAGCAGAATTAGCGCAATGAAAGCTCTTAACTGGAATAAGAGTGCGCGAAACGCGATGCGGCCTTGCTGGGATTTCAGCTTTTCTCGTGCCTCAGACGAAACAAGTTGATTTTGGGCCTGTTCCATAATGATCTAAACTCCTGTATTCACAATTTCGTGACCGATTGCGGAAGCCTCGACCAGAGCCTGCTCTGTCGCCTCGGCGCGGGTCATATTGGCGGTGATACAGCCCTTTGACATAACAAGAACACGGTCGGCAATCGCCATGACTTCTTTAAGCTCGGTTGAGACAAACAGAATGCCGAAACCCTGTTGGGCCAGTTCGGCCATGATGTCAAATATTTCTTCTTTGGCGCCAACGTCGATGCCGCGTGTTGGCTCGTCCATCATCAGGACTTTGGGCGAGGTGAGCAGAGCTTTGGCAACAACGACCTTTTGCTGGTTGCCGCCGCTCAGCGAACCGATCAGATTCTGCGGGTTGGACAGCTTGATCGCCAGATTACGGGTCATCTGGGAGACGCTTTCCTTTTGCTTGCGCGATGACAGGAAAAAGCCGCTGAGGTAGCGCCGCAAGCTGGCGAGGATCATATTGTCGGCAATGGTCAGCGTCTGTACCAGGCCTTCACGCTGGCGGTCTTCTGGTATCAGCATGAGACCTGCGTTGATGCGCTGTTCTACTGATGCATGGTTACTGATCTTCTTGCCGTCCAGCCAGATGGTGCCCGTCACGTAAGGGTGCAGGCCCATGAGCGCTTCGAATAGCTCGGTACGGCCAGCTCCCATGAGGCCATATATGCCGAGAATCTCGCCAGCGTTCAGCGAAAAAGATACATGATCGAGCAGATAACCCTGTGCTTTGCCTGGGCGTGGCAGTGTCAGGTCTTCTACTCGCAGAAGTTCGCTGCCGATGGTGTGGTCGGGTGGGGTGTAGAGTGTCGCGGCATCGCGGTTGACCATGTTCTCGACGATCCATTTGAGATCAATATCCGGGATGCGCGCCTCGGCGATCAGGTAACCGTCGCGCAATACGGTGATGTAGTCGCCGATCTGCATCAGTTCTTCGAGCTTGTGCGAAATATATACAATCGACACGCCCTGCGCGCGCAGTTCACGGATGACACGGAACAGTACCTCGACCTCGGCATTACTGAGAGCTGAAGTCGGTTCGTCCATAATGAGGATGCGCACGTTAAGCGCCAGAGTCTTGGCGATTTCTACAATCTGCTGCTGCCCAATGCGCAGGTTGGCGACCAGCGTCTTAGGGCTGACGGGCTGTTCCAGGCGCTTGAGCAGATCGGCGGTACGCTGTTCCTGCTCGGCGTGGTTAACCACAACACCGCCGCTGGTGATCTCATGCGCCATGAAGACATTCTCACTAACGCTGAGATTGGGGAACAGGTTCAGCTCCTGATAGATAATCCCAATGCCGTGTTGCTCGGCCTCGCGCGGGCCACGCGGGCGGATCACTTTTCCTTCCAGGATAAGGGTGCCGCTGGTGGCTTCCTCAACGCCGGCGAGGATTTTCATCAACGTCGATTTGCCAGCGCCGTTTTCGCCCACCAGCACGTTGACCTTACCCCGATAGATGTTGAAGTCCACATTGTTGAGCGCGATGGTCCCTGGGTAAACTTTGGTGACTTGTTCTGCTCTCAGGATGACTTCGTCGGACATCAGCGCACCTCGATCCTGACCGGGACGATCTCCAGGGTGCCTGTGTCGTCCAGGGTAAACGCGCCATGAAAAGCGATCGTCTGATTTTCAAGACTCTCGAGGTCGAGTGGTTGGAGAACTTCAGTCAGGATGCGCTCTTTGATAGCGTCGGATACAGAGGCGAATTCAGTCTGGTTGACAAAGTCGTTGAAACGGATGAAGCCTACCGCGTCGATGGCCGCGTTGTTACGGCGACGAATCACCGGGCCGATAGCGATATTGGCTTCTGGCTGGCCATCATATGGTTCCAGGTCAATGCTCATCAGGCCAATGCGCGACTCCAGGTCAACATCCAGGACTCTGCTCTCGCCGTATGTCATAAAGCTAAAGCCACCAGTGCCATTTCGATTGCCATAGCTGGCGATAGCGGCGTCGCGATCGGCCTCAATGGCTGCCAGAAGCTCGTTAATTTCTACCGCATCTTCCAAAAATGCCGGCATAAACTGAGTTTCCCAGATTGAATCCACATAGTTTGGGGCGTTGAAACCAGCTTTGGCGTCGTCGTCGTCAGACAGCGAACGAACGGTCGCCAACTGGCATGATGTGAGCGCCAGCATCATGCTGATAAGTCCGATAATTAAGCCGTGCTTCTTTAACATGATATTTTTCCTCTGGTAGATCACCTGTTGCTTTTTTCGGCCACCAACCGGGTCGCTGTCAGATGATCGGTGATCAGGACGTTTAGCCAGCGCCCTTGCAGTGCGCCCCGGATGGCGGAGTATTTGCGTTCTCCGCCGGCGATACCCACGCAGCGGCGCACCTTTTGTAGTTGATCCAGACCGATACCGATCACACGCCGGTCAAGGGGAGCATTAACGGGTTTGCCATTGCTATCGAAGAAACGCAGACAGATGTCGCCGACTGCGCCATGCTGGCTGAGCGTTTCCAGTTCGTCGTTGGAGAATACATTGCCGCTGCTGGCAAGCAGTTTGGACGGCTGAATATCACCAATGCCCACCAGGGCCATCGTTACCTGGTTAAAGTAACCCATAGCCTCCTGCACGAACTGGTCTTTAAGCATCAGTGCTTTTGCATCCTCAGATGGCACCACACCTGGAGCGGGGAGGAACACAGTCTGTCCGTTGACGGCTCTGGCGAGGCGCTCGGTCAGGCGGGCAGCGTAGATTTCGGCGGAGGGGCTGCCTATGCCGCCAAGTATCTGCACAATCTGAACGTTGAGAGACCGGTTAAGCTGTGGCATAGCATCAACCATTGCCAGAAGGGTGGCGCTCCATGACGAAATGCCAATAACTTCACCCTGCCGGATTGTCGTTTCGACGTAATAGGCTGCCGCTGCCCCCAGAGCGTCCAGAAGCAGTGAATCATCACAGCCTTCAGGGCAATCCACTACGATGGCACGCTTGAGGTTGTACTGGTCTTCAAGCTGATCTTCGAGTTCGGCATAGACACCGCCGGGCATGCTGACCGTGATGCGGATGATCTGCTCTGCAATGGCACGCTTCAGCAGGCGAGATACCGTCGCCTGTGAGATATCAAGCTGGCTGGCAATTGCTGACTGTGTCATCGATTGGCTGTAGTACAGCCGGGCGACTTTGGCGATGAAGCGAAGCTCTTCTAAATTCAGCATTAAGGTATTCCTGAGGCGTGAAACTCTTGTTTAGCACGCATGAATAATTATGCAATACATCAATACTTATACAAACAGTCTATCGCGTTTTCTGCGCTGAGTCAATATGCTCGGGGTTGTATTCTTACTAAACCGGGCTGATTTTGCGGCAGGTCAATGTTAGCCCTCAGTTTTTCGGGCAAATAGTTGTACGATCTGGTCTATCTGTTGGCCGTTTGGGTGGTTGGGTGTGTGATATGTCCCAATACAGGAAGGTGATATTGGGGCATATCAGAGTTTTCCTGATATTTGTCATATCGGCAGATGACACCCGACAATGTTTAATCAAGGCGATGAACGTTAAGATTAAAGACAATTTGTTCGAGTTATACTATGCCCGGACTGAGATATCCGCAGCGTACTCAGGATGAGTACATCAACGAGAAGGGGGCGCACAATCACCACCGTCGTCAGACTTTGATCCAGCCAAATTTTTGGCTCAATGCTGATAGATAGATCACAGACGGTTAGCACCCTGTTTCCTGTGATTGGCATTGAACTGAGAACTTACCCTTGTGCTGTCCTTTCAGGAATAACCAAGGAAACGGACAGTATCAAAACTCGAAATTTACATAGTCTAGGAGTACAGCATGTCAATGACGCAACCGCAAGACCGTACAAGCAAGCAGAATGGCAAACATCGTTGGGTTTATCGCTTCGACGAAGTTGAGTTGGCGGAACAGACTGTAGGCGGCGACTGGGAAGGTGTACGTGCGCTGTTGGGTGGTAAGGGTGCAAACCTGGGCGATATGACCCGCGCCGGCATCCCCGTTCCGCCTGGATTCACAGTTACGACCGAAGCCTGTATCGCTTATTCTTCCAAGGGCCAAACATTCCCGGCTGGTATGTGGGATCAGGTGGTTGACTCTCTGGCCCACGTAGAAGAGGCTACCGGCAAAAAGTTCGGTGATCCTGAAAACCCACTGCTGGTTTCTGTGCGTTCGGGCGCTAAGTTCTCGATGCCGGGCATGATGGACACCGTCCTGAATCTTGGGCTGAATGATGATGTCGTTGAAGGGCTGGTCACCAAAATGGGTGATGAGCGCTTTGTTTATGACATCTACCGCCGACTGGTTCAGATGTTCGGCTCGGTCGTGATGGGCATCGAAGATGAAGCTTTTGAAGACTATCTGACCGATATCAAGCGCGAGCGCGGTGTTCAATCCGACACGGAACTGAATGGCGAAGACTGGAAGCAGGTCACGGGTGCATTCAAGCGCATCTACGCCAAGGCTGTTGGTGCGGATTTCCCGCAGGATCCGATGCGCCAGCTTGAACTGGCAGTCGAGGCTGTGTTCAAGTCGTGGAACGGACGTCGTGCGGTTGATTATCGTAACGCTGCTGGCATCCCACATGATCTGGGAACAGCCGTCAACGTACAGACGATGGTTTTCGGTAACATTGACGCCCAGTCCGGTACGGGTGTGGCCTTTACCCGCAATCCTTCCACCGGTGAGAACATTCTGTTTGGTGATTACCTGATGAATGCTCAGGGTGAGGACGTTGTGGCTGGTATTCGCACACCGCTGCCGATCTCTCTGCTGAAGCAGGAAATGCCGGCTGTTTACAAAGAATTCGATGAAATCGTCTACAAACTGGAACATCACTATCGTGACATGCAGGACGTTGAGTTCACGATTGAAAGTGGCAAGCTGTGGATGCTCCAGACCCGCTCTGGTAAACGTACGGCCAGCGCGGCGGTTCGTATCGCGGTTGAGATGGCCGAAGAGGGGCTTATCACCCGTGAAGAGGCTGTCTCGCGCGTGACGCCCACACATGTGCTGCAACTGCTGCATCCGCAGTTTGACCTTGAGGCGGTTGAATCGGCTGAAAGCACGGGACGCCTGCTGGCCCAGGGTGTGAACGCTTCACCAGGTGCAGCAGTGGGTATTGTCGCTTTTGATGCGGACCTGGCCGAGAAGTGGGGTAAAGCAAACCGTAAGGTCATCATGGTGCGCCCGGAAACCAAGCCGGACGATGTGCATGGTATGCTGGCTTCGGCGGGTATTCTCACCAGCCGTGGTGGTGCGACGAGCCACGCCGCTGTGGTGGCGCGGCAGTTCGGTGTGCCCTGCGTGTGTGGTGCGGGCGATCTGGACATCGACCTGCGTGGGCGTAAGTTCCGCGTTGGCGAGACCATCATTCGTGAGGGTGATGTGATCTCGATCGACGGGTCGCTGGGTAAGGTTTATTCTGGCGATATCACACTGGTCGAGCCGGACTTCCAGCGCGAGACGTTCCTGATCAAGCTGCTTGAGTGGGCCGACTCCATCCGCCGTCTGATGGTTTATGCCAACGCAGATTATCCCAATGATGCACGCCGTTCCCGCGAGTATGGCGCCCAGGGCATTGGCCTGTGCCGTACCGAGCATATGTTCTTCGAAGAAGAGCGCATCCCGATCGTCCAGGCGATGATCCTCTCTGAGCCGAACAGCGAAGAAGAGGCCAAGCATCTGGCGCGGCTGAAGCGCTTCCAGTATGACGATTTCTACGGCATCTTCAAGGCGATGGCCGGACTGCCGGTGATTGTTCGCCTGCTGGACCCGCCGCTGCACGAGTTTATGCCGGACCACGAGCAGCTCGCTATGCGCGCCGCTGGTCTGCGTATTCTGGGTGACCGGCCCAATGAGCTGGAAAGCGTCGAAAAACTGATGGCTGCGGTCAACAGCCTGGAAGAGTTTAACCCGATGCTGGGCCTGCGTGGTTCTCGACTGGGTATCATGCGTCCGGCGATCAGCGAGATGCAGGTGCGGGCGCTCTTCGAAGCCGCTTGCCGCTTGCAGCAGGAAGGTGTTGTCATTCACCCGGAGATCATGCTGGCGGTGACCAGCCATCCCAACGAAGTCAAGCTGCTGCGTGAACTGGTTGATCGCGTTGCCGAAGAGATTATGGCTGAGATGGGTGTACGTGTGGACTATAAGGTCGGCACGATGATCGAGCTGCCGCGTGCGGCGATCATGGCGCACAAGATGGCTGAATACTCGGACTTCTTCTCGTTCGGCACCAACGACCTCACCCAGACGACTTACGGTATCAGCCGTGACGACGCTGAGGGTAAGTTCCTGCTGCATTATGTTGAGAGCGGGCTACTTGAAGAGAATCCGTTCCAGGTTCTGGACGAGGATGGTGTTGGCTTCCTGGTGGAGACCGCTGTCGAGCGTGGTCGCAAGACCCGTCCCGACATCGAGCTGGGCATCTGCGGTGAGCATGGTGGTGACCCGCAGAGTATCCACTTCTGTCATCGGGCTGGCCTGGACTACGTGAGCTGCTCACCGTTCCGTGTGCCGGTGGCTCGCCTGGTTGCGGCGCAAGCTGCTCTGAAGAGCTAGCCAGATCACATATCACATCAGTTCAAACAGGCGGCTGGTCCAACACGGGCCAGCCGCTTTGTATTTGTTGAGAGCAGAACATCGTCATTCATCAGCAATGAAGCGGTTAAGCGACCGTTACTTACCTGCGATGCGAGTGTGACCATCACTTGCCGATTGTGTTGGCTAATGTATAATAACGCACAAGGTCACGTCTCTGGATTATCTCTGGATTATCAATGAACAGCCTCATCAACCAGGTATATATTATTATGTGATGGGTTGTAGCCGATTCGACGTGTCGCTGCACCTGGTCGAGCGCATTATTCACCTGGATGGTCACTCCGGGTTACTTCTTGAGAGGAGTTTCATCATGGCGAAATCACGGACTGAGTTAATGGTTGACCGCCTGCGCGATTTACAAGCGACAACACCTGAGATTGAAGCGTCTGCGGTGGTCAGTGTCGATGGCCTGATTATGGCTTCGTCTTTGCCGGCAGGTGTCGAAGAAGATCGTGTGTCGGCGATGTCCGCGGCCATGCTATCGCTTGGTGAGCGCATTTCGAGCGAGTTAGGGCGTGGCATGCTGGAACAGGTCTACATTCGCGGGAAACTGGGCCATGTCATCCTGATGTCAGTCGGTGAGGAAGCTGTGCTGACGACGCTTGTTCGTGAGGGGGCTAAACTGGGGCTGATATTCCTGGATATGCGACGGACAGCGGACGACCTCGGGAAACTGGTTTAGAGTTCCGGCCTGCTGCCGCCTGATCGCGCTATTCGCATTTTCAAACCATCAGCATACGAGTAGACGGCGGGACGAGTGAATCATCCCGCCGCAGTTTTTGTTGACACGAGATACCAATGTGAGCGACACATGTCAAAACCCAAATATATCTTCTGCACAGGTGGTGTAGTCAGTTCGGTGGGTAAGGGCGTAACCGCAGCCGCTATTGGGCGCATTCTGAAAGCGCGCGGGTTGAAAGTTGCCATTCAGAAGCTGGACCCATATCTGAATGTCGATCCGGGAACGATGAGTCCTTACCAGCATGGTGAGGTTTTCGTCACTGCTGACGGCGCCGAGACCGACCTGGACCTGGGACACTATGAGCGTTTCATCGATGAAAACCTCAACCGGACCTGCAACGTCACCGCAGGGCAGGTCTATGGACACGTTATCGACAAAGAGCGGCGTGGTGATTACCTGGGTGGCACGATTCAGGTTATTCCGCATATTACCAACGAGATCAAGCGGCGCATCGCATTGGTTGGGAAGGAAAGCGACGCTGATGTTGTGCTGGTTGAGGTAGGCGGAACCGTCGGCGACATTGAAGGGCAGCCGTTTTTGGAGGCTATCCGCCAGATGCGGATGAGCCTGTCTCGTGAAGACACCTTGTATGTACACGTCACCTTCCTGCCGTATATCGGCGCGACCAGTGAGTTAAAGACGAAGCCCACTCAGCACAGTGTGCGGGATTTGCGTGGCATTGGTATTCAACCCAATGTAATCATCGCACGGACCGATTACCCTGTCAGCCGCGATGTCGTCGAAAAAATCGCTCTGTTCTGTGATGTGGACGAAAATGCGGTTATTCCGTTGGAGACAACCGACCTGTTATATGAGGTGCCCCTGGTGCTGGAAGACGCTGGCCTGGGGGACTACCTGGTCAATAAGCTGAAACTGGAAGCCAATCCGCCCGATCTGAACAGTTGGCGCAGCATGATTGGCCGCATGCGTCAGGCAAATGATACGGTCAGAATTGGTATTGTTGGCAAGTATGTCGAACTCCACGACGCCTACATGAGCGTCAAAGAGGCGGCGTATCATGCGGCGGTAGCCTGCAACAGCCAATTAGAGATCAAGTGGATTCATTCCAGTGATCTGGAAAAGGGTAAGGGGCTTCAGGTTCTGGATGATGTCGATGGTGTCATTGTTCCAGGTGGTTTCGGTTACCGGGGGGTAGAGGGCAAAATTATGGCCGCGCATTATGCGCGGGAACACAACATCCCCTACCTGGGTTTGTGCCTGGGCATGCAGGTAATGACCATCGAGTTTGCGCGGCACAAGCTTGGGCTGGAAGACGCAAACAGTGCCGAATTTGAAATGCCCGGCGAACACAATGTCATTGACCTGATGCACGATCAGCGTGGTATCACGGATATGGGTGGAACCATGCGATTAGGCCTCTATCCATGTCGATTGGTACCGGGAACCCTGGCAGCACAGGCTTACAACAACATCCCAGAGACCAACGAACGTCACCGGCACCGTTTTGAGTTCAACAATGACTACCGTGAGGGTTTCGAAGAAAATGGCGCCAGCTTCAGCGGTCTGAGTCCGGATGGCCGGCTGGTGGAGATTCTCGAAATACAGAACCATCCGTTTATGATTGGCACACAGTTCCATCCTGAGTTCCTGAGCCGGCCCAACAGCCCGCATCCGTTGTTTGTGGAATTTGTGCGGGCGGCAATCAAACGGCGCAAGGGCGAGGCTCGCAAGTCACGTAAACAGTCTACAGTTACTGCGCAAGAGCAGGATAAGCAAGCCTAAGAGCCAGATTCCGAGATCATTAGTTACACCTATCAGAGGGAAAAACGCATGAGTGTTGCAGAAGTTATTCAGGCTATGCCTAAAGTCGAACTGAATCTGCGGTTGGAAGGCGCTCTGCGCAAAAAGACTTTGCTGACAATTGCCGAACAGAACGACATTCCGGCTTCGACCAAGAATTTCGATCAACTTGTTGAACAACTGGACCAGCCAGACTTTGGTCAGTTGGATACACTGCTGCAAACTGTTGGTTCCTGGCTTCAGCATCCTGAGGATTTGGGACGAGTTGTCTACGATGCGGGGGTCAGCCTGGCCCGCCAGAACGTCAAGTATGCGGAAATCTGCGTGAATACCAACATATTCATGCAGCATGGGCTGACACTTGAAACGCTGATGAGCGCACTAAACGATGGCCGCAGTCGTGCCGAACGCGGATGGAATATTCGCATTGGCTGGATTTTGACGGTGCCGCGCACCGAGCCACGCCGGGCCGACGAAACCGTTCGCTGGGCCTCCAGCGCAGCAGCACGACGCCATGGCGTCGTGGGATTTGGCGTCATTGGCCCGGAGGATGTGCAGCCCATTGGGCAGTTCGAGCGTGCATTTGCCTCTGCCGAGAAGAAGGAGCTACCCACATTCATACAGGCAGGCAATACCGAAGGCGCAGATGGCATCCTTAAGACCATCAATCTGATCAAGCCCCATCGGTTATTGGACGCTTTCTCTGCGTGGGAATCGCCTGATGTCATTGATCTGATGATTGAACGCGACACGCCGATTGTTATGAGTGTAAGGCGCGCGCTTGCCGAGGGTCTGATCGACCATAACCCAACCCGCTCGCTTTATGACTCCCGTATTGGCCTGGTACTGACATCGGACCTGCCGGTTCTGGTAAATGCATCACTTGCGGATGAGTATCTGGCGGCTGTCGAATCCGGCGGTTTGTCGCTGGAGGAATTGCAGCAGGTGGCACTGAACGCCGTGCGATACAGTTTCCTGCCGCAGAACGACAAAGACCGTATGTTGCAGGAGTTCCAATCAGTATACGACGATCTGCGCGAGGGGCCGCTGGCCTCAGAAGCAAACTGATCGATAACGTCAATCACACATTAAACGCGGCAGGCAGGCGCATAAGCGCGTCTGCCTGTTTTTGATCCCTGAGATTTTCAGACGGTAGGTGTCATGCCAATAATGTCACTGGATTCTGATCCTGCTTTGGGTAATGTGACCGTTAGAATGTTGTTTTTGAAGCGAGCTGTTGCCTGTGTGGCCTGAACAGCGCGCGGTATCTGGATGGATCGTGTAAAGGGACCGTAGGTGATCTCCTGGATCAGATAGGCTTCATCCGGCATCTGGCGCAAGGGTTTTGTCTCTCCGCTGATGATCAGTACGTCGCCTTCCATGCTGACATCGATGCTCGACAGATCGGCACCTGGCAGAGGTTCCGTTTCAATGATGACGGTGCTGGTGGTTTCGTAGACATCGACGGCAGGAAAGCTGGAAGAGACTTTCAGCCCCTGATTGATGGCTTTTGCGAGGTTGTCGCGGATGGCCATCAGATCCCTGACCGGGTCGTATTTCGATTCGGGCATCCGACTCTCCTTGTCAATAACACTGGCCTCAGGCCGTGTTCTTCAGAATCTCCAGCATCTGCAGCAGCACCTGGCGTACGCTGGATTTCTGCGTGGCGCTGCACGGCATGACGGTGACGTGGTCGGCGGCGTTGGTACCGCGACGTACGGTTGTGTAGTTGGCTGCGTCCGGCAGGTCGGATTTGTTGGCTACTACAATATAGGGGACACCTTCAAAGCTGGTGAAGAGATCGATTAATTCCGCCGCTTCAGGAAATGAAGGCAAGTCGGTGCTGTCCACCAGTAGAACGAATGCATCCATCTCGCTGGATAGAATCTCCCACATAAAGCTGAAGCGTGTCTGGCCGGGCGTACCATACAGATACAATGTGTCATCACCGATTTTCACACGCCCATAATCCATGGCAACTGTTGTTTCGGATTTTATCCCCCGGTCCTCAGTGGTAATGCGTCGTTCTGTCGAAACGACGTCAATATCAGAAATCGACTTGATGAACTGAGTCTTACCGGAGTTAAAAGGGCCAGTGACGATAATTTTATAGTTGGCCACAAAGAACCTTTCTCCAGAGAATTAGCCTGCGATCAATCGGCCTGACTGGTTTACTCGCGCTTAAAATCCACAAAGCGATAGCCAACACCACGTTCGGTCAGGATATAACGCGGATTAGCCGGGTCTTCCTCGATTTTCTCGCGCAGGTAATTGACATACAACCGCACATAATGCGCTTCATCTCGGTACTCGTATCCCCACACCTTTGCCAGCAGTTGATTATGAGGGACGGTCCACCCGGCATTTTCGATGAGGTGATAGAGCAGACGGTATTCCGTTGGGCGCAGCTTGATGTGTTCGCCATCGACGATAACCTCGCGCCGGTTAAAGTCGACCTGCAGACGATCGTCGATACGGAGTACGGCCTGTTCTGGTGAAGCCGATGGCATCTCCGCGCGGCGCAGGACAGCCTTGATCCGGCTGGAAAGCTCGCGCGGCCCAAAGGGTTTGGTGATATAGTCGTCGGCGCCCAGCTCCAGGCCATACACTTTGTCATTTTCCTCACCTTTTGCTGTGAGCATAATGACAGGGATATTTGAGAACTCGCGGAGCATCCGCAGCGTCTCAAAGCCATCCAGGTCTGGCATCATCACATCCAGTAACACCAGGTCTGGTAGTTTGGTGCGGATTGCTTCAAGCGCCTGGAGGCCATCACGCGCTTCGATAACCTGATGGCCTTCCAGTTCCAGATTCATGCGGATGAACCCGATCATACGCGGTTCATCATCGACGACCAGGATACGCTTTCCTTCACGCGGATTGGATTTAGGCAATGGACCTGTCATGATATTTGGGCTTGTTAGTCCGTACGGAAAGGCATTGGGAATTCAATTTCATCATCCGGGCTGGGCAGCACCTGGATAAAGTTAATACGCCACCAGGGAAACAGCACCGTTGTGACGCCTTCATCTAACCAGGTAAGCTCTTTATCGGAACGCTCGCGCGGGTTCTTGCCAATGATGGCGAAATCCTGTGGGCTGGGCATTTCGTCCACATCAACTTTGATGGGTTCGGAATTGCTGACGTGAAGTAGTAGACTGATCATTGTTTCAGACACTCCGCTTTACTTGGGTCGTGTAAAAACAGTCTGGGTTGATTTAATACCGGCACATTATCTGAAATAAATGTGTGCAACCAGCTTGCCCAACTGGATTTCATCGCCTTCACGCAGCACACGTGGCTGGTTAGGTGTCAGCCGTTGTCCGTTCAGATGCGTGCCGTTTGAGCTACCCAGATCAACGAGTGTAAGCACATCCTCATTACGCTCGATTGTGGCGTGCAGCCGTGAGACTCCTTTTTCCAATGCGCCATAAGGCGTCAGATCAATATCCGGTTGGTGGGAATTGGTCGAGTCGTAACGCCCCAGGATCATTTGATCGGCCAGAGGCATTTGTAGTGGATCGGCGGCATCACGTATGTGAACAATGACGGTAGTGGCAGTTGTCAGACTTGCGGACCCCCATGCTGATTTGATGGCGTAGTCTGAAGCATTACCTTCAAACACATGGGTAGCGTTGGCTGGGCCGGTTCGTGCATTCGTAAGCCCCTGGCCACATTCTTCGCAAAACAACAACCCTTCGCGGTTATCGTATCCGCAATAAGGACAGGCTTTCATTGGCTCAAATCCTCATTGTTTGTCCCTATCAAAAGATGCCTGGTCTGATATTTGAGCGTTTTGCGTCCCTTATCTGACAGCTCTTTGGTGTGCGCGACACGACGAGCTTCAGATAATGCCTGCCCGGCCAGTTCTTCCTGGCCCATAGCCAGTAGCCGCGTCGCCAGATTCTCAAGGCGTCGCGTAGCCTCGGTTACGTCCCCATGTTCGAGAGCCTGCTGGGCACGCTCCTGCAAGCGATAGAGTGTCAGTTTGCTAAGGGCATCCAGTATCGAATCGGGGGGTGATTCCGATTCGGCATCTGCTGAGACATCTAATGAAACATCACAAACTGATAAGTGCTGCTGATGACGGTTAGTAAAAATATCACCAGATGCGACTAATCTGGCTATACCGCGCGGTCCGTCCTGCATACCGCTGGGTAGCTGAATCTGAAGCAAGACTGAGATATGCCGGTTGAGTTGCAGCCCGCCGAGCAGCAGCTCGCCATCCTCAAATTCTATGGGTTGGGGATGTGGGGCCAGTTTGAACGCCGACTCCAGCACCACATCGGCGTCTGGCGCTACCGAGAGGCGGAGACGTTCTGCAAATGCGCTGCTTAGATTGCGTACGTGGTCGTTCAGAAACCGGACAACACCGCCAGCCGATGTAATATACTCCGAGCTGCCCCCTGTCTTAGAGGCGAGCGTATCTAAAAACTGATCGTTCCAGTCGTGTCCCAGGCCCATCGCACTGATGCCGATACCGTCACGGGCCGCCTGAACCGCGAGGTCGATACAGTCATCCTGGTCACCGAAGGTGTGCCCGTCGGTAAGGAGAATGATGTGATTGACCATGTTGGGCGACAGGTATTCGCGGTTCTCTTTGACGCCAGCAGCCAGCCCCTGAAAGATTTCTGTGCCCCCGCTGGGGGAAATCATGCTGACTTTTGCTTTGAGGGCTGGCCGGTCTTTGAGCGGGGTCGCCGGTATGATGGTTTCAGCCCGGTCATTGAAAACAACGATAGACAAAACATCATCGTTTCCCATATTGTCAATAATCTGGTGCGCCGCGATTTTGACCTTCTCGATTCGAGTCCCGCTCATCGAATTACTGTGATCCAGGACCAATGTCAGATTTAACCGGGTTTCACCCCGGTTTACAATTTCCTGAGCACGTGGGTCCGGCAGGATATCAGCAAGCAGATAAATCACCTGCGGTTCTGGCAGGGAAGCGACCTGGCGTTTGCTGGGTGTGACCTGAAGTGAGAATATGAAACCATCCTCTGACCGGTTCAGTTGCTGGTCAACTGCCTGCCGGTGTCCGGGGTCAATCAATAGTTCGTAGGCTTTTACAATGTCCTGAAACTGGGCAGAGGCGGCTGGATGGCTGGGGTTAACATCGGGATGGAGCCGACGAGCGATACGGCGATATACTGCCTTGATTTCTTCGGTTGTAGCAGTGTGGGGAACACCTAGGATATCGTAAGGGTTTGGTTCCCGGCTCATGGCACCTTGATCCATTCCATTCGCATGTCAGCTAAGAAATCTTCAGCAAGATAGCGGTGATATTATCGATACCGCCCCGTGTGTTGGCCAAAGCCACCAGTTTATCACAGGCTTGTTGTGGGTCAGGGGTATTCATTACGATTTCGAAAAGCTCTGATTCCTCAACCTGACTCCACAGACCATCGCTACAGATAAGCAGTCGGGAATTGGCTGGCAGGCGTCTGGTGTGTGTATCGACTTCCAGCGTTTCGCTTTGTCCTAATGCGCGATAGAGCACGTTTTTTTGCGGATGTTCGGCAGCTTCCTGTGGTGTGAGCTGGTGAAGCTCAATGAGGCGCTGGACAAGTGAGTGATCGCGCGTGATTTTTTCGATATCCTGCCTGGTGATGAAATACGCACGGCTGTCTCCAACATGAGCCACATAAGCCAGATCGCCGATAATCGCAATGGCTGTCACTGTCGTGCCGCCGTCGGGAACCTGCTTGATAACCTCAGTATTTGCTTTATGAACAGCCTCCACAAGAACTTCAGCCAAGGGAGGTTGTTCTGAGTTGCCCTGGTTGGCGATGATCGGTAAGCAGATGTTGCTGGCTATGTGTTGGGCAATGGTGCGGGTGGTAATCGCTGAGGCGCGTTCACCCTCGTGATGCCCGCCCATACCGTCTGCGACGACAAACAGGCCGAAATCCGGCGGAGAATCCGAACTCTGGCTGGTGAAATAGAATGAGAGAGCAGCGTCCTGATTGTTATTGCGCACCAGTCCTACATCTGATGCCTGGCCAAACGCGATAAAGTCACTGCGTTGGGCGATCAGGTGCTCCGGATCGAGGGGTTGAGTGACGCCATCAGCGTTGAGCGGTCTGCTGATGGGCTGCGGGCCGACTGGCCGGGTCGCAGCATCGATCTCATCCGCAGCCTCATCAATTGATGACTGATCCGGCAGTTCTTCGTCAACAGAGACGGTTTCCGGTATTGCTTCGTTTGTCTTACCAAAAATGCGCCGGAATAAATCCATATCAGGGACTCCAGATGTTGAAGCGCTCCAGTGCAGGGCACGCCACTCAGCCGACTAAGGGTATCGCGTACAGTGTGTGATCCATCGAACCGATCAGGATGATGTTATCGGTAATGTATGGGGCCGAGGTTATCGGCCCGCCTGTTTGGAATTTCCAAACTTCTTTGCCTGATTTTGTCTCCAGGCAGTATAGATTGCCGTCTGTACCACCAAAGTATAGCATGTTATTGTGGACAACTGGTGATGATACAATGGGCGAACCCAATGGGAAGCGCCATTTCTCTCTGGCGTTTTCGGCGTTGATTCCATACATGTTGCCATCGGTAGAACCGAAGAACAGCATAGTGCCATCCAGAGTTGCCGATGAAATGATGGGACCGTTGGTGCGGAAACGCCACATACTGTAACCACTGGAAGCATCGAGCGCATACATGTAGCCGTCAAACGAACCGACGTAGCAGATGCCCTCGATTTCATCGACCAGTGGCGACGATGCAATCGACTTACGTGCCCGGTAAGCCCATTTTCTGGAACCGGAAAGCTCCAGGGCGACGATCTCGCCGCTGTCAGAGCCAACAATGACCAGATCGCGCGTGACAAAAGGCCGGCAGCGGATGGGCGCACCGGTGTCGTACTCCCAGAGATAGCGACCGTTACCGGCGACCAGCGCGTAGACTCGGCCATCATCACTGCCGAAAAACACATGGTCATGAGCCAGGCACGGCGAGCTGCGGATGCGGTCATTTGTCATATAGGACCAGCTAATCCGTCCGGTGTGAATCGAGACGGCGTTAAATGAATGATCTTCGGAGCCGAAGAGCACCAGGTTTGTACTGCCATCGACAACAGGAGTCGTGGCAATGCCACGATTGGTCGCATACTTCCAGACAAACTCGCCGTCATCCAGATTTACAGCCCAAACGTTGGTATCATAAGAGCCGACAAACGCCAGGTTCTTATGAGCGATGGGGCTGCCACGAATTTCATCTTCTGTCTTGAATGTCCAGCGCGGCTCGATACTGCCATCCAGTGCGAATTCAGTGTCATCAAAGAAGCTGGTGTTCGTCGCCGCATTACCAGTTCCATTGTCTTTGATCGTGTGTGTGCCCGACATTGACATACGAGCCGGCGCAAACCGGAGTTGTTCAAGTGCCTGTTTCATCTCCATGCAACTCTGGAAACGATCTTTGGGGTCCATAGTCAGGGCACGGTTGATGATGTCGGCCAGGGCATCGGTCACGTTAGGGTTAAACGTCTTGATGGGACGCTCATTGAAACTGAATGGTGGTTCCAGGCGAGGGTCTTTGCGACTGAGAATGTGATGGAAGGTCGCGCCGAGGCTGTAAATGTCGCTGAGTGGGGTCACATCGCCGCGATACTGCTCTGGGGCGGAGTAGCCTTCAGTGCCGATCATGGTGTGTTTGGTACCACTCACGAACACCTTGGCGATGCCGAAGTCAATCAAACGGACGCGCCCCAGGCTGTCGATCATAATATTGGATGGTTTAATGTCACGGAAGATGATCGGCTCTGGTTGATGACTGTGCAGATAGTGGAGCACATCGCACAAGTCAATGGCCCATTCGATGATCTTATCGACCGGCAGGTCTTTGGTTTTGTTCATCAGCAGTTCAAGGTCACTGCCGTTGATGTATTCCATGACCAGATAAGCGCGGTTGTTCTGGTCGAAGAAGTCGAATATCTTTGGAATAGCGGGGTGACTCAAAGTCGCCAGAATATTCGCCTCGCGGCGGAAGGCTGTCAACGTAGAAGCCCTTACACTCTGGTCTCCAGGATAGTGGAGTTCCTTAATTGCTACCAGGCGCTTGGCGTCTGGAAAGTTCAGGTCGCGACACTGATATACAGCACCCTGACCACCACCACCCAGCACGCCGAGTATTTTATAGCGTGACATGAGAATAGTGTTGGCCTTGAGAGTGCGCTCGTCAAAGCTCTCTTGGTTGCCGAACTGAGTTGTCTCAGGCATAGGTACACTCGAACCCGATTATCAATCGTGCGTAATGGAGAATGAAGGTAATGATCCCTTGATTTATTATATTGAACCTGCAACAATATCGCAATCATACGGCTTAATTATGTTTGCATAATACATGGTCAATTCCATCAGTGATTCGCCGCTCTCGATCTACCTTCACATTCCATTTTGCACCACGAAATGTACCTACTGCGCGTTTAACACTTACACGAATCTGGAGCGTTTGATACCAGAATTTGTGCAAGCATTATGTCGTGAGATCGAGATTGTAGCGCGATCCAACCCTTATGTCGGGGTAGGAACGGTCTACTTCGGAGGGGGTACGCCGAGTCTGCTACAGCCCGGACATTTCTCACAGATTCTCGCCAGTCTGCAAGCCGGATTTACGATAATCGCTGACGCCGAGATCACCGCTGAAGTTAACCCCAATGACATTACATCCGATTATGCTGCGGCGCTCCGGCTTGCTGGTCTCAATCGTATCAGTATGGGAATGCAGTCCGCCAACCAGAATGAGTTAGATCTCTTTGCCCGCCGTCATAATGTCGATACAGTGCAGCGTGCATTTGAGGACCTGCGTCGTGCGAGTTTCGACAATATCAGCCTGGACCTGATCTACGGCTTTCCGTACCAGACACTTGCTGGTTGGGAACACAGTCTGCAAGAAGCGATCGATTTACAACCGGAACATGTCTCGTTGTATGCGCTGGGTCTGGAAGCGGGCACACCGATGGAAGCCTGGGTGCGACACGGTAAGTTGCCGATGCCTGATGACGACCTGGCTGCCGATATGTATGACCTGGCCACTGAACGACTGGCAGCCGCTGGATTTGAACAATACGAAATCAGCAACTGGGGTAGGGCGGGCAGGTTCAGCCAGCACAACCTGCAATACTGGCGCAACCTGCCTTATGTTGGTCTGGGGCCGGGCGCGCATGGCTTTGCGGGTGGGGTGCGTTACGCCACCATTTTGTCACCGCAGCGTTACATCAGGTCAATGCAAAACACAGACAGCACCCATACATTCCCACGTACACCAGCCACCGATACTGCCGAAACGGTGGGGCAGGCCCAGGAGATCGCCGAGACGCTCATGATGAGCCTGCGCCTCACCAGTGAGGGTGTGGACCTTGAAGGTTTTCAACGGCGGTTCGGAATTAACCTGTTCGACATACACGGCGATACGTTGCACCGGTTTGTCGAACAGGGACTGCTGAGAATCAGCGATAACCGTGTTCGGTTAACGACCGAAGGGCGGTTGCTGAGTAATATTGTGTTTCGAGAGCTGGTCTGATAGCTAACCCTCAATGAGTGGCGTATTCTGCAAGGCTGTGATATCTGCAGATCCACTGCACAGCATCGCCACCCTCAGTTGTGCGATCAGCTCTTCAATCAGCGCTTCGACATCGTCCGACGATTGGCTCGCCGCTTTAAGGAACGGGCCGGCCAGCCCGCCGACGGTCGCGCCCAATGCCACCGACTTGGCAATATCAATGCCATCGCGCAGGCCGCCACTGGCAATTACAGGAAGTTCTGGTGCGGCGCGCCGTGCATAGCGGATGGCGTCAGCGGTTGGAATACCCCAATCCGCAAAGCAGGCGGCTACACGGGCATGAAAGGCGGTTGGGGCGCGATGGTACTCAACTTCGCTCCAGGATGTGCCCCCAGACCCAGCCACATCAATAGCAGAAACGCCGGCACCTGCCAGATCACGCACATTCTGCTCGGAGAATCCCCAGCCCACTTCTTTGGCGATGACTGGCACTGGCAGCGCCCGACACACCGCTTCGACTCTGTTCAATAGCCCAGCGAAATTGACATCACCTTCCGGCTGAACAGCTTCCTGTAAGACGTTGAAGTGCAGGATCAATGCATCGGCCTCGACCATGTCCACGGCTCGCTGGCAGTGATCCACGCCATACCCGTAATTCAACTGAACGGCCCCCAGATTGGCAAATAAGAGAATGTCTGGCGCGATTCTCCGAATCTGGTAGCTTTCCGCCAGGGCAGCGTCTTCGATGGCAGCGCGTTGTGATCCAAGCCCCATGGCAATGCCATGAGCCTGCGCTGCTCGACTGAGGTTCTGGTTGATGCTTTGTGCCAGTGCCGTGCCGCCTGTCATCGATGAAATGAGTATGGGTGCGCGCAGTGTTTTACCAAAAAGTGAAACGGATGTGTCGATTTCGTCGAGATTTAGCTCCGGTAGAGCCTGGTGCATAAAGCGATAGCGTTCCAGGCCGGTTGTCAAACGGGGAAACTGCACATCTTTATCCAGGTTGATGCGAATGTGGTCAACTTTTCGGCTTTCAGTTGTAGGGCTTTCAGACATGGCTTTTCTCTTTTCTCACGTTCACTTCTGTCACTCTGGTTGGGTATCGTAGCGGTCGGTGAATTGTCTGTCAATAAGCCTGTTAGATGTTGAGTCAGGATTCCGCTATACCTTGTCGTCAATATCGTGTTACAATGCGTCAACTGATTATGTCATATCGGGCTTGCATGGAATACCATAAAGACTGGTATGCGGCATGAAACACAGTATAATGGGTGGCAGATTATCGCTCCGTATATCGGGAGGGCAATATGACTTCTGTAGAAGAACGGGTGAAAGGCATCGTTTCTGATCTGCTGGGGGTAGATGAGGAACGCGTCGTCCGTGAAGCACATTTCCGCAACGATCTCGAGGCCGATTCACTTGACCTGGTTGAGTTGATTATGGCCTTTGAAGAAGAGTTTGGTGGCGAGATTACCGACGAAGACGCTCAGAAGATTGAGACGGTGGGTGATGCGGTGGATTATATCAATTCCCGCATGACGGCCTGACCACACTCCGCCAACTGGTGAGATCAACTGAAATACCTGAAATTGCAGGGTTGTGACCATCCAGTTCACAGCCCTGTTATTTTGTGTATAGCACCAGTACCAGGCAGATCAAAAGCAGCACAATCAACAATGGCGCTCCCATGCCAACACTGATTGCCGGCGTATAAGCGTTCATCAGTTCATGGGCGCGTAAGAAGCCGATCAGACTTGTAGCTGTGCCAGTGATGACAAGGCCACTGATAACCCATTTTGTCCATCTGTGCAGGTATCCAGATACCCCAAGCAAACCGCCAAACAACGTCACCATCGCGACCAGGAACTGTTGCTGGTAATTCGGGTCGTGGCGTCCTGTTGTTGCAAATGCAAATGGTGGCAGTTGAAGCAGGACAATCATCACAACAAAGGCCACACCCAGCCAACGTCCGGCTGTTATCCGCAATGAATGAGCAACGCTAAAGGCAAATATGACCGCAATGCAGGCCAGCGGCAGGCGCAGCAGCAGGCTGGTCAGTAGTTGTGGGGACTCGGCGCGGGCGGCTGGTGTGAGGCTGGCCCACTCCGCCAGGTCATAGGCTCCCATGCTTAGACTGACGCCGGGACTGTTGGTCCAGGGCAGCATGTAGGCAATCAGACACAACACACTCAGAGCTGCGATCAGCAATCGCTGGCGACCAGAGGCGTGCAACATAGCGGCTATTTGTGCTCCATGAGTTGGTCGAAGGCATGGTGTATTTCGTCGTCTTCCTGACGTTGAGTTTCAAAATACTTCGACATGAATTCGCTGCGTCGCTGGCGTAATGCCAGAGGGGCCACAATGCGGATGTCGTCAACGGTTGCAAGTGTGCGTCCGTCGGCTGCGGCGTGGGCACGCGCTGCTTCGAAAAGCGTGTATTCGGCACGTGCTGAGTCAATTTCAAGCGCCTGAATGAGCGTTAATGCGGTTTCAACAGCCCGGGTGTCAAGTTCTGTCTCTCTCAGTAGTTCTTGCGCCTGCATGATTTCGTCGTGCATCTGGGCGGTCTGTGGCTCCCACTCTCTGATGAATGCCTGTGGGTTGCGGCGATAGTGGCGCACCCGCCGATAAATCTCCAACCGATCCGCAACATCTGCCAGGCCACGTACATTCACACGCAGGCCAATCCGGTCCATGATTTGCGGGCGGAGATAACCTTCCTCGGGGTTCATTGACCCGATCAGGACGAAGCGCGATCGATAGGTGCCGGCCATTGCACCACGACGAACGGTATAGCTGCCCTGGGCGGCTGCATCCAGAATAGCGTCGACGATTTGATTATCGAGCAGGTTGATTTCATCGATGTAGAGCAGATTGTTGTCAGCGCGAGCCAGTATCCCGCGCTCCAGGCGGACTTCGCCACGCTGAACCGCTATGCGTTCGTTGATACCTCCGACAACATCTTCCAGGCGAGCGTTAAGCGGCAGTTCGACCAGCCGCACCGTTTCAAAATGCGATATACTCTCACCTGCCTGATGTTTTTCGTAGCAGTCGGGGTATAGATAGCGCGCACTGTCGTTTTCAAGGTCTGAAGGCAGGACGCCTTCTTCGCAATCGCTAACTTCAATGGCGGGCAGGATACTGGTCAGGCTGCGAACAGCAGTCGTTTTGCCGGTTCCACGTGGACCGATAAGCAGCACGCCGTTGACCGCTGGATTAATGACAGCCAACAGAAGCGCGGTGCGCATCTCAACCTGGCCCACCATCGCCAGAAAAGGGTAGGGTAGGTTGTCTGCCAGGCCGAAATCGGGGATTTTTGCTTCCAGTACCCGCTGTGGGCCGGCATTCTGCAAAATCTGAAGCAGTGCGGAGCGTGGTTGTCCACTCACGATTGTTTTCGCTCGTTTGATAAATTCTGTTTGCGATATGCCTGACGTTCCTTGGCGCGGCTGGCACGGAGTTTTTGTTCCTCGGTTTCCAGCAGCAGCGGCGGGACAGCAGTCGGATTTCCCGCCTCGTCCAGCGCTACGAATACCAGATAAGCGGTATTGGTCAATTTCGGGATTCCTTCCAGCGGATTCTCAGTAATCACTTCAACCCGAACTTCCATTGATGTACGCCCCGCATAGGTAAGTTCGGCATTACAGGTAACCAGCATACCCACACGAATTGGCTCCATAAAAGTCATCGAGTCGATGGCGACCGTCACGGCGGGGTGGCGAGCATGGCGCATAGCGGCGAATCCTGCGGCTTCATCGACCATCTTCATGATGACGCCGCCATGCACATTGCCCAGACCGTTTGTATGCTGCGGTCCCATAACGGCGCTCAACGTCACACGGGACTCGGAAACTCGTTTGCCTTCCATGAATGCAAACCTCGCTTGATCGGTTTCAGTGGACACGATTATATCATGGGAATTTGGTGCGTTAACGGCTGTTTGACCAAACGCAGCAGGTCAGCATTTGCTGGCCAGCATCTGCTGGTAGATCGACTTAAGCTGGCTGGCTGAACGTTCCCAGGTTAGATGCCTGGCCCGCCGGTAACCCCGCTCGATCAGTTGCTGGCGCAAATGTTCGTCAGTCAGCAGCCGCACAAGGGCATTAGCGATAGCGCCCACATCATATGGGTCAACCAGGAGCGCCGCATCGCCGGCAGCTTCAGGCATGGACGAAAGGTTAGAGGTAATGACTGGCGTTCCGCATGCCATTCCTTCAAGTATAGGAAAGCCAAAACCTTCGTAGAGGGATGGAAAAGCCACACAGGCCGCGCCACTATACAATGCAGGCAAATCGTCGTCGTCGGCGAAGCCGATCAGATGCACAAATCTTTGCATCTCAGTTGCCTGGATGGTGTCGAAGATGGGGTCAGAGAGCCATCCGGGTCCACCCGCGATGACCAGATGAACCTGATGACCCTGTGCATGAAGCTGTGCCAGCGCCTCAATTAGACGAGCGTAATTTTTTCGCGGCTGGACGGTCCCTACAGTCAGGATATAGTCGCCAGGTGGAATGCTATATTTCTCGCGCACGGTCGCTAAATCCGATTCGACCCGCCTGAAGCGGGCCTCTACCCCACTCAACAGTACCGTGATTTTTTCGGCAGGTGTGCCGTAGAGTTCAATCAGATCGTCTTTTGTAGCGGTTGAGTCGGCCAGAACATGGGTTGCTCGTTCGACTGAACGGGGTACGACTTCATCCAGAAACTGTTTGAGGCGTGGCATAGCCGTCTCTGGTACACGCACAAAGGATAAATCATGCACGGTCAGGAGAGTCGGTATACTGCCGGCGATAGGCGGAAGCATAAAATCGGTAGCGTGATACAGATCGATTTTGCCTGTAAACAATTGTATAGGGACAGGCAAATGCAGGCGATACCATAGTCGAATAAACCAGCGACGACTTACCGGCGTTGTTTTCCAGGAGAAATTACGTCCGGGTAAGTCGGGTAGATCGCCCGAATTTGCTCCCGCGACGAACAACTGATAAGCCGTCTGGTCGTCCTGGTATGCCAGATGCGCAACGAGTTCGCGCACGTAACGGCCAATACCGGCGGTTTGCTCATAGGCGGGTGTATAGTCGATAGCTATTCGCAACTTAGTCGATGTCGTTGTAGGTCCAGTAACGATTGGCGAAGAAGTTCCACAGCATGACCACAATCATGGCGATGCACTGTGCCACAATGCTGCCCAGTTTGCCTTCAGCCATTGGTGATGGGTCATACTCCGGGCGGAACATGTGGACAAATGGAAGTGCGACAGGCATCAACGCATGACCAATCCAGAAAAATGTCTCTTTCACCCAGATGGTGCGCGCAATGCCACCGCTGATGCTGATGATAGAAAACTGTACGAGCTGGCGGCGAATAGAACGCGATCTGGACTCTGGATAAACCCAGACACGAGTCCAGATGAAGTTACTGATGACCGCGGCAGCAAAAGCAATGCTTGTCGCCAATGCCACATTCGCATTTAACGGATTACCAGCGGTATCAGTAGGAGGCAGGATGGTTGCCTGCAGAATGATCAACAGGCTGAAGTCCAGGATTGCCCCTGAGATACCGACAACAGCAAATTTAAGGAAGCGCTCAAGCTCTTTTGCTTTGCGCCCACCGAACCGATTTGCCAGGTACACAATAGGGGAGTTCAGCGGATTGCGAAAGACCCAACCAGGAGCCTCGGGAGGATTATCGACCGTTTCCATAAACGTCCATTGTCTTCTTGTGGCGTGTTATCACGTCAGCGTACAACACGGCGAGGATACCCATCATAAAACCCAAATGCACAAAAACGTTGTTGACATACAGATTGTCTGTCAGGCTATGAACCAACAGATAAACCCAGGTGCCCAACAATCCGGCGGAAACTGTCCGGCTGAGTTCATCCGGGTGAACTCGCGTAGTATACCATGTAAACCACATCAGGTTCACAAAGACAAAAAGGTAGGCCACCACTCCCATAATGCCAGCCTCGGCCAGAACATTCAAGTAGTAGTTGTGTGCATGTCCCAACGACATTTCCCAGTTCAGTAAACGGTAGGTATCATACGCGGTTTCGTAATTCCCCAGTCCAACACCAGTAAATGGATGTGAGCGAGCCATATCGATAGCGGCCTGCCAGTGTGCCAGTCGCTCGATGATAGCGTAATTTTCGATCGTAATATCCACGCCTCGCACATCGCGGATCACAAACAATTCACGAGTGGCGCTCTCCACCCGGTTAGCTATTGATGCCGGTACCCGTCCCGTTGACCACAGCACGCCGATCAACATGCCGGCAAGCAGCATCCAGGCCAGCCCTATCCATAGACGGCGTGGCGCAGCGACAAGCGTAACCATCAACGCAGTCGCCAGGCCCAGCCACGCCCCACGACTCCAGGATAGCAATACGCCCAGTATGATTATTGCGCCGGATGCTGCATAGAAAGCGGCCATCAGACTCGCGGATCGATCCAGTGACTGTGTCTGCTGCCAGTAGCGCCAAACGCGCAGGGCATAGCCATAAGCGGCCATGGCCGCCACCGGAGCCAGAAGCCCCAGGAAACCACCAAATGGATTGGGCTGGCCAAATGTGCCGAAGGCGCGGAAGAAACGCTCATTAACAATCAGGTGAAGTGCTCCACTGCCGCCAAAGAAGATGTAGATGCCGATCAGTGCGTTAGCCAGTCCAGCAATGACCAGGCTGAAGACGATCCATTCCCAGGCTCGATTGAAACGGCACATGTCCAGCATCAACATAACAGCCAGCAGGATCACCACCCATTTAAGCGCTTCGGTAATCCAGGCGGTGAGCGACGCGGCAAAGAAAGCGTTTAAGCCTATTACAGTGAGAAACAGCAGCAGCGGCACATACAGCGGGGTCCACTGAGGTTGCAACACTGGTTTTCTATGAGCGATCTTGCGCACCACCCAGGCGACGAGCAGCAATGCGAATGCGATCTGCCCGATGTCCAAAGGCAGGGATAAGGCTGCTTCTGTAGCGATCAGTGTTCGCAAAGGGGCCAGGACGAGCAACGCCACGACAGCCGCCATTGGTGTTATGGCGGCAAGCGTGAAAAAGGCGACCACGCTCAACACGATCAGCGTTTGAACAGGTGGCAGGCTGGCGCTGATTCCACCAACGAACACCGCCAGAACCATGCTGGTGGCGACTAATAGCCGGTTCCAGTCAACCGATGCGCGCTTGGTGTCGAACAAACAAACTGCCCCTTGAAGGTCTAAACGACGTGTCGAAAGTACTCAATCGTTCTGCCTAGACCGTCTTCCAGATCGACGCGGGGTTCCCAGTTGAGTACGGTCCGCGCACGGGTTATATCTGGCCGGCGTGTCTGCGGATCACCCTTGATTCGCTCCTCCTGCTTCATGACAATACCGGCAGGGTTGTGGGTGATGCGGTTGACAATTTCAGCAAATTCCAGGATCGTCATCTCGCGCGGATTGCCGATATTAACCGGGTCGATGTAGTCTGAAGCGAGCAGGCGAGCGACACCCTCTACCAGGTCGTCAACAAACTGGAAGCTGCGTGTCTGCTGCCCATCGCCATAGACAGTCAGCGGTTCGCCGCGTAGCGCCTGCCCGACAAAGTTGGGGACTACACGACCATCGTCCAGGCGCATACGCGGGCCATAGGTGTTGAAGATACGCACGATACGAGTCTGCAAACCATGCGCGCGATGGTAGGCCATCGTCATGGCTTCCGCATAGCGCTTGGCTTCGTCGTAGACACCGCGAGGGCCGATGGCATCTACGTTACCGACGTAAGTCTCGTCCTGTGGGTGAACCAGGGGATCACCGTAAATCTCTGATGTGGAAGCCAGCAGGAATTTTGAACCTTTAGCCAGCGCCAGGCCCAGCGTGTTATGGGTGCCCAGCGCGCCAACCTTCAGTGTCTGTATGGGAAAGCGAAGGTAGTCGATGGGGCTTGCAGGTGAAGCGAAGTGCAAAACAGCGTCCAGGTCACCGGGAAAATCGATGAAGGTGCTGACATCGTGCTGAACAAAAGAAAAGTCTGGATTTGAGAACAGGTGATCGATGTTTTTCATGCTGCCGGTTATCAGATTGTCCATGGCGATAACCATATGACCATCTGCCAGGAAACGCTCGCACAGATGCGAACCCAGAAAGCCTGCACCACCGGTAATGAGTAGACGCAACGCTACACCTCCATATCTGTACGATGGCATATTGCCCGGCACGAAGTTTACCATCAGGTGCCGATGATGCAATGCGAGATTTGGACGGGCAGGATATTTATTCCTGCACTAATTATCGACTGTCATCGGCAGCAGCAGCTTTGGGCAAATTTGCAGCCAGCCCAAGCAGCAGGGCAAAAACGACGGCCAGATCCGTCACATAGATACTGTGATCGACCATACCGTGCACCAGTAGGTTAAACATGCTGGCCATAACCCCAACAGCAAGCACAAGCATAGGCCAGTAATGCTGGCTGCGGTGATGAATGATCTGTTGGTAATATCTGAAGGTTCGTCGCCAGAATACGATCTGCATAGCCATTAGAAGGCCCACGCCAGCAATACCCAGCCTGACCCACTGATCGAGCAGGATGTTGTGTGGGTGACTCAGGTTTGGCTCCTCCCAGGCATCCGGCATGATGTAAGTGCCGCGAAATGCATAGAGGAACTGATCAAGCCCCAGGCCGGTGATTGGATGATCTTCTATCACGTTAATTGTGCTCTGCCACACACGAACACGGTAAAAATTGGTCCCCTGGTCGAAATCCAGGGCACGGGCAAAGCGAGGCATCTGCAGGGCAAAAATGAGGCCAAAAATCAGAATGATTGCCATTCCAGCCAGTGGAATCCAGGCGCGACGACGCCAGACCAGAACAAGAACAAGTGCCAGCGCCGCCGGCACCCCCAGAAATATGGCCCCGGCACTCTGGCTCAATGCAATGGCAAGCAGCATCACTAAAACTGCGCCAGCCCATAAAATCCGCGCGCGGCGATCTGGCGTTATCAACATGAACGCTGTCGCAAACGGAAGGCAGCGCCCCAGGAACAACCCGACATTGTTGGGAGAGCCGTACACACTGGCCAGGCGCTGCGCTCCGGCTTCAGCGATGATGATCTGCTCGCCTCGCAGAAACATGAATAGTCCAACAACAGCCACAGCAACACCTGCTATGCTCAGGGCACCGACGACACGCAAGGCCGCTGGCTGGTCCCGAATGGCATAACGTAGAATACCGTATAGCAGAGCGGGTTCAATAATGAGGGTTCGGAGTTCAGTAATTGCTACCGCGCGATACTGTGTCCAAATCAGTGAAATTAGTCCCAGGGCAACCCATCCGATAACAAGGTGATCCATCACACTCAGGTGCGATAAAACTCGCCGAAAGGGTGAATCGGCCAGATGTGATACATATGCCTGTCGGGTTTGTCCCCAGTCAGCTAACAGTCGCAGCAACGATGCCGCCCCGGTCAGCAGTATCAGGATTTCAACCATTGGAAAAGCAAACTGGTACAGCTCGACAGGGAACAGGAAGAACGGTGCGAAGAAGACCGACAACAAAACACCCAGTTCAAGCCGGTTGTAGATCATGACAAACAGGGCAAGGCTGGCTACGATGATAACAATGGGTCCGAAATTGTTCCAATAAATGAAGCCCGCCGTTGCAAGGGATAGCAGCAGATTAATCGGATCACGCCGAAATAACGCCGGAACGCCGTCGCTGTAGGTCAGCATCAGCCCGGCTAACAGTGCCAGTGAAGTAACAGCACTGATGATAATCTGTCCGATTCCGGTTAAAGCGCGCCAGTATCGGGTTAAGGGTCGAACGTAAGACTGCCAGGTTAAGCTCCTGGCGGTCGCTATAGCACTCATCGCTGCGATGAATGCGGTCCCCCAGGCGATGACGATCTGTCGATCATAAGGTGCAGCGAGGTCTCCCGGACTTACAGCATAGCCGACCAGGGGCCAACGTTGAGCAGGATCGTCGGGTATGAGTTTGTCCGTTGTGATTTGTAACGTATGAACAGTATTGGTGGCTAGTCCGCGAGCAACCGGTACAACAGAGATGTCGGGGCGCAGATCGGCACTGCGCAGCAGCAGAAAAGCGTTGCCAGCAGGTTCCCGTGGCAGCGCATTGGCTGGTTGATCGTTGACCGAGACATAAAACGTGGAGACCGAGTCATCCTGGCGAACAATCAATGCTACAGCGGTACCAACGAAGTTGAATTGGGTTCGACTGTCATTTACCCAACCAGGTTCAGCCCCCAATCCACTAAAGGACCAGATACCGCTGTAGCGCGCAAAAGCATTCTGTGGCGGGTAGTGTCCATTGGTGGCTGCTGGGGCAACAGACTGAGCGTGGTCTGCCAGCGCCTGCCAGAGCGAGCCGGGTTGTCCCTGATGATTGATAACAGCAAAACCCCACCGGGGATCGTCATTATCAACCGCTGGCTGCCAGTGGGTGAGTATCATACCGCCCAGCCAGGGCCATTCGCGGTCAGTACGCTCCAGTGCTGCCGTTGTAAACTGTATCTGTGATTCCTGGGTCACATCGCCCCATAGAGACGGTTGGCCCTGCCAGTCAGGTGGCAGGCTGTTCCAGCCCCAGGCGCTTGCCCACAGTGCCTTGTGGCTATCGCCGTGACGTTCCATGATTTCACGCAGGGCGATAATACGGGAGAAATTCAGCCGGTCGGACGATACGATACGATCATCTGGCGGTAAATCAAAGCCATAAGGTTTGCCAGCAAATGCATCCGCAAAAGCCGATACGCCAAGTCTGTACAAATCGTCGAGGAAAACCAGCTCACTGATGTTTTGCGGTCCCGTTTCGATTGTGGGGGCCAGCGCAGCGGCGATAACAGTCGCGCTGGCATCCGCATGGTGTATGGTTTCATAGGCAGCCTGCAATAAACCGGCGTAGCGGGTTGCATCTGGCTGAAGTTGTCCCCAACCGAGCTGTATATTGGGTTCATCCCAGATTTGATAATAATGGATTGAGTCGCCGTAGCGCGTGGCGAAAGCACTCGCAAAATTCGCAAAATCGGTGATCTCTGCTGGTGGGGCGGTTGAGCCAGCATCCGGTTGTATGCGTGCCCACGCCGGAGTGTTGACCAGTACGGCCACCAGTTTCAACCCGTCATGACGATCAACTGCTTCTACCAGTCGGTCCCAGGCTGCCCAATCAAACTCGCCAGAAGATGGCTCAATCTCATCCCAGGGGAAGGATTGCCGGACCCAATAAATGCCGGCCTCCCGCATCAATTGAAGCTGAATTTCCAGTTCATCTGGCGAATACTGGGTCAGATCGGCGTTGACACCCAGGCGCGGCACGCGATAGGGCAGGTTGAGAGTTTGTGTCGCATCGACGTAACCACGTAGCTGCTCGTCTCGATGTTGGGTTGTTGCAAGGGCCGCCACCACAGCGCCCGCCAGCGCAATCACTGCAAAAAGAAATAACAGCCACCGACGTGCTATCGGGTCCATACCGGTTTGGACGCTCCACCGCCCTGGGTAAGCTGGTAAGTGATCCCTGTTTCTACATCGACCAACCACAGATTACCCTGATAGACAAAAGCGATCTGTCGGCCATCAGGACTCCAGGTGTAATCCTGCGCGAACTGATCGGCAACCAATCCGGGTTGATCTTCAGGTGGGAACACAACACGCGCGTTGCTGCCATCTCGGTCTGCCACAATCAGATCGTATTCGCCTCGCAGGTTGCGTTCCCACTCACGCGCACGCAGATAGGCGAGGTAACCGCGCGGGAATGGGTTTTCTGCATCATCGAGATAAGGCGAAAAACGTGGTGTTGACCATATACCCGCGCGCTCGACGATTGCGACGTCAAACGTTCCATCGATGGCAGCGGCTTTAACGTCAAAGACAGGACTGGCCTCGGGCCGTTCATTACCTACTGGCGGTCCATGTGTGGTTGTCACGATCATATCGTTATCTGGTGACCATGAGATCGTTGTGCGCCATGACCAGTCCTGAAATGGGTTAAACACCGGGTATTCTAAGAGAGGCTCAGATAAAGAACCTTCATCAAAATCTACCAGACCAACAGAGTCCGCGCGAATCCAGGCCAGTTGGCTGCCATCGGGTGACCATTCGTACTGTGTTCCCCACCAGCCATAGAATCCCCCCGTAGACCGGGCGAGCACTTCTTCAATGCTGACGTGTTGGCCGGTCTGCGGATCAATGCGCATCAACATCAGGTCGTTAAGTGCCTGCCAACCAGGAGGACTGTCTCTGCTTTCCCCGGTAGAATAGCTGATGGTGTTATTGCGACCCGGTACCCAATCGGCATAAAGCACGTTTTGTGGTGTCAGGCGGACTGGTTCTGCGTTGACCGTGATATCGGATATCAGCCAGAGATGGTTAAAGACGGCGGAATCCGGTACCGTGCGTGACATGAGCAGTTGCCGGCCATCGGATGACAGAGTGAACACACGATTATCCAGATCGCCATTGTTGGTGAGCGCGCGACGTGCATCGCTGCTGCCGCGCATCACCCAGGCATTGCCATTGTTGATGTAGGCCAGTGTTCCTGTGATAGGCACTGGCTCTAGCTGATTGCTCGATCCAATGTAGAGAATTTCATCCTGTGGCGCTCTGACCGTGACGCGGCTGATTTCCACAGGTTGTTGGCGCACGCCATCTTCGATGTTGACGCGATAGCATACTTCCTCGATGCCGTTGTCACCCGCCTGGCCGATGCGCTCTTCATCCGGAGCTAGGCCTTCAACAATTCGGGTCTGGGTACGGAATGGAACTGTGATCTCCTCGCATTCCTCAACCTGTTCCACGCGGATAATTGTTATGCGCATGTCGTTAAAAATCTGCGTGTATGGCTGGGGATTGATTCGATCGAGTGGCGCAGTCTCCACTTCCGCTTCACGCAGAAACTGCTCGACCGTCACGGGTTCCGTATGACGATAAACATGCTGCTGCCCATCGACAATCAGGTGGACAATGATTGCTGGTGGTTCCTGCGTTGTGCAACCTGCAAACAGCAGCGTCGCCAACAGAACCAGAAATGCAGATTTCGCTCTCATAGCAGTTGATTCGTTCAAGCTACTGGCCAACAGTTTTTAATCTGGGATGACGTGCCAAGGCTCACCCGCAAGCCCTGGACAGTTTTTCCTGGCTTGCGGGTGAGGAAGGTTATCTGATATGCGGGCCGGTCTACTGTCCGAATTGCATCCACATTTCATACAACAGGATCAGAGACTCCAGATTGCGAACATTCGCGCCCGCGCTGACATTGGGGCTGAGATAACCCGCGCCCTGAGCGTCTACGCTTGGCTCGCCGTTCTGCAGGCCGGAGTCTGGCAGCCCATCCAGCGCACGCCACTGGTTGTAGATCGGAATTTGCCGTCCAATCTGGCCCTGCTCATCATTGGCAACACGGATAATCGCGTTGTTGATGTCAATGATCTGAGCCTGATACGCCGGGTCTGTCACGGGATAAACGGTGAGCAGCACCGGTACCGCATTCTGCCCCAGGATTTCGCGTATAACCTGTGTCAGATCGGCAGCAAATGCATTGGGGTCAGTCAATTGAATGACATCATTGTAGCCAATGCTGACGAGTACGATGCTGGGTTGGCTCAGACGCAGTTCACAGCGCAGACGCGACTCGTCGGGGTTGCATTCACCGCTTGTGGCTGGCGCCAGCAGATCGCGCACAGTCAGATTCTGATCGACGGCGTAACGCTGACGTGTAAAGCTGTTGGTGCCGCCAAAGCGGACGATGGTATCTTCAAGATAGTTCAGGGTGGGATCGGCAAGCGTATAATTGCCCGTTCCAAACGGTTGCAGATAGTTGTCGGTGGCAACCATACGATCACCAATAACTGAGAAGCTGTCAACGGGACGCCCGCTTGCCTGGAATACAGGCCGGATGTCATCGTCCAGGTTACTGAGGTCGGGCAGGATGGGTTCATCTGCCGCCAGATTCTCGGTTACCTGAGCCGGAACAGTAGGCGTTGGTTCAGCGCGAGCTTCTACATTCACCTGCTGTTCGACGCGCACAGGTGCAGCCACACCATCGATCACTGTGAGTCGAATAGTGTATGTGCCCGCCATCGGGTAGGTGACCGCTGTTGTTTGCCCCGCGCCGTCTGGTATACCCTCAAGCCCGAAGTTCCAGTTGTAACTGTAGTTCCCAGTACCACCGCTGGCTGTCGCTTCCAGTAACAACGTCTGTGGATCATCCGGGGATACCGTCACGTTAAAGCTGGCTGTAACCGGCGTTACCGTCTCTTGTGCCGATGTGCTCTGCCCGGCGCTGTCGGTGACCGTCAGCGTGATGGTGAATGTACCTGCGTCGGGGTAGGTGACGCTGGTGACATCTCCAGTTGCATCGGGCACACCCTCTGCACCAAAGTTCCAGGCAAACGTATAGGGAGCAGTACCACCGCTGGCTGTCGCTTCCAGGATGTACATGCGCGGTGTATTCGGGTCAGGCCGAACCATGAATGACGCCTGCAGCGGGTCTGGCGCTGGTGTTGGCGTGGGCGCTTCGATGGTGATCTGCTGCTGGGCTGATGTGCTCTGGCCCGCTGTATCGGAGACCGTCAGCGTAATGGTGAAGGTACCCGCGTTGGGGTAGGTGACCTGTGTCACCGGTCCCGTGGCGTCGGGCACGCCCTCTGCGCCGAAGTTCCAGGTATAGGTGTATTCACCGGTGCCGCCGCTGGCGACGGCCTGGACGCCGATGGCGTTCGGGTTGCCGGGGTCGCGCTGCACGTCGAAGGACGCCGTGATCGGTTC
>CAZXCK010000001.1:0-21565 GCA_964639225.1 uncultured Anaerolineaceae bacterium | reverse complement strand
TGGCGTTCGGGTTGCCGGGGTCGCGCTGCACGTCGAAGGACGCCGTGATCGGTTCCAGCGGCACTGGTGTTGGCGTGGGGGCTTCGATGGTGATCTGCTGCTGGGCTGATGTGCTCTGGCCCGCTGTATCGGAGACCGTCAGCGTAATGGTGAAGGTACCCGCGTTGGGGTAGGTGACCTGTGTCACCGGTCCCGTGGCGTCGGGCACGCCCTCTGCGCCGAAGTTCCAGGTATAGGTGTATTCACCGGTGCCGCCGCTGGCGACGGCCTGGACGCCGATGGCGTTCGGGTTGCCGGGGTCGCGCTGCACGTCGAAGGACGCCGTGATCGGTTCTGGTTGTGGGGTGGCGGTAGCAGCAACTGGCTCATCCGTTGGTGTCGGCGGAACGTCCGTTACCGTCGGTTCATCGGTTGGGGATGGGGCTTCATCGGTTGCTGTCGGTGGCGCCTCAGTCGCTGTTGTTGTTGCGGTCGATGTCTCGGTCGCGTCTGGTTCTGGTTGGCTTACAGTCACGGACTGCTGGACAACAACTGGCGCACTGACGCCATCACGTACCGCCAGACTGATTGTATATGTGCCAGGCTGATCGTAGGTAACGTTGGTTGCTTGCCCGCTACCTTCGGGCAGTCCACTGGCACCGAAATCCCATGAATACGAGTACTGGCCTGTACCCCCGGCAGCACTCGCATTCAGGAGAACTGTGAGCGGATCGTCCGGGGAGATGGTGGCCACAAAGGAGGCAGACAGAGGTGTTACCTGCTGTTGGACGCTGGCTGTGTTCTCGCCGTCATCTACAGTGAGTGTGATGGTGTATGTTCCTGCGGATGGGTAGATGACACTGGTCGTCTGGCCACTGCCCGGCGCTGCTCCTTCAATTCCGAAGTCCCAAATGTAGCTGTATTCGCCGCTTCCACCCGTCGCCGAACCTTCAAGAATAAAGCCGAATGGTGTCATCGGGTCGGGTCGGGCAATGAAAGAGGCTTCCAGAGGTTCGACAATAACAACCTCATCGCCGACTTCAATAGTGACCTCATGTGTGTCCGACAAATTCTCATCGGCGTTGGTCGCGGTCAGGGTTACAGTATAGACTCCGGATTCGTTGAAGGTATAGTTGATGAGTGGGCCGGGATCATCGCTGGTGTCACCCGTGTCAAAATCCCACGAAAACGTGAGGTTATCGCCACTCGACTGGTTACTGAACTCGACTGTCAGAGGGGCTGGTCCGCTCAACGGGCTGGCAGTAAACAGGGCATCCGGTTCAACTAAGGGTGTGAGTACGTTGATCGTGCGCTCGGCTGTGTTTCCACCAGTTTCATTAGCTACGGTCAGGTTTACCGTGTAAGTTCCAGGTGCTGCAAATTCGTGGACAACGCGCTCCTGCGAGCTGTCACTTTGCTGGCCGTCGCCAAAGTCCCACAGATAGTTGTCGATTTGCCCCTCAGAACGGTTAATAAATGTCACACTGAATGGAGCGCGTCCGGTTGTATCGCCTTCAACGTCAAGTCTGGCTATGGGCGCATCTGGTGGCTGCACTGCCCGCACTGGTATCGAAGCAACATCCTGCCCGCCTGGGCCGTACACGCGCAAGCTGACTTGATAGTTGCCGCTTTGTGTATAGGTGTGCGTCGGATTGGGCTCGGTACTGGTGGTGCCGTCTCCGAAATCCCACTCGAACGATTCGAACTGACCGGAGGAGGTGTTCTCGAAATCAACGGTGAGTGGGACATTTCCTTCCACTGCCTGCGAAGGTCGGAATGATGCGCTGGGTGGCGGTATCAGTGTGTCCTGGACGGTGATGCGCCGCACAACCGATGATGATCCACCAGGGCCGCTTACCGTCAGGATGACGTTGTACGTGCCAACAGATGTGAACTCATGGCTTGGATTGGTCTCAGTGCTGGTGCTGCCGTCGCCAAAGTTCCATTCGTGACGGCTGATCTGACCTGTGGACTGGCTGGTAAAGCTAACATTCAATGGCGCGGTCCCGCTTACAGGATTGGCCGTGAACGCCGCTACCGGCGGATCGACGCTCTGGACGTTAACCTGCCGCGATACGTTGGATGTGCCGCCAGGCCCATTGACTGTCAGTACGACATTGTAAGTGCCAGGAGCCTGGAAAGTATGCGTGGGGTTCTGTTGATTACTGGTGCTGCCATCGCCAAAGTTCCAGCTATAAGCTGTGATCTGCCCGGTGGATTGATTGGTGAAGCGCACCACCAATGGGGCGGTACCCGTTGTGCGGTCCAGATTGAAAGCGGCGATGGGCCTTGCTATCTGGGGGGTATTGGTCGGGATTGGGGTAGGGGCCTGATTTTGCACGCGGATATTGTTAACCGCGACATTCCCCCATTCAGTACCATTACGCAGGAAAACCCGCAACCTGAGTTGATAAATGCTGTCCTGGACGATTGAGGTATTCCATATACCCAGCAAACCGTTGCTCACCGGTGACTGAACCGCGCCGGTGATCGGAAACCATAGATTGCCTGGGTTGGGGTCTGGCCCGTATTCAAGTTGAAATTGCAGGAAATTCGGATGAGTGGCTGAACCTATCACCTGGACGTTTCCGGAGACAACATTCCCAGATATTGGTGACAGAATAAATACACTGCCTGGAATCGATGGTGTATTGGTTGGCCTGGGCATAAATGGAAATGTCGGGAATACCTGAGCCGTCGGTATTTGAGCCGTTGGTACCTGCGAAGTTGGCACCTGAGCCTGTCGTGTAGGGATAGGTAGCGAAGTCAACGCAGTGGAGGGGGTACGGCTTGGAATGCTGGTATTGGTCGGTGCCGCAGTCAGCTCGGTTTGCTCCTCCGGCGAACTCGACAAATTACATGCACTCACTGATAGCGCCAGCAAAGCTGTCACAAAGAACAATGCGAACTTTCTAGCGCGCAGATAGTTTTTCATTTGAGGGCCTTCCTGATGAATAGCAATTGAGCAGCGCTTAACCTGATTATAAGGCGCATCAGCTTTGCTAACCTGACGTCTCATCGCCGCTTGATCAATGAATCTCTTATATTCGGTTATCGGCTTGCGTACATTGTGGCGTTGGGACCACAATGCGCTTTTTTCACACTAACCTGATTATAGGATAGGATGCCTCATAAGGCGAAAATCGAGATGGCTTAATTTGCTACATTTTCTACTTGTGGTGTAAACTGCCTATAATTAAGAATGGTTTAGCTTCACCGCTTTAGATCCTGAATTGAAAACAGGAGAAACGGGGACTATGAGCGATCCTAGGGATCAATCGCTTGCAAGAGCTTATGAACTTATTGAGATGGACCGCCTGGATGAAGCGCGGCTCATTCTGGAACCATTATTGCAGCAAGATCAGGACAATCCCGATGTGTGGTGGTTGTATGCACATGCAGTCGATAACGCTGCAGAAGCACGGCGGGCACTTGAGCGCGTCCAACAGTTATCGCCAGATTATCCCGGCGTTGCCGAACTTCAGCAGCAGATTGAGGCCGAACCAGAGTCGGCGAGTGATCTGCCGGCAGCAGCAACCGCAGCAGATGATGATCTGGATTTTGACGATGATGACTTTGATCTTGACGATGACGAGGAGGAGCCTCCTGCAGCTCGCCGGTCTCGTCTGCGTCCGCTACTGCTCGTGGCGTTACTGATTGTTCTAATCGTACTGCTGCTCTTTATACTCGATCCGTTTGGCGGTGGTGATGATCCTGAACCTACGCAGATCGCACAGATAGAGGCAACACCAACGCAGGAAGTAATGGCGCCTGTCGAAGCGTTTACGCCGGAGGTTGATGCAGAAGCCACTAAGACCGACGACATCGAACCCGATACGGAAATCGCGGAAGAAACGGGTGTACTGGATTCTGAAGAGACAGAAGAGCCTGACGTCTCCGACGAACCCGATGATATCACCGAAACGCCGCTCGCCTCAGATGCATCCCAGACACCAGAGTCAGTAGCAACTGAAGAATCAGACTCCAGCGACGAAGCGCCAATTGATCCGGCAACTGAAGAGGCTGCTGATGCTGGCTCCGATGTGGATTCTGAAGCTGAGGCAAGTGATGCCGATGCTACTTCTACAGACTTCAACGCGCTTGTTGTCGCGCTGCAGGGAGATGTAGATCTGTTCAGCGATACGACGGAGATCATTCAGACTGCGGAGTTTGGCCCGACGCTGATTGTGTCTGTGTGTAGTGAAGCTGGCGATCAATTGAGAGAGTCTATTAACCAGGTTATGCTGACCGCTGGCACTGAAAGCGAGCGGCTCCCGGAAAGTGTGGAAGGGGTTGGCGTTCGCCTCATTAACTGTGAGGATGGCTCGTCGATCAACACGCTGGCTGTGAGTGTCTCGGCAGCAAAGGCCTTCGCCGATGGCACAATCGATCAGGATGATTATCGCAGCCAATGGCGCGCGATCGGCTGATTGTTGCAGTTAACCCAATAACAGACAAAACTGCCTTATCTACTGTTGATAGGGCAGTTTTATTATAAACCGGGTGCCTCTGTTGACTTCACTTTCAACTTCGATGGAGCCATTGTGCTTTTCGATGATCCCGTAGCTGATAAACAGACCTAATCCGTTGCCCTGTTCTTTAGTTGAGACAAATGGCTCGAAGATATTGTCGATGATTTCCTGCGATATGCCGCAACCGCTGTCTTCGACTTCAACAACGATATCTCTATTATCATACCAGGACCGGAAGCGCAACAGCCCACCTTTTGGCATCGCATCCTTTGCATTTAGCGCCAGATTCATAAAGACATGTTCCAACTGATACTTACTGCCATAGAAAGGTGGCAAGTCTGAGAGTTCAACCTCAATCTGCACGTTGGACTGCTCGAAGAATTTTCGGTTAAGTGACACAATATCCTGGATCACCTTGTTGATGTTGATCGGGTGCATCTCAGAATTCTCAGTCTGGCGGTTGCCCGTAAATTCCAACAGGCGATTAACGATAAACCTGATGCGCTCGACACTCTCCTGAGTGCGTATGACGGCTTCTTCGTCAATACCTATGCCAGCACGGATGTCCTCTAACATGTCGTCCAGATTGATCTGAATAGGCAGCAACGGATTGTTGATCTCGTGAGCGACGCTAGCTGCCAGCCGGCCCACTGAGGCCAGTTTTTCTGAACGCACCAGCATTTGCTGAGCCGACTCAAGTTCGACAGTGCGTTCTCTTACCATGTCCTCCAGATGAACATAGAACTCTGCGTTGTGTAGAGCCAGAGCAGCCTGTCGGCTGATGCCATTCAGCAGTTGCAGATGGTTGTCATCGTAAGGCCCATCGTTGACCAGTAACAGCAAACCACGCATTTGTCCCCCGTGCTGCATAGGTACGATGAGACCGCTCTCGAATTCAGGGATCAGTGGCGTGTCGGTGGGCCATAAGATGGAATGGCCAATCTGGTACATTCTGTCGATGAGAGCTTCATCATCTGGCAGCCTTTCGATCGGCTGCTGGTCTTTGCGCTGTGTACGATAGTCTTTTATGCGCAGTTGTTCATCCAGGTAGTAAATCGCGGCTACGTGATAAGGCAGAAGGTCGGTTACCAGGTACAGGATGAAATTGAGCAGGTCATCAACTTCGAGATGCTGGCTCAACTCCTCGCTGACCCGTAACAAGGCCTCCAGTTCTTTTGTACGGCGTTGAAGCGTTTCTTCAAGCTTACGCGCTTTCATTTTGCTTTGTGCGCGTGCCAGCAGTTCCTGTGGGTGGAATGGCTTGCGCAGATAATCGTCTGCGCCCAGTTTCAGGCCATGTACAACATCTGAAAGCTCGCTCATCGCGGTTATCAGAATAGTGGGTATACTGGCTGTAGCCGGATTGTCCCGCAGCCGCTTAAGTACTTCGAATCCATTCAGCCCAGGCATGTTAATGTCAAGCAGGATCAGATCGGGCAGCATGGTCTGCGCAGCCTGCACAGCCGTGATACCGTCATAGACGCTCTCGACCTGATAACCTTCATACTCAAAGACTCGTTCCAGCATTACCGCTGTAGGTTTCTGGTCGTCGGCAACAAGAATCAGCGGTGGATCGTGTTTTACATTCATTTACTGGCCTTCTCAGCGCATATGTTGAGTGGTGCAAACCACCACTTAGGATGATAGAATTTGTCTACCTACGACAATTATACAAGTGGATTCGAGTGAAAGCTTCAGTGAAATTGTATAAAGAATATGGTCGGGCTGTGCTAATAGGCGCATTTGTCGGGCTTTCGTTTGCGGCTGTGTTCGGTGCTGGCTTCATTGTGCGCGATTTCGTCGATATGGCTCCAGTGTTTGCCACAAATTCGAGGATCGATGCAGATGCCTCCGGCTATCCTCTGGTGGACGAAGTGCAGAGTTTACTTGACAATCACTATTTGCGCGAGCAACCAGCTTATGAGGAGCGTCAGCGCGCGGCAGTGAGGGGTGTGTTGGGTGCTTTGGGGGACTCACAGACTTATCTGATTCCACCTGTTGTGGCGCGAAGCGAAGCCGACGCACTGGCCGGAACTTATGGTGGTATTGGTGTCGAGGTCAATCGCAATGTTGCCGGACAATATCTTCTGTATCCATATCCTGGTAGCCCGGCTGCACAGGCGGGCATAAGCGATGGGGATATACTTTTGCGTGTCAATGGAGAGCCAATTCAGCCAGAAGACCAACCGGATGCTATTGATCAGATGCTACGCGGTGAAGTAAGAGAGAATAATGGCGTTGAGATCAGCATTATTCGAGAGGATGGCACGGAGGCAACTGTTTTTGTCTTGTTTGATGTCATCAATGTTCCGTCTGTGTTGTGGCGCGTTGTTCAGCAGGACGAACGCATAGGTTACCTACAGGTACTCAATTTCACCAGTCGCACGCCGGAAGAGATGAAAGAAGCGGTTGCAGAACTCCGTGAAGCGCGCATCGAAGGTCTCATTGTTGATTTACGCGACAATCGTGGTGGTTTGCTTAACGAGGCTGTTAGTACAGGCAGTATATTCCTTGATGGGGGCGTGGTCCTGTATGAGCGCACCAGGGACAATGAGCGCACTTTTGAGGCAGAATCAGGTGGAGAGGCTGTTGATCTGCCACTCGTATTGCTTGTAAATCGTGACACAGCAAGTGCTGCGGAGTTGATGGCCGGTGCGATTCAGGACCGAGGGCGTGGCCTGCTTGTTGGACAACAGACATATGGTAAAGGGACTATTCAACATATTTTCCAACTGTCTGATGAGTCCGCAATTCACATCACCTCTGCTGAATGGTTTACACCTGGGCGACATGCCCTGGAAGGCGTTGGCCTGCAACCAGATATTGAGATGATACCCGACCAGACTGGACGGGACATTGAGTTTGGTGAAGCTGTCAGGCTATTATCGGATCAGATACTTGAAACTGAATGAAAGCGTAAAGTGATGCCTAAATCACAGGAATCTGGCCGGAAAATCGTTGCACGTAATAGAAAGGCCCATCATGAATATCATCTGGAAGAGTTTTTTGAGGCTGGTATTGTTCTGATGGGGTCAGAAATCAAGTCAATTCGGGCCAGCCGGGTTAGCTTGCAGGAAGGTTATGTGCAGGCGAGGGCAGGGGAGTTGTGGTTGGTTAATGTCCATATTGCCACGTACGAACAGGCGGGTATATTTGGCCACGATGACCCGCTACGTCCACGCAAACTTCTGCTGAATAAGCGGGAGATCGCACGCATTATTTCCAGAGTGCAGGAGCGTGGTTATACAATTGTGCCAACTCAGGTCTACCTTGAACGTGGACTGGCGAAAGTTCAAATAGCGCTGGCGCGTGGTAAGCGTTTGCATGATAAGCGTGAAACAATCGCTAAAAGAGATGCGGATCGGGAAATTCGACGTATGCTCAAAGACAGGTAGACACATGACCGATGTACCGTGGCCAGACTCCATACGCGGAATCAACAAACTCCCTGAAGCAGAGAAGCACGCTATATATAGAACACTGCTGCCAGATTGGTTGTTTAGTCGTTATGGCATTGACCGTAAGACTCTGCGCGTTGCTGTCGATGATAACCCGATCGTCACTTTTCGCTGTCCTGAGGGTACTCGCGCAGTAGAGATTATTGTCAAGCGTCGTGCCAATGATCTTGATCCGATGCTGTACCTCAATATGGCTGACACTTTCAACAATCAACTGATCGTTCTGCTGGTTGTTGTCAATGATCCGGACGCACCCCGGTTTAACACAGACATCGACTCACAAGGTAATCCGACTCAGTTCGGAACCGAAAGCCGCAATATTCCTGCTGAACTTTCTGCCATGCGTGCTGGCCTGGCTCCCGGCCAGATTCGCAAAGGTATGCGTGTCTTCAAGCAGTCAGTTCCAATCTTCGAGGATTTTGTTGCAAAGATGGGACATGACAAATTTTTCATCGAACCGCTGGCTTACAGTAACGCTATTGTTTTTGAACGTTATGGGTTTAGCTATCTGCGGGGTTATAAGGAGATGGTCCGCATTGACCGCGAGTTTCGACCGGGCGGTGAACTCTACAATAAGCTGACACCAGATAATCCGTTCAGACACCCTGACACATGGAAAACTATACGCGGTCGCGCCTGGGCAATTCATGATGGCATTCTTGGACATCCATTTACAGGATTTCAGATGTATAAGCATGTTGGCACACACGCAGGAGTCAATACATTTCCTGATGCTCGCTGGTAGCCATTAGTTCCTGATAAGTGCCCTTATCATGAGTAAACTGAATAACCAATACCCGGCGGAATGCGCCGCTGTTTCCGTCAGACAGCAAAGTCGTTTTCGACGAGTTGCCTGAGTGCTGTTATCGCTTCGTTGGCGTCTGGACCATTGGCCTGGACTCTGATCCTGTCACCGCAGGTCACTCTGAGCATCATGACCGCTATTGTACTTTTGGCGTTCTGGAAACCCGACGCGCGCGTTGCATTACATACCTGAATATCGGCTTTGTATTTTGCTGCAGTCTGTACGAACAATGCGGCTGGTCTCATATGCAGGCCCGCCGGATGGTTAACAACTATCTCCAGCTCTACAGTTTTATTCACGGCGGAGAGTCTCCGTTATGGTAGCTTGCGCATTGTATTTGCTGCTTCCGCCGCACGATTCACCTGCTCAAGCGTGTGTCCCAGAGATGCCTCCACTGAAGCAATAATAGCACCTTCAACCAGCGGCGCTTCGCTGATAAGCACTCGTCTCTGCTCATCAACGGAGAGCATCTCTATTGCCATTTGTGTGCTCAATACCGCGCTGCCCAGGTCAAGCAGTACGAGAACACCATCTTCAGTGTGCGCAGTCGCTGCTTTCAGTGCGGCATAGATGTTTTCGACATTCGTTCCGATATTCTTCTCGTCAACACCGCCCGTGGCCAGTATTTTTACTCTGCCCTGACTCATCTGATCGGCAAGGTCTTTGGTGCCTTTTGCGACGTGGTAACTGTGCGATACCAGCACAATGGCAATCATTGATTCTTCCATGTTAGTTTGATTCAACCTCTCTCCACCGGCTGTTGGAGCATTGTAGTCCAGCAGCCTGGAGAATCATGGAGCTGGGAACTATTCCACCCAGTTAAAGGTGCGCTCAACCGCACGCTTCCAATTCCGGTAAAGTTCTTCACGGGTATTTTCATCCATGTCCGGATTCCAACGGTTCGAAACCTGCCAGTTGTTGCGCAATTCCTCGGTGTTGCTCCAGAATCCGGTGGCTAAGCCAGCCGCATAGGCTGCGCCCAATGCCGTTGTCTCTGAGACAACGGGACGCACGACCGGCACGCCCAGAATATCTGCCTGAAATTGCATCAGCAGTTCATTGTAGACCATGCCGCCATCGACCTTCAGTGCTTTGACTTCCACGCCTGAGTCTTTGTACATGGCATCAGCAACTTCGCGCGTCTGGTAGGCTGTGGCTTCGAGAGCAGCTCGGGCCAGATGTGCTTTGTTTACGTATCGAGTCATACCTACAATAGCACCGCGCGCGTCGTTGCGCCAGTATGGAGCAAACAATCCAGAGAACGCCGGCACAAAATAGATGCCACCATTATCCTTGACCGTACGCGCCAGGTTTTCGACGTCAGGAGCTGTGTTGATGATGTTCAGGTTATCTCGCAGCCATTGGACCAGCGATCCGGTCACTGCAATAGCGCCTTCCAATGCATACACTGCTGGCTCGTCGGATATCTTATAGCCAAGCGTGGTCAAAAGGCCGTGTCTGGATTGCACGATCTCCGTGCCTGTGTTGAGTAACATGAAGTTGCCGGTGCCATAGGTGTTTTTCGCCTCGCCGGGACTGTAACATGTCTGCCCGAAAACAGCCGCCTGCTGATCTCCCAGAATAGACGTAAGCACTGCCCCATCGGCGATGCCACCGGCCTTTATCGTACCATAGGGGTTTCGTGCGGATGAGGCACGAATCTCTGGCAGCATCTGAAGGGGTATATTCAACTCAGCCAGAATCTCCTCGTCCCAATCGAGTGTTTTCAGGTCCATCAGCAAGGTTCGGCTGGCATTTGTCACATCAGTGACATGTATTCCATCCCCTGCCCCACCAGTCAGATTCCAGACGAGCCAGGTGTCGATTGTGCCGAACAGCGCATCACCGCGTTCGGCAGCCTCACGTAATCCATCCACATTTTCGAGCAGCCAGACCAGCTTTGTGCCAGAAAAGTAAGTTGATAGCGGCAGGCCGGTCTTGTCGCGGAAGCGATCTGCGCCGCCGTTCTGGGACAGACGATTGACAATCTCGCCGGTGCGGGTATCCTGCCATACAATTGCGTTGTAATATGGCTTGCCTGTGTTTTTGTCCCAGACTACAGTGGTCTCGCGCTGATTGGTAATGCCCACTGCTGACAGATCGGTTGCTCGGGCACCGGCTTTTTTCATGGCGCCATCGATCACCTGTTGCGTCCGGCGGATGATCTCTTCAGCATCGTGCTCAACCCAACCGGCCTTAGGGAAAATCTGTTCATGCTCTAATTGGTGGCTGGTAACTACGCTACCACTATGATCGAACAACATAAACCGTGTACTGGTGGTACCCTGATCGATTGCGCCTACATACTTAGCCACAAAACCTTCTCCTATTTTTTGGCTTTTTAGGTTGTCAGCTAACCGGTTGACTTCCCCCAGACATCATAGGCGGACTTGAACAGGTAATATGTCGAGGTCGCTCCCGGGTCCTGATGTCCGATACTGCGCTCTCCGAGATAGCTTGCACGGCCCTTCTGCGCCTTCAATGGAATAGTGGCCTTCATACCTGCTTCGGCGGCCAAAGCTGCCGATTGCAATGCTCTCTCAATAGGTTGCCCCGCATGTATACTTGCCTTTAATGCCCGAAGCCCTGGGTCCATAGCGTCAACCATTGTTTTGTCGCCCGGCGTGGCTTTACCACGCTGGAGTACGCCATCTAGTCCTGCTTCGAACAAGCTGACAACAGCCTGGGCATCCAGTTGTTCCTGATCGCCTATCGCCATCCCTGCCCGCATAAAGAATGTGCCGTAAAGCGGTCCACTGGCCCCGCCCACAGAATTCACCAGGACCATCCCAACAGCCTTGAGGATGTCACCAATTGATTGTGACTCCATTGTGCCAACTTTGTCTACAGCCTTAGTAAAGCCTCGCACCATATTGGTGCCATGATCGGCGTCTCCAATAGCTGCATCGAGTTGGGTCAGATATTCACGATTTTCGTGGTAAATCTCAGCCAGGCTGTTAATCCAGTCTACAACAATTTGCTTCGTGATCATGAAACACTCTCGTTAGTTAGGCGTGGCAAAGAACTATATTCCCCAACGAAGCGCCGGTGTTCTCACTGGTGCATCCCACAACGCTTTTAGATGTTCATCAACTTTAAGTATGCTGATCGACATGCCTGCCATTTCAAGTGACGTAATGTAGTTGCCAACCAGATTGCGTGAAATGGTTATTCCCTGTGCCTGGCAGATTTCTGCAACTTTACGATAGGCAACGTAAAGTTCCACCAACGGTGTTCCACCCATGCCATTTACCATGACAATCGTCTCGTCACCAACCTTGAAAGGCAGGTCCTTAAGAATGGTCTCCATCATCATTGCCGTGATCTCATCAGCGGTGGTGATGGGCAAACGTTCGCGGCCTGGCTCGCCATGAATACCAATGCCGATTTCCATTTCATTGTTGCCGATATCAAAAGTTGGCTTGCCGGCGGCTGGTACGGTACATGAGGTCAGGGCCATCCCCATGCTACGGCCACTGGTGTTGACCTGATGACAGAGATCGACCACCGTCGTCAGATCGTCGCCCCGTTCCGCAGCCGCACCACAGATCTTCTCGGCAAGCATGGTAATGCCAACACCGCGTCGCCCCGCTGTGTGCAGACTATCCTGAACAGCGACATCATCATCAATGATGACACTGCTGACATTGATACCTTCAGCCTGTGCCAATTCGGCAGCCATCTCAAAGTTCAGTACATCACCGGTGTAGTTCTTGACGATATGAAGCACCCCTGCCCCACTGCTAACAGCTCTCGTGGCAGCAAGTATCTGATCTGGCGTAGGGCTGGTGAATACCTCTCCTGGACACGCCGCATCCAGCATTCCCACCCCGACAAACCCGCTGTGCAGGGGTTCGTGACCACTACCACCACCAGAGACGATACCAACCTTACCTTTAACAGGCGCATCTGCACGAACGATGAAGTCAGGTTCATAGAAAACGCGAACGACATCTGAATGGGCGGCCTCGACACCCATTAACGCTTCTTTGACAACATTCTCAACCTGGTTGATAAGTTTCTTCATAGACCTGAGTCCTTATGTTCATACCGGACTAACCAAACCAGGCGAGCGATATGCCCAGGGCAACACTCGCGACAACTTGAACCCACCCAAAACACATTCTAACAATCAGATACAGGCTTTGTGGTTCGCCCAGACAGCGTAATATCGATATCATCAGTAGAAACATTATTTCAGAATTGTTTTAGATCATAACGTAAATCGGTTAGTTTGTCATGCGCATTACACATTAACTGGATTGAATAACCAGTTAATTGGTGCGTATTGGCCTGTACTGTTAACCTCTTTTTGCTGTGATCATGAGCTTTGGCTGACATCCGCTCAGCACAACCACCTGATAATATGATAAAATCATATGCACACTTGAGTTAATGCCAGAGGTCAAAAGACTGACATGAACAGACAGGAAATACTCGCCCACTATCGAGGGAACCCAGATATATCGGTTCTGGTGATTGGTGCAGGTATCAATGGCATTGGGACATTTCGTGACCTGGCTCTTCAAGGTGTGAAGGTGCTCCTGGTAGATAGAGCGGATTTTGCATCTGGGGCCAGTATGGCTTCTTCCCATATGCTGCATGGTGGTATTCGTTATCTGGAAAATGCCGAGTTTCGGCTGGTACGTGAAGCACTAACTGAGCGCAATCTAATGCTGAAGAATGCGCCACATTATGCCAAACCATTACCGACAACAATCCCGATCTTCAAGTGGTTCTCTGGGATGTTTAATGCGCCGCTGAAATTCCTGAATCTGAGAGATAAACCGGCGGAGCGTGGTGGCGTTGTCATCAAGCTGGGCCTTATTCTGTATGACATTTTTGCCAGTCGCTACCGCGTGATGCCCACCCACAAACTCAGGCTGCGCAGCAGCGCTCTGCAGAAATTCCCCAAGATGAATCCCGACATCGTTTGCGCGGCGACTTATTATGACTCATGGATGCCTACACCGGAGCGTATCTGCGTCGACCTGATTGACGACACCGAGCAGCTATCATCCGATGCCCACGCATTAAACTATGTCAGCGCGGTTGATGGTGGTGACGGCAAGGTGACACTGCGCGATGAGCTTACTGGCGACACGCTGGATGTTCGCCCAGAAGTTGTTGTCAATGCTGGCGGTCCCTGGATCGATTTTGTCAACCGCGATTTAGGTAAAGAGACACGGTTCATTGGTGGTACCAAGGGTTCACACCTCATCCTCGATAATCCGGAACTTCACGAGGCTATAAGCGGTAACGAAGTCTTTTTCGAAAACAACGACGGTCGCATTGTGCTCATACTACCGTTTATGGGCAAGGTTATGATTGGCACAACCGACATTCGCATTGAAGACCCGGACGACGCCATCACCAATCAGGAAGAAATCGACTACTTCATGACCATGTGCCGGCGAGTGTTTCCATCAATCAAAGTCGATCCCTCGCAGATTGTATTCCACTTTTCTGGTGTTCGTCCGTTGCCCGCCAGCGATAAATCCTACACCGGCAACGTCAGCCGGGATCATAGTATCCGGCCAGTCGAAGCAGCCGAGAGCGGTCTGGGTTATCCAGTGCTGTCGCTGGTTGGTGGTAAATGGACTTCGTTCCGCGCCTTTTCTGAGCAGACGACGGATGACGTTCTCAGGCGCTTAGATCGTCCTCGGCGGGGATCGACGGTCGATATGGCCATTGGTGGTGGTAAGGATTATCCACAAACCGAATCAGCGCAGACTCGGTGGGTTGAAGAGATTAGTCAAAAAACTGGCCTGAGTGTTGACCACATCAGGACTCTGTTTGATCGCTATGGTACGCGAGCTGAGGAGTTTGCGACTTTCCTGGTTGATGGTGACGATCGCCCCATCAACGGACTGACCGCATATACTATGCGCGAGATCGTTCATCTCATCCGCCGCGAAAAAGCCGTCCACATTGACGATCTGGTGCTGCGACGCTCGTTGATTGCCTGGCTGGGTGATCTGTCTGATGAAGTATTTGCCGATCTGGCGGACATCATGGCGGAAGAACTGGATTGGTCCAGTGAAGAGAAAGACATGGAGATCGCACGCGCGGCGGATATTCTTGGTGCCAGACACGGCGTTGAGGTTCGGGCGCCATCACATAGCGTGTAGACACGCTTTGTATATTAGAGAACGCGCGTGCTGCCGGCAGAATAAGGCAAAGCAAAAACGCTCCTCTATCGAGTCGTGAGGTGGGAGAGCGTTTCTTTGCCCTACCCTGGATGAGGCGACCCGGACCATCAGTGGATGGGCGTCATCTCATACGAACGGAAGATTGGCTTACTCTCCGACGTGCGTCTCAATAAAAGCGCTGAATTCGTCTTCATCCATAGTTGGTATGTTGTATTCCTGCGCTGCATCTGCCTTCGAACCGGGATTACGGCCAATGACGACGTAATCTGTATTGCCGCTAACACTGGATGTTGCCCTTGCCCCTAATCGCTCGACCAGAGCCTGCGCCTCGTCACGGGTCCATTGTTCCAGCTCACCCGTAAAAACGAAGGTTAGCCCAGCTAACGGTTGGGCTTTCTCGCCCGCCAGTGAGTTTTCCAGTTTCAAGCCATTGTTGCGCAGGGCGTCAATCATCTGGCGGTTTTGCCTGTCGTTGAAGAAGATTGTGACGCTCTTGGCTATCTCTGGCCCGATTTCAGCAACGGCACGCAGGTTGTTTTCGGGGGCATGCATCAGATCATCGAGCGATTCGAACCGTGTAGCCAGCACGCGGGCCAGATGCACGCCCACGTGCGGTATCCCCAGCGCATACAGGAAGCGATGCAGTGACCGGGACTTGCTGGCTTCGATCTCATCCAACAGATTTTGAGCCGACTTCTTGCCGAAACCTTCCAAATGGGACAGGTCATCGGCTTTGAGTTTGTAAAGTGAGGTCAGTGAATCGACTATCCCAGCATCAATGAGTTGGCTGGTACGACGTTCGCCAAGCCCCTCGATGTTCATTGCCTCGCGAGATGCAAAATGGGAGATCCGCTCGCGCAATTGTGCATGGCAGTTGATATTGGTGCAGCGCGCTTCTTTGCGATCCTCACTCAGGAAGACTTCGCCGCCGCAGACCGGACACTGCTCCGGCATGCTAAACTTCTTCTCAGAGCCATCACGCTTATCCTCCATTGGCCTGATAATGTGCGGGATTACATCCCCGGCACGCTCGACCAGCACTGTATCCCCGATGCGGATGTCGCGCCGTTCGATCTCGCTCTGATTGTGCAGCGAAGCACGGCTGACCTCTACACCGCCAATCTGCACCGGGTCCAGTATTGCGACCGGCGTTAGTTTGCCTGTGCGTCCTACCTGTATCTGAATCTCTTTGAGGCGCGTGGTATCGCGGCGTGGCTCGAACTTGTAAGCGATAACCCAGCGTGGACTATTGCTGCGCACGCCAAGTTTTTCGCGAGCAGCGAAATCATTGACCTTAAATACCACGCCGTCGATCTCAAAAGGCAGCTCGTCGCGCTGTTTGGCCATTTCAGCATGATATTCAAGCAGTTCGTCTACGTTGTGGCACAGCCTGAGATGTTCGTCATCGATCGGCAGGCCCCACGCTGGTAGTTTGTGCAGTGTTTCCCAATGGCTTGGTGTGTCGGATGGATTAACAACTTCGTAGAAGATAATCCGTAATGGTCGATCAGCGGTGATATTCGGGTCAAGCTGGCGTACGGAACCGGCGGCAGCGTTACGTGGATTAGCGAAGGACTGATCCTCTAAGTGTCGATTGAGATCGTTGAAATCGTCTTTGCGCATATAGACTTCGCCCCGCACCACCAGATAATCCGGCGCATCTTCACGTAAAACCAGCGGCACAGCGCCGACGGTTCTGATGTTTGGCGTGACATCCTCGCCCTGTTCACCGTCCCCGCGTGTGGCTGCTGTTTTCAGGCGCCGCTCTTCGTAGATCAGTTCAATCGACAGACCATCATATTTGGGTTCGGCGACATAGGTGACACGATCGGCATTGAGGTTCTCGCGGCAGTTGTTGTCGAAGCGCCGCACAGCATCGACTTCGTAGGCTGCCTCGAGGCTCAACATGGGCACAGGGTGATCGACAATGCCCAGATCTTCACGCGGCTCACCGCCGACCCGCTGGGTGGGCGATTCCACAGAGCGTAGTTCGGGAAAGCGTTCCTCAAGCGATTGTAGGTTCTGTAGTAGAGAATCGTATTCGGAGTCAGAGATCTGCGGGTCATTTTCAACATAATAATGGTAATCGTGCTCTCGTATCTGTTCGCGCAGATCTTCAATAACTGGCCGGGCCTCCTCTGGCGTGCCGATGTTTTCGATCCTGGTCATTGGCTTATCCTCTGTCCAGCAAACCTTTCAAGTCATCCCAGGTCCTGGTGTTGATGACATCATCAGCAGTGAGCCATCCACGCCTGGCCTGATAAACGCCAAAGCGCATATAAGCCAGCGCCGACGGTTTGTGCGCGTCGGTGGCAATCGCCAGCTTCAGCCCTATGTCCTTTGCCATGTGGATAGCCACATCATTCAGATCAAGGCGATCAGGGTCAGCATTGATTTCGAGATAGCAACCACATTTGTGGGCAGCTTCCATCACACGTTCCATGTCGATGTCCATTGGTTTACGCTGGCCGATGCGCCGTCCAGTCGGGTGCCCGATGATGGTGGTGTTGGGGTTGTCCAATGCTTTCAATATACGTTCGGTCTGCTTCCTGCGCGATAGGTCAAAACGTGAGTGGATGGCACACACGCACAAGTCCAGACGTTCGAGAACATCATCAGGCATGTCGAGCCTCCCATCTTCCAGAATATCGACCTCGCAGCCCTTCAGCAGACGAAAACCGTCGAATCCTTCATTGAGTTCGTCGATGCGATCGATCTGTGCCGCCAACTGACTGGCATCCATACCTTGTGTGATCGAGATATATGGAGAATGATCGGTAATCGCCAGGTAATCATAACCACGTGCCTGCGCGGCCTCGGCCATCTCCTCCAGTGTGGCTGCCCCATCACTACCAACAGTGTGGGCGTGGAGATCACCACGCAGGTCATCAATGGTGATCAGTTTTGGCAATTTACCTGACCGTGCGGCTTCAATCTCACCCCGGTTTTCGCGCATTTCGGGTGGAATCACCGGCATATCGAAGAAACTGTACATCTCGTCTTCGGTTCGACCAGCGATCTGCTCGTCCCCATCCCAGATGCCATATTCGTTGATTTTGAGATCGCGGTCTAATGCCATATTCCGCAGCGCTAGATTGTGCGCCTTCGAACCTGTGAAATAATGCAGGGCTGCGCCGTAGCTATTTGCCGCCACCACACGAACATCCACCTGTAGGTCAGAGCGCAGGATCACCGTCGAACGTGTTTTGCCTTGAGCTACGACTTCATTCACGGCGTCGTAATCGACAAGATGCTGGCTCACGCTGGCACCATCTTCGCTGACGATCACGATGTCCAGATCTCCGACAGTATCTTTACGCCGCCGGTAGCTTCCAGCAACGGTGATTGCATCGACGGCGTCATGAGATCTGAGATAGTTAACCAGTGGTTCGACCACTTGCTCGGCGGCGAACCACGATGTTCGTCTTTCGCCGCTGTGGCGAATATTGTCGAGAATTTTCTGCTGTGTCTTTTCACCAAATCCGGGGATTTGCTGTACACGGTTCGCCTTGGCTGCTTTCTCAAGTTCCGCGATGGTGGAGATGTCCAGTTCCTCATGGAGCTGCTGCACGCGCTTGGCACCCAGGCCGGGAATAGACATCAGTTCGGCCAATTCCGGGGATACCTCCTGCTTCAATTCTTCAAGCTGCTGCAGACCACCGGTTTCGACAATTTCCTCAATCTTCTCTGCCAGGTCTTTGCCGATGCCAGCAAGTTCGGTCAGATCATCACCAGCTTCAAGCATGTCGGGGATGCTTTTCGGGTGGCGTTCGATCGTGCTGGCGGCGTTACGATAGGCTCGCACCCGATACTGATTGGCATCCTTGATATCCAGCAGATCAGCTATTTCGTAGAAAACGCGGGCAATGTCAGCGTTAGTCACTGGCATTCATGCACCTCCTTTTGCCGTCGTCATTTCAATCAGACGCAGCGCATCCTGTGGTGCATAACCTGCCTGGTCGTTATCGAAGTAGCAGTAAACATCTTTGTCTTGCCGCTCCCAGGCCGTGATAGCCCCCGCCCACCCCGTCAGCGCCTGCTTGCCATATTCACCTTCATAGGGCGTGACTTTTGGGCCATGCAGCCGTATATAAACAAAATCGGCAGTCGTTTCACGTGGAGCGGTATACCCTGCGTACTCGTAGATGCAGAAGGCAGCGTTATGCTGGTTGAGCAGATCATAAGTGCGCTGATTGTGCCAGTCGGGATCACGAAACTCGAAGGCGTATCGATAGTGTCCGGGCAATGCTTCCAGGAAGGCGGTTAAACGATCGGCATTGAAGCGCCAATTATCCGGTGTTTGGAAGAGAATCGGGCCGAGTTTATCCCCCAGTAGATCGACATGTGTTAGCAGCTTCTTCAGCGAGTCTGTCGGATCTTTAAGCTTCTTCATGTGGGTGATGTACCGGCTCGACTTCACGGCAAAAGTGAAGCCGTCGGGAGTCTTGTCACGCCAGGCACGCCAGGTGTCTTCCTTCGGTAGCTGGTAGAAAGAATTGTTGATCTCGACAGTGCGAAAATGGTCGGTGTAGAAACTGAGCGGATTATCGGTGTCCGGCGGGTAAAACGACCCGTACCAGTGATCGTATGACCAGCCGGATGTGCCGATCAGGATCATGAGATTATCTCCTGGCAATTGGGGCAACAGTAGGCGTTGCGGCCAGATATCTCGACCTGTTCGACCTCGCCCCGGCACACCGGGCAGCTTTCTCCCTGGCTACGGTGAGGGGTCAAAAAGTCATGCGGCAGCGGTTCATCGCTGATACAGCATTCGGTCGCAGTCTTCAGGACGAAATTCAGGCAATCGTAGAGTGTTCTGCAATGATTTTCGCTCAGGCTGTGTACCAGACTGCGCGGATGCAGCCGGGACTGGAACAGTATTTCGTCCGAGTATACATTACCGATGCCAGCCAGCAGCGACTGATCCATCAGCGCGGTTTTAACGATGCCGCGTCGTCCAGCCAACTGTGCCTGGAAAGTTTTGTAACTCAGGCTGAGCGCATCAGGCCCAAGCTGCTTCGATTGGATAAAGTCCTGCTTGTCATGGGCAATCGACATCGCACCGAATAGACGCTGGCTAACAAAGGCCAGGCGGCTGCCATCTCGAAAATGAAAGATGACGCGGCTGTGTTCGGGCTGTTTTTCGGGGTCGTCATAATACACAACGTCTCCGGTCATGCCAAAATGCAGGACCAGCCACTTTTTATTGTCCAGCCGTATCAAAGCATATTTGCCATGACGATCGGCGGCTTCGAACGCATGGTTGGTGATGTTGCCCCACAACTTCTCTTTTGTGACCTGAAGCACGCGCTGTTCCTCGACCTGAACATAATCGACTTTCAGGTGCAGAGCATGCGTAGCGATTAGGTGACGTGCGGCTTCGACTTCGGGCAGTTCAGGCATATTGGAATTTTCTGCCGGCGCTCAATATTTGATACTAAAATAATCGAACTTCCCAGTACCTTCATGCCAGGACAGATCAACGGATTCGACATCGGCGGCCAGCGGGCCGTTATGCAGAAAGCCCTCGAATGCTTCGAGCAGGTCGCGCGAACCTTCGGCGACGACTTCCACTGTGCCATCCGGGTTGTTTCGTACCCAGCCACCCAGTTTCAGTCGCTGCGCTTCGCGTTGAGTGGTCGAACGAAAATTGACACCCTGGACGCGACCGTGGATAACGGCATGTATTCTATCCATCGGTTCCTTCCTCGATGTTACTGCCCGAGCAGGTGGATCATGATGTGATGTTTTCCCGTTCACGAGCCTTTTGCAACAAATGTCGTACCTGGTCATCGGTGGTCTGTTCAAATTGCTCATACCACTGACCCACTGCCTGAAACTGATCTGGCTTTAACAGGCAAATGGTTTCATTGACTGAGTCCATGTCCTGGAATTCATCACATATCTCGCGTGAAGCGGTTGGCACGGCAACGATGATTTGTGCTGGATTATGCTGTTTGAGTGCCTGCACGGCGGCCCGCATCGTTGCGCCCGTCGCCAGCCCGTCATCCACCAGAATAACGATATTGTCATTCAACCTGGGCATGGTGTGACTATCGCGGTAAAGCGATTCGCGGCGCTTCAACTCGCGTCGCTCCCGGTCCTCGATCTCGTCCATGGCATCGGCTGATATGTCCAGATACTCCACAACATCCCGGTTCAGAACCCGCACGTCTCCAGATGCAATGGCACCAAAAGCCATTTCTTCGTGACCGGGCGTGCCGAGCTTACGCACAACGAAAACATCCAACGGGGCTTTTAGCGCATCGGCGACCTCGTACGCTACCGGCAGACCACCCCGGGGCAATCCCAGGACAACAACGTCGTCGCGATTGGCGTAGGATTTCAGGGCATCAGCCAGTTCTCGCCCGGCATCCCGCCGGTCCACAAAACGCTCAACCATACTCGTGCTCCCGGTATGACCATTGCATCCTCTATCATCCTACACCGTAACACCTGACCGCATGCACTCGACAGCACCAATCAGGTGGTTTTGCATAGGTCAACACACCTAATCCGCTTCAACAGACCGCAGCGGCTAGCAGCGGTTTGAAGGAACAAGGCGAAGGAACAAGGCATTGAGCGATGGCTGGTGCTTCGGGCTGAGTTGTACGAACGCGATTCACGGGAAGATGATGACGGCGAAAACAAAAATCGCCCTTCCATAAAGGAAAAGAGCGATTTGTGCCCCATAGGGGA